>JBGAVQ010000072.1:0-22119 GCA_044228045.1 Spirosomataceae bacterium
GTTTTATAAACTCCTCGTTCGGGGTTGTATGTCCATTCATTGCCCGAAGCGGCCACATATACAATGTCAGGATTGGTAGGATGTACAAGTACCTTTGAAATGGTATGGGTTTCTTCCAGTCCCAGATGTTCCCAAGATTTGCCGCCGTTGGTGGACTTAAACATCCCAAGACCAGCCAACGAAGCTCTAAAAATATTGCATTCACCCGTACCCACATATACAATATTGGCATTAGATGGTGCAAGTGCCACATCGCCAATAGATGCAGTTGGGGCTTCGTCCATGAGCGATTCCCACGTAATGCCTGCATTGGTTGTTTTCCACAGACCACCCGTAGCAGTAGCGGCATAAATGAGCATTTTGTTGCCTGTTACAGCCTCTACGTCGGTAATTCGCCCACTGATGTTGTCGGGGCCGATGAATCGCCAGCGCAAACTCTTGTGCGGCGATTCGTTCTTCATTTTTACGTGCGCCTCAAACTGTGCCAGTCGAGTTTTGGCATCGGTATGCGTGACGAGGGTAGGAGGGAGAACAGGTTCTGCTTTGGTGTTTTTTTTCTTTTGCGCCGAAGCAAAACCAATTGTTAAGCAAAAAAGGAGTAAGGTAATGAAGTGTTTCATGGGGGTTTAGGGACTGAATTAAGGTGAAAATTGATTGCCTTTATACTTACCAATCTAAGGGTAAGATAATTTCTTGTTGAATACCAGTGGAATGACCTTGAAGGTTTTTAAGTGGTAATGTGTTGATTTCTACTGTTTTGCCTTGTCGTTTCAATACGTTCAGACGAGTTTGTAGCAAGTCATCAACAAGGGGGCTGGTATTGCCACTATGCTGTAATTTGACAACCAATTGATTGCCTCGTCGAGTGAATTGTAGATGCAAAAAACCTTTATTTTCATTGGCAGTTACTTGTTCTAAGGCTTTTTCAACAAAGGGACGAATAATAAACGACGGTAGGCTGGCTTGCATGATTTCGGGACTCTCGTCACTCATAATGTTAAAATCAAAGGCATCTGTCGAACGGATTTTTTCAAGACTTAGGTATTGGTTGAGTAGCTTTATTTCGTTTGCAATGGGCGTTGTTGGGTTTTCGGCATTGTGCAAAAGCATTTCCGAAAAAAGTTCTAAGCCATTCACGTACTCGAGTGCTTTGGGTCCTTGCCCTTGTTTGACTAATTCTTGAACTGCTCTGAGTGAATTAGCCATGAAATGAGGACTCATTTGTGCTTGTAATAACTTCATTTCGAGCTGATTATTGACTTGCTCAATGGCTTGTTTTTGATTAGAAATGATGTCGTTTTGTGCCAATAATTGTTTGCTTAACCGTTGGGTAGTACGATGACGCACAAATAAAAAAATACTTAACAACAGGATGAGGGCAGCCCCAACAAAAGATAAATTGCGCAATAATTTCTGATTTTCGACCTCAACACCCGAATCAAGCAGGCGTTGTGTCACAATCTCTTTCTCTAATCGAAGCAGTTCAAGGTCGCGTTTTCCTTTATTAAGGCTGTCAGGGGTAGTTATTTCGAGTACCAAGTCAGCCATCTGATTGCCAAGGTAAGTACGGATGATTTTTTCGGTGAGTAGTTTGCTTTCAATACTATTAAAAAACTCATTAACGGGCTCGTCCCAATCGCTGTGAAGCGGATACACTGCTGCAAAACCAGGCCGTTTGATGGTTAGTACCGGTTGTCTTTTTACCTTGATGCCCTTCTGCAGCCCTACAATATAAATGGCAAGCGGCAAGTAACCAAAGGCTTGATTATCATGCGAAATTTTTTCGAGTACTTCATAGTCGTCACGTAGCGAAGCATTGATATAAAGCGGTGGATAAAACCGTTGTTGCAATACTTGCAAGTCTTGCGACATCGAAGTATTCGCCATCGTGTAAGCATTAAGCCGTTTGATGTCGTCGGCAAACAAACGCTCGCTTAGGTAATTGGGTAGGTTGTTGTTAGTAACCAGCACATTAAGGTCTGGCATATAAGGGGGTGTAAATTTTACAAATTGCTTACGCTCGTCGGTAATGGAGAAGTAGGCCATACCAAAAACACCTTTTCTGGTGGTATTACGCATAAAAGGAATGATGTTTTGAAAACCCTGAGCATCTACCCAGTTGATGCTCAGGTCAATATCATACTTATGGCGCACATAACGAGCAAACGACTCCATTACTTCATATTCTACACCCATGAGTTGACCGTTTTTTGCCCTGAAAATAAAGGGATCAATGCCATCCCAAACGACTGAGATAGTCCCTTTTTTGTTCTTTTGTACTTCTTTCCAGCTATCCCCTTGTATTTGTGGTGATAATTGTGCGAAGCTATTAGAAGAAAACAAGGAAACCAGTAAAAAATACAAACAGAGGAGTCGTTTCATACGATAACAAAAAAATCAACCTAAAATTGGTTGATTTTCTTTCTTTTACCATAAATATAGTGTTAAAATTTTGACAGCACTCAAAGATTCTAACGAGAGAGAACACTTCGCTCCGCTTGCACCTATGGCGCAAAATGGGATGCGACAGGTAATAACTATTAACCGATGGCGGCTCTGCCGCATGGATAGTCACAAAAATTAATTCTATTACGCATTTTAAACACTCTGAAACATTTTTTCGTCTTCTTGCACAAAAGGTTGATTTCTAAGGCGTTTGCCCGTTGCCTTAAAGATGGCATTGGCAACAGCGCCACCGGTTGGAGGTAAAGCTGGCTCGCCCAATCCTGTTGGGTCAATGCCGTTGTTGACAAAACTTACTTCTATTTCAGGAATTTCGTTCATCCGTATCAAGCGAAAAGCATTGAAATTTTTCTGGTCGGGTGCGCCTTCTTTAAAGGTCAAATTGCCGTACATGGCATGGCCAATGCCATCTACAATGCCGCCAGTTACTTGGTTTCTTGCACCACTTTGGTTCACCACTACGCCGCAGTCAACAGCAGCATAGATTTTCTGTAAAACAGGCTTACCTTTCTTCATTACTACTTCTGCCACTTGCGCTACATACGAAGCGTGTGAGAAATACACACTGAAACCCAAACTCACGCCTTTTTTCTTCTTGCTCCAGCCCGATTTTTCAGCTGCCAATTCAATCACGGCTTTCATGCGGTCAATGTCGTAGCGGATGGCTCCGGTAGGGGCAGTTTTGGCTTTATCTAACAACTCTAAGCGGAACTGTACGGCATCTTTGCCAGCGGCAAGGGCTACTTCGTCTAAGAATGACTGCTCGGCACAGGCCAAAAAGTTGGTAATGGGCGCACGCCACGGACCAGTGGTAATGGGTGACTTATGTTCGAGCGAATCAATCAAAAGGTTAGAGACCGCACCAGCCGGGAAGTTGTTTTCACGGGTCGGATTGCCAGCATTGATGCCTACGCCTCTGAGCGAGTAGCCAATCATGTTGCCTTGTTTGTCTAAGGCTGCTTTGAAACGATAACGCACTGCTGGGCGATAGCTACCGCCAGTCATGTCGTCTTCACGAGTCCACATTACTTTAACAGGGGCTTTAATGAGGCTCGATAATTCGGCGGCTTCCAGCACATAATCTGTACCCAAGCGTCGGCCAAAACCTCCACCCATGCGAGTAAGCTCAACGGTTACTTTTTCGGGAGCAATTCCCAAAAGTTTAGCTGTTTGATTTTGAGCGTTTTGAGGCGTTTGCGTAGGGCCAACCAATTCGACACTATCTGCTTTTACATGGGCAAAAAAGTTCATCGGTTCCATCGGATTATGCGGCAAAAAGGGGCACTGATATTCCGATTCTACCACTTTAAATGCTGTTTTGAAGGCTTCTTCTATGTCCCCATCTTTGCGCCGAACTTCGGCTTTGTCAGCATTGAGCAGTTCTTTAAATATCCGATTGTGGTCGTCGCTGCTTTCGAGTGAGCCATCTTTTTCCCATTCTATTTTGAGGGCATCACGGCCTTTTTTTACTTCCCAAGTGGACTTGCCTACCACAGCTACTTTGTTTTTAAACGAAACCACATCTACCACACCTGCTATTGCTTTGGCTGCTGTGGCATCAATTGATTTGAGCTTGAGACCAAAGGCAGGCGGTCGCTGTATCATGGCAAACAGCATTCCTTCTCGATAAAAATCAAGCCCAAACAAAGGTTTTCCTGTCAAAATTTCCTGATTATCAACGCCTTTAACCGTAGAGCCAATGAGTTTGAAATCTTTTGATTCTTTGAGCTTTACGTCTGCTGGTGGCGTAATTTGAGCCGCTTCAGCAGCTAATTCGCCATAGCTTAGTTTTTTGCCAGAAGCGGCATGAATCACGAAGCTTTTTTCGGTTGAGCATTCCGATGATGGCACGTTCCAACGCTTGGCTGCTGCCTCAATGAGCAGGTATCTGGCCGTAGCACCAGCCTTGCGAAGGCGTTTCCAAGAGTGAGGGATAGAACCACTGCCACCTGCCACTTGGCGTTCAAATTTCTTAGTATCTAAGGGAGCCTGTAACACTTTTACTTTTGCCCAATCTACGTCCAACTCTTCGGCTACAATAATCGGGAAAGCCGTTTTAATGCCTTGGCCAATCTCAGGATTAGGCGAAAAAATGGTTACTAATCCGTCTGATTGTATAGATAAATAGGCATTAAAATTAAAGTCTGTGCCAGCAAGGGCATGGGTAGCAAAGGCCTCTTTGCCAAACCAATTGAAACTCAACATCAGCCCACCTGTGGCCAATGCTGTTGATTTCAGAAAATCTCGTCGGCTATTTTGTATGTTATTTTTCATTGTGTCGTGAGTGATTTTTGTATCTACTTTTCGCTATTAGAGTTAAGTTGTTGTGGTTGTACTAAAATTGTTATGCCATTTTCAGGTCAGACGTTCCGTCAGACCATTATTCAGCATTACATCTTTGGGACTACCATTGTTGCTAATCAATAACTTGTACTTTGCATCAAATCCAGATAGCGGTTAACAGATAACGGTTAATTACTTCATCTTGGTTGAGGCTAATTGAACGGCTTCTCTGATGCGGTGATACGTACCGCAACGGCACAAATTGCTCGACATGGCACTTTCAATTTCTTCAAGTGTTGGCTTCGGATTGCTTTTCAGAAAAGCAGCAGCTGTCATCATTTGTCCTGCTTGGCAGTAGCCACACTGAGGCACATCTATTTCGTTCCATGCTTCTTGTACAGGATGGTCGCCTTTTTCAGACAGTCCTTCAATGGTTGTAATCTTTGCTGCACTAACCGACGAAACAGGCAACACACAGGAGCGGGTGGCTTCGCCATTAACATGAACAGTGCAAGCACCACACATGGCCATGCCGCAGCTATATTTAGTACCTAATAGGCCCAAATGGTCACGCAAAATCCAAAGTAACGGGGTGTCGGGTGAGGCATCGGTTTGGTATTCTCGCCCGTTGATTTTTAGTTTAAAGGTTGCCATGGTTGTTTATTTTGTTGAAAACCAAATGTTTAACCAAAAGTAAATGATTTGGATGGATATTTGATGAAAATTTATGAGAATATTGAATAGGTTGAGATGAATGGAATTTGAACGGAGCATTTTAGGCTATTTTCTGCGACGATTTAGAAAATCACGCTATCTTTGTATAACAATCTGCCAATACATTATGTTTAGTCCGTAGTTCACCAAAAGCATTATTAATATGTCATTATTAGTTAAATTTCTTATTGTAGTAGGGGTTTTCATCTTCATGGAGTTTATGGCGTGGTTTACTCATAAATACATCATGCACGGTTTCATGTGGATATGGCATGAAGACCACCACCGCCATCACAAAGGCTTTTTCGAGAAAAACGATTTGTTCGCCGTAGTGTTCGCAATTTGCTCTATCAGTTTTTTTTCTGTGGGGGCTTTTGTTCCAGGTTGGGAAGTAATGACCTACATTGGCTTGGGTGTGTTGTGTTATGGTTTTGCGTATTTTATGTTTCATGATGTGATTGTGCATCGGCGCATCAAAATTAAGTTTGTGGCTAAGAGCCGATACATGAAGCGCATCATGCGTGCGCACTACATTCATCATAAGATTCATACAAAAGAAGGTGCCGAAGCATTTAGTTTTTTGTGGGCTCCCAAGAAATACGAGACGAAGGAAATGTGATTAGTCTTGAATATTGGGTCTTGAGAAGTGAGTATTGAGTAGAGTAGAACCTTCTTGCTTGCATTTCCGTTGCTGAAGAAATCACTTTTTCTTCATGCGTCTTACTTATATCAAACTTGTAGCAACGGTCTTTTTTTGGGGTTCTAATTTTGCGATGGGTAAATTTGCCATTCAATCATTCGACCCTTATTCGGCGGCATTGATTCGTTTTTTGGTGGGTGCAACCATCTTGTTAATAGTGCTTTATCGAGCCAATGGCACATTCCCCTCTCTTACTGTGTGGCAGTGGCGAATGGTTTTGCTCTCTTCTTTTACTGGCGTTTTTCTCTATAATGTCCTGTTTTTTAGTGGTATTCAGTACATGCCTACCATACGGGCTTCGTTGTTGGTGGCGTTTTCGCCTATTACCGTTGCTGTGGCCAGTTGGCTGATTTTCAAAGAAAGAATCACGCTGATTAAGTGGATAGGCATCTTGATTTCTTTGGTAGGGGCCATCACTGTCATTAGTCGTGGCAACTTCAATTCTTTTTTTACAGGAGCTTCTTGGGGTCTTGGCGAAATCCTTATTTTTGGGAGTGTAGTTGCTTGGACAGTATATACTTTGTTGGGGCGAGTGGTATTAACAACAATTGAACCTTTGACACTAAGCGCTTATTCGGCAGCTATTGGATGTTTGCTGTTGGTAATCCCAGCTTGGCAGCATGGCATTGCTGGTAGCATTCCCAATGCTTCTTGGCAGTCGTGGGTGGCGGTTATTTATATGGGCATTACGGCCACCGCCCTGGGTTATATTTGGTTTTATGACGCTGTCAAGAAACTCGGAGCGGCCCAAACTACTGTTGTGGGTAATCTAACGCCAGTATTTGCAGTACTCATTGCTGTCATCTTTTTGGGTGAAAGCCTAACGATTTCTACAATTATTGGAGGAATACTGGTTATGATAGGGATTTTACTAACCAATGG
Source organism: Spirosomataceae bacterium (assembly GCA_044228045.1). Taxonomy (GTDB): domain Bacteria; phylum Bacteroidota; class Bacteroidia; order Cytophagales; family Spirosomataceae; genus JAXLVB01. The sequence goes on from JBGAVQ010000072.1 coordinate 7,043, forward strand.
CCTGCTTAGGCGACCACGTTCATAAAAAAACGGGAAAGATGCTATGTGCTTTTCCCGTTTTACTTTGTCAAATATTTTTGGTTTACACCAAAGTTGCTTCCATCGAAACCGCTGCTGTGAGCGATTTAGAGATAGGGCAATTGGCTTTGGCATCGGCAGCAGCCTCTGCAAAGTCTTCGGCACTCATGCCAGGTACTTTGGCTGATACAACCAAATGACTGGTTACAATGGTACCAAGAGCAGGGTCAAGCGTAACTGTAGCTTTGGCGTTGATTTCGTCAGCAGTGAAGCCTTTTGAACCCAACACGAAGCTGAGTTTCATGGCAAAACAGCCTGCATGAGCCGCAGCGATGAGTTCTTCGGGATTAGTGCCTGGCACATCACCAAAACGCATATTAAATGAATAGGGAGTATTGCTCAAAACGGTACTTTGCGATGAAAGTACGCCGTTTCCTTCTTTGCCAGAGCCGTTCCAAACGGCTGTTGCGTGACGTTTAATCATGGTTTTGTTGAAATTATTTGGAGTTGAGATAGCTCGTTTATTTTTAATTCAAGTTTTCCTCGGTATTCTGATAATTTACCTCGGACTGATATTTTTTGATTTAGATAACTGCTTAAATCAGGTGTTTGTTCCGTTATATCTAAAAAATACACTATTTGAACTGGATTATTGGGATAGTCTTTATCTACGTTTATAAAAATCCTTTTGGTTTTGTTGCCTTCTTTGAATGATTCTTTATAGCTAATCATTTTCCCAACAAGAACAATGTGTTTTTCAAGATAGTTGCCAGCTTGCGATGTAGTAATGGTATCGGCAGGTGAATGGGCAAATGCTACAAAAGAGACAGCAAGACTGAACAATGTGCTTAATAATATTTTTTTCATGTTATACAGAAAGGTTTCTGCAAAGATGAAGAAATTATGCTATATCCTCAACCCATTTTTTTAATCACTTCTTGCAAAGCGGCTATATTGGGCAGTAATCCATCATTTCGATAAACGGACAATTGTTGACGAGTATGCGTACCATTCACTACCCCCAGTGAAAGCCGTACCCCCGCCCGCAGGCCCGACTCAAGGTCAGAAGGGGTGTCACCAATATTGATAACTGCTTGGAGGTCTGATACTCCCAATAAGTGCATAGCTCGCTGAATTAAATAAGGCTCGGGGCGGCCCATTGCTACTTCGTCAGAAGTAACCGAAACATCAATCAATGCCTTGCCAGAGGTGTTCAGGTGATTGGCATCTAAGCCATTGAGCCAGCCTAATTTATCCAAAATAATGTTAGTGACCTTCCGATAAAAACCAGTGGTGAGTGCAATCTTGATGTGTTGTTCTCTCAAAAAAGAAAAGATTTCCAAACATCCTTCGGTGGGCAAAATAGGATGAGTATGGTAGTATTCTTCCAGAATTAACCGAAATGTATCATACGAAACAGTTACATTTTTCGCAAATTCGGGATGTGCCTCTCCAATTTGTTCCCCCCAAAGTAGCTGAAAAACCTTGTTTTTGGCATAGCCTTGTAAAGCCAAAATACGCTCGTCGGATACCAACAATCCGGTATTTCGACAAGCCTGTGCAAAGCACTGTTCTACTTCGTGGTGGTCTTGCATGGTTGTGCCAGCCATGTCAAAAACAACTAATTGAATTGCGCTCATGGTGTAACTCCGACCGCTGGTCGGCAAATTGTTTTGGCAAATATTCATAAAATCTTTGAACAAGCCGTGAAAGCAGTGTTAAATCTTTAACTGATTCTTCATTGCTTCTTCACGCTACTGATTGGGTTTTTCGTTATGTTGCATCAAATTTAAACGCTATGAACTTCCGCCAATCGCTTGCCAAACTGTCATCAACAGCCCTTACGGTGTATCTTACGCTTACGGCATTTACTACCTATTTTTGTGTATATGCCTTGCGGAAGCCTTTTACCGCTGCTACTTTTGAAGGCATGACGCTGTGGGGAATTGACTACAAAATTGTGTTAGTTATCGCCCATGTATTAGGCTATGCGAGTTCTAAGGGGCTGGGAATTAAGGTAATTTCGGAAGTAAAACCTGAGCGAAGGGGTAAAATGCTGTTGTTTTTTGTAAGTGCTGCGCTGATTTCTTTGTTGTTTTTTGCCATTGTGCCTGCTCCTTACAATTGTATCTTTATGTATTTTAATGGCTTACCTCTGGGCATGATTTACGGCTTGGTATTTGGCTATTTAGAAGGCCGAAAAGTAACTGAAATCCTCGGGGCAGGGCTTTGTGTGAGTTTTATTGTGTCGTCGGGGGTGGTTAAATCTGTAGGTCGGTGGCTCATTATGGACGTAGGACTGAGCGATTATTGGATGCCTTTTTGGGCAGGAATTTTGTTTTTACCTTTATTGTTACTGGCTATTTGGCTTTTGAGCCAAGCTCCACCGCCCACTGCAGAAGACGAGCGACTTCGTACCGAGCGAGTTCCTATGAGTGCTACCGAACGTAAGGAGTTCTTTGGATTGTTAGCTCCTGGTCTGATTTCGCTCATTTTGGTTTATATTTTTGTGACCATTCTGCGAGACGTGAGAGATAATTTTGCTGTAGAAATTTTTAAGGAACTGGGTGTACAAGATTTTGGTGTTTTTAGCTTTACCGAAACCATGGTTGGGTTGGCTATCACGGTATTAGCGGGTTTTTTGTTTATTGTCAAAGACAACCGTATGGCGTATTGGCTAAACCTAACCTTTATAAGTGTGGGTATGTTAATGGTTGCCATAGCAACTTGGGTTTTTCAGGCTGGTGTAATGTCACCCGTGGCCTGGATGATTTGGGTGGGCTTGGGTATTTACTTGGCCTATGTGCCTTATAACTGCACCCTTTTTGAACGATTGATAGCCGTAATGCGTCGTAAGAGCAATGTCGGTTTCTTGCTCTACATGGCTGATTTTGCAGGATATTTGGGTAGCGTTGTAATCGTGCTAATCAAAAATTTTGGAGGTGGCGGCATTTCTTGGGTCAATTTTTATGTTCAATTTGCCTACCTCATGCCTGTCATTTCATTGGGATTGTTGGTATTTTCGTTTGGCTATTTCAAGCGAAAATTTGAAACTACTGCGTAATCCGTTAATCGTGTAACGTCGGCGAGGACTTGCCGTCAGGCGTTTAACCCCCAGTGGAACTGCTTGCCGACGTTCTGACCTTTTTATCATCTCAATGTTTTCCAAAAACCTGCATCAGCTTAGACACTATATTCACTCGTTTGACGGTTCGAGCTAAGGGTGATTTTCGTTCGTCCAGCACTATTTTTCCGTCTTTTTCTAAATATTCGTCGCCTGTATCTTCGTGTACGCCTACCTTGTAACCACGTGTGAACCACCCAATTACAGCACCAATCAGCGCAAAAAAAGCAACTGCTACATACAAAATCCACTTATCGTTCTTGAAACGAGTAAGACTTTCGCCTACATACACCACGCCCGATGTAGGGTCATAGAGTACCTCTATGGTTTTACCTACTTCAAAGCGAGCATATTCTCCGTCTGAAACATATTCGCTGGTACTTTGCTCGATGGTTTTGCCCTCGGTTGTTTGGAATGAAAGTTTCACTGAATTGTCCATTGAGGAAGTGTTGGCCGCCATTGTTTTTTGTTTTTCAAGAACAAGGGCTTGGTAGGTTTGCCCGTGATCTTGAAGTGATTGTAGGGCTTGCTCATCTTGGTAAAGCCAAAAAGCCATGGCCATTGCTACCAACAAAAACATCACAAACATCCGCAAACCTAATGAGTTGTAACGGCGCAAAACAAACCAGTAGATAGCGAAAAAAAAGACTCCAATGAGGAGTTTTTCGAGCGTAGGGTCGAGGTTTGAAAAGAACATGGCTTTGAAATATTTGTGTGGCCAAAGGTATAGTTCAACGGCCTGTTTACCAATAATTTAAGCCGTGATTGAGTAAGCGGTTAAGATAGTGGTTGTTAAATTGTAGGAGAATACTTAGTTTAGCCCAAACGTTTTCTTTCTCTCGCTGTGCGCTATTTGACCAGTATTATTTGCATCGTGGTTTTGTTAGCTTGTAGTGCTGACCAGCCCGAAAAATTTGACAACACCCCTGTTCCCAAACTTTCGCTTACTCGTGCTGAATTGTACGATAAGGTGTTGGGAATGCTGGTAGGCTCGGCCATTGGCGATGCCATGGGAGCACCTACCGAAATGTGGTCCCGTGAAATGATTCGTTTGGAATATGGCTTTGTAGATCGGCTCGACTCCATGGTGCGAGAACCCTCTGCCGAAGGAACATGGGCTTGGAACCTCCCCGCTGGCGGCACTACCGACGATACCCGCTGGAAAAAACTAACGATTGAATACTTGCTTTCAGGGGCTAATTCTGGCAAATTGAATGCCCGCCAATTTGCACAACATCTTGTCAATCAATATAAAAGCGATATTCAGAACCTAAAAGACACCGATAGCTACTCTCCCGAACCCTTTGAAGATGGTGCCCGCCGCATGGCGTGGCTACAAGAATGGGCACAGGTGGCTCGGCCTTATACTGCCCAAGACTATGCCGCTTACAACGATGCACTGAGCCGTTTTTATGGAGGCGAAATGGTTTGTGCTGGGCTACTGTATGCTCCAGCCATAGGGGCCTTTTATCCCGAAAATCCCAGTGAAGCCTATCAACAAATGTACAAAGTGAGCTTGTTTGATATTGGTTATGCCCGTGACATTAGTTCCTTGGCAGCAGCCATGACAGCCGCTGGTATGAAAAAAAACGCCCGTAAAGAAGACCTCATTGCTGTATTCAGGGCAATTGACCCACAAGGCTACTACAAAAGCCGCTTGGTGGGGCGGGTGGCTTTTCGACTCTTGCGAGAGGCACGTCTCATTGTAGAGCAGGCCAATAAGTTGCAACCCAAAGACATAGATTTATCAAAGCTAAGATTTCCGAAAAACTTCAAAACAGATACTCTTTATTTGGCTCGGATGCAAAAATCCTTTGAACTACTCGATGCCAAAAATCAAGATATGCCTTTCCATGCTGGTGAAATACACCTACAAGTGCTAACGGCCATGTTGTTTAGTGATTTTGATTTTGAAAAAACACTTATTTTTCTCGTTAATTTTGGGCGAGACAACGACACCACGTCGGCAGTGGCAGGTGGTATTTTAGGAGCTTTTTGTGGTTTTGAGCGTTTACCCAATACTATGAAGCAACAGGTGCTTGCAACCAGCAAAACACAGCTTGACACAGACTTAGAAGCATTAGCTGCTCAACTTACGGCGAAAATTTTATCAAGATAAAGCTTCAAACTAAATGATTGTTAAATTCAATACGCTTTTTTATGAATTTGTGCGTTCTTACAACAATCTTTGCTTGATTTTCTTTACTTTGGGGGTATAAAGCCCGATTTATGCCATGAAAAAAACGAATTACCTACTCTTTTTGCTGTTATGGATAACCGTTCCGAAGGCATTTGGGCAATTGGAGCAGTCGCTGCGGGTAGAGTTAGCCAAAGATGTCAAAGACGAAGAAGAGTTTGATGTAACGCCACTCGAAAACGAAGGGGTGCTGGTTACCATCAAGAAGACAGACTATTTTTCTGCCAGCCCGTTTGTTTGGAAGTTTACTAAATACGATACTCAACTCAAAGAAAAATGGAAGGCAGAATTCAAAGTAGGTTTTGGCAAAAATCCTTTGCTGTCTTATCATAACAAGCAGTATTTGTTTTGGCTCTTTGGCGACCCCGACAGCGACGATATTTCTATCCACCGCCTCGACCTCAGCACTGGCGAAACCGATGAAATAGAGGGCCAAATTTTGGGAGTAGAGGTAGTATCACATTTTAAAGTATTGGGCAATACGGCAATTTTGGCCGGAAAGTATCGAGAAAAGCCCGTTGTGGCGATGTTTAGCTTTTTTGATAAAAGCACCAAAGTATTGCCCGCAATCTACACAAGCAACATGGAAATTGTGGACTTAGAGGTAGATAACGAAGCTCAACAAGTGATTGTTTTTTCGAGGTCACTCAAGCTCAAAACAGGCTGTCAACTTACCATTAGGCGATATGCTTACGACGGTAAGTTGCTCTTTACCAATGCCTTCCCTGCTAATGAAGACCGTACTCTACTAACAGGTAAACTCATGCCCATTCGTCAAGACGAATACTTGGTGATAGGGAGTTATGCCGCCAGTTGTTCGTCGTATTCGCAAGGGATTTATGTGACAAAGGTAAAAGGCGATGAGAGTTTTCCTGTAAAATACATTGAGTTTTCGGAGATGGCCAACTTTTTTAATTACATGAAACCCAAACGCCAGCAAAAAATTCAAGAAAAAATAGCTCGTAAAAAAGAGGAAGGCAAAGAGGCGCATTTCAGGTACATGGTATTGGTACATGATTTTGTGAAAACACCTGACGAACTGATACTGGTAGCGGAGTCATTTTATCCACAGTATTACAGTACTGGCAACATCACTAATCCCGTGACCCGGACTAGTAGAGATCGAGTAAATGGCTTTAGATATACCCACGCCTTAATTTGTGGCTTCGACAAAGACGGTAACCTGCGCTGGGATAATAGTTTTCCATTGCAAGACCTCGAAACCAATCAGTTGGGTCAACAAGTGCAGATTAGCTACCAGCAAAACCGTTTGGTATTGGCTTATCCCAAAGAAGGCAAGATCAACACACAATTGATAAGCGGTAGCAAAGTGGTTAAAGAAAAAGAAGAGTTTGAAGTAAAAACCACTTACGAAAACGAAAAGATACTTTTTGCCGACAACGCCAGCCTTTCGGCTTGGTACGATCAATATTTTTTAGCATGGGGCTTTCAAAAAATTGAAAGTACCAATGATAAAAACACCTCTCAGCGAGAGGTGTTTTATCTCAATAAATTGACCTATAAATCAAATGATGGCAGAGCCAAACTGTGAAATCTTGTAATCCCCTATCTGGTACCTTCTCTTGTCTCATCTCTCATTGTCTTGTCTAATACGGTGATCCAAACCGATAATTGGCAGCTTTGTGTAATTCTTCTGCCGGAAGGGTCTTAAAGTATTCGTAAGTCCTCCGCAGTCCTTCGGCTCGTAAGATTTGTGGTTCCCAATTTAATAATTCTCGTGCTTTGGTAATATCGGGGCGGCGTTGTTTGGGGTCGTCTTGTGGGAGTGGTTTGTAAATAACCTGCTGTGTTGTTCCGGTTAGTTTGATGATTTCTTCGGCAAACTGACCAATCGTAATTTCGGCAGGATTCCCAATGTTCACGGGGTACGCATAGTCACTCATCAAAAGGCGAAAAATACCTTCTACCAAATCGTCCACATAACAAAATGAGCGAGTTTGTGAGCCATCACCAAACACTGTGAGGTCTTCGCCACGGAGTGCCTGTCCAATAAAAGCAGGCAATACCCGTCCGTCGTTTAGGCGCATTCGAGGGCCATAGGTATTAAAAATCCGTACGATGCGGGTCTCCAAACCATGATACCGATGATAAGCCATGGTCATGGCCTCTTGAAAACGCTTGGCTTCGTCATACACGCCTCGTGGGCCAATGGGGTTTACATTGCCCCAATAATCTTCGGGCTGAGGGTGAATAGCTGGGTCGCCATAAACTTCTGATGTAGAGGCAATTAGTACCCGTGAGTTTTTGACCCTTGCCAAGCCTAAGCAGTTGTGGATTCCGAGCGAACCAACCTTCATGGTCTGAATCGGAATCTTCAAATAGTCAATAGGAGATGCTGGCGAGGCAAAGTGTAAGATATAGTCTAACTCGCCTGGTACATGGATAAATTTGCTAACATCGTGATGATAAAACTCAAAATTGGGCAGTTTGAACAAATGCTCAATGTTTTTCAAATCGCCGGTCACGAGGTTATCCATTGCTATTACATGGTAACCCTCTTTAATAAATCTATCGCACAAATGTGAGCCTAAAAAACCAGCACCGCCGGTGATGAGAATTCGTTTCATAGTACTTTTTCCCTTCCAATACTAATGTAAGTATAGCCCAACTCCTGCATCTGACTGTTTTCGTAGAGGTTTCGCCCGTCAAAGATGGCTTTATTTTTTAGTAAGGTCTCCATTTTTTCAAACTCTGGTGTACGAAACTGCGGCCATTCCGTAAAAATCATCAAGGCATCGGCGTTTTCTAAGGCTTCGTAAGGATTTTTGGCGTAACGGATGGTTTCACCAAAAATTTCTTTTACATTTTCCATCGCTTCGGGGTCGTAGGCGTGTACTTGCGCACCTTCTGCAAGGAGTGTTTCGATGTTTTCGAGCGCAGGAGCTTCTCTAATATCGTCGGTGTAGGGCTTAAAGGCCAAGCCCCAAACGGCTATATTTTTGCCAGCTAACTCACCACCAAAATAGTTTTTGAGATGTGGTAATAGTTTGGTTTTTTGGTCTGCATTAACGGCCATCACCGATTTCAAAATACGAAAATCGTAGTCAAAATCAAGAGAAGTTTTTGCTAAGGCTTGCACATCTTTGGGGAAGCAACTACCACCGTACCCAATGCCAGCAAACAAGAACCGCTTTCCGATGCGGCTATCCGTACCAATGCCTTTGCGGATAGCGTCCACATCGGCACCTACTTTTTCGCATAAATTAGCGATTTCGTTCATAAACGTAATTTTCATGGCTAAAAACGCATTAGCAGCGTATTTGGTCATCTCTGCTGAGCGTTCGTCCATAAAAATTACGGGATTACCTTGGCGCACCAGCGGTGCATAGAGTTTTTCCATAATAACACGGGCTTTGGGCGAAGTAGTACCCACCACCACTCGGTCAGGCTTCATGAAATCCTCTACGGCAACACCTTCTCGCAAAAACTCTGGGTTTGACACTACATCAAAGTCAACCGTCGCATTTTTAGCAATATGACTTCTCACTAACTCAGCCGTGCCAACGGGTACGGTACTTTTGTCCACAATAACCGTATAATCAGCCAAAAGTGGCCCCAAATCATCGGCTACTTTTAAAATGTACTTGAGGTCAGCGGAGCCGTCTTCGCCGGGAGGAGTGGGTAAGGCCAAGAAAATAATTTTGGCTGCTTTGATGCCTTCGGCAAGGTTGGTTGTAAAATGCAAACGCCCTTCTGAAACGTTGCGGTGAAACATGTCTTCGAGGCCTGGCTCGTAAATCGGCACAATGCCGTTGGTTAACTTTTCAATTTTTTTGACATCAATATCAACACAGGTTACTTGGTTTCCGGTTTCGGCAAAGCACGTACCCGTTACTAAGCCAACATAGCCTGTTCCTACAACTGCAATTTTCATATAATAATAAATAATGGCGTGAGAGATAGACAGCATACTGTATAAACAGCCTATCAGGAAATTACTAAAATTGTACTATTCAAATAGATGCCACAAAAATAGGGGAGTTTTGTGAAAAGTGATGCGTAAAGATTTAAAATCAGCAGAAATGGTTTTTTTTCAATAAATATACTTTGGCAAAACCCCTTAAACGCCCTATTTTATTTGGTATAATTTTGTGATACAATTAGCTTATATTAAGATTTTGCCAAAGAACTTTTGAAACCCAAGTTTTTGTTGTAATTTCACCCCAAAACATCATCAACAAAATCATGAGTATAACCAATGTAGTGGAAGAAAACCAAGAAATGATTGCCGCTACGGTGCGGGAGTTTGCCGAACGCCGTATGAAACCTTTTGTGCGTGAGTGGGACGAAAAACAACATTTTCCTGTTGACTTGTTTCATTCATTAGGCGAGCTGGGTTTAATGGGTATGCTTGTTCCTGAACAATGGGGTGGAGCAGGCTTGGGATACCGAGAGTACGTAACGGCTATTGTGGAGCTATCAAAGGTAGATCCAGCCATTGGGCTTTCAATGGCGGCGCATAACTCGCTGTGTACCAATCATATATTGATGTTTGGTGACGAAGCTCAGAAATACCGTTATTTGCCCAAGTTAGCCACAGGCGAATGGATAGGGGCATGGGGCCTGACCGAACCCAGCACAGGTTCTGATGCTGGCAATATGCGAACCACAGCCGTGCAAGATGCCGATGGGTGGATATTGAACGGCTCTAAAAACTTTATTACGCATGGCAAAAGTGGTAATGTGGCGGTGGTTATGGCCCGCACCGGAGAGTTGGGCAAAACAAATAACGCAACAGCATTTATTGTTGAAAAAGGTACACCGGGCTTCTCGTCTGGTAAGAAAGAAGATAAATTGGGCATGAGGGCTTCTGAAACGACCGAACTGGTTTTTCAAGATTGCCGGATTTCGGATGCTCAACGGCTGGGCGAGGTAGGCGATGGCTTTAAACAAGCACTCAAAATATTAGATGGCGGGCGCATTTCTATAGCAGCACTGAGCTTAGGTACAGCATTGGGGGCTTTTGAAGCAGCCGTAGCTTACTCTAAAGAACGACATCAGTTCAACCAACCAATCTCAAACTTTCAAGGTATATCGTTTAAAATTGCTGACATGGCAACTGAAATTGAAGCAGCATCGCTATTGATTTATCAAGCTGCTGACTTAAAAGATGCCCACCTACCCGTTACTAAACAAGCTGCTATGGCAAAATATTATGCGTCAGAAGTAGCCTGTCGGGTAGCAAATGATGCCGTGCAGATTTTTGGAGGATATGGATACACCAAAGACTTTCCAGTAGAGAAGTTTTACCGTGACTGCAAGCTCTGTACCATAGGCGAAGGTACAAGTGAGATTCAGAAAGTGGTGATTGCAAGGCAGTTACTAAAAGCTTAGCATGTGTATAGTACAATGTTGAGCTATGTGAAGAGCTACCAATATTGGAGCTCTTTTTTTGTTAAAATGGCGTTTAGAAATATTAAGGGCACTGAGCTTATAAAAATTTAGCGATACTTGATTACCAACTCACTTGACTGTCTATTTTTTTGTTGTACATTCAAGCCGTTCAAATGTATGAAGCCAACACTCGCTCAATTAATAGCACAAAAAGAAGGGACAACCGTTGAGTTCAAGCGAACTGTACATGATGCCTCTAAAATAGCCCGAACCATAGCGGCTTTTGCCAATACCGCTGGTGGGTATTTGGTAGTAGGTGTAGAAGACGACAAAAAAATAGTTGGAGTAGGCTCTGAATTGACCGAAGTCACCAAGGTAGTTCATGCCAGCGAAGAATTGATAGACCCACCTCTTGCGGTAAGTTATAGAGCAGAGCGGACAGACGGCAAACAAGTGTTGGTGTTTCGGGTAAATGAAAGCGACCAAAAACCGCATAAAGTATTAAATCATGCAGGGGTTTTGGAGGTGTATATTAGAGCAAAAGACAAAACTGTACCAGCCAGCAAACGAATGGCCAACTTTTTAGTAGCAAAAACAGAAGCCGACCAAGCATTGCTGATGCAAGCCCCTGTTAAGAACTTGTTGCAATATTTACAAAAAAATGAACGAATTACTGCTGATAAATATGCCAAACTGGTGAATATTTCGGTATATCGAGCGCAGAAGCTATTGCAACAGCTGGTGAGCCAAGGTGTACTATTATTACTCGATAAACAACAGCCCAAAGCATTTTGTCTAAAAAAATAGTGAATTGTGTCGAAAATTAACGTGAGGGGAAAGACATTTTTTTATATTTGTCTTCCCAAAAACAGCCTAACCATGAAACAATTGTACCGCCAAGTTTTCTTTGTAGTGCTCATCTTTTCGATGAGTGGATGTATTTCAACCCAGAAGTACGACGATGTTATTGAGCAGAACCGCAAGCTGCAGTCTCAGCTCGAAAAAGAGCGAGATGAAAATGCGCAGTTGAGTAGCTTTCGATTTAGTTTGGAAAATCAATTTCGTGAAAAAGCGAAGCAGTATCAGGAGTGCCAAGAAACGAGTAAAGAAACCGTGGAAAGTATGGCCGCCAAGTACAATCAGCTTACGGTTGAGTACCAAAAAATAACCGATAGCTACAAACAGTTAAATGACTTGTACGAACAAACTCGCAAAAACGATGGCTTGCTAATTGCTGATCTGGAAAGAAGGCTACAAATTAGCATTGCTGCCCAACAACGTAGGAGAAGGCGATAGTTTTAGGGTAAAAAATGAGTAATGTCAAGAATCTTCAATCAACGATTCTGGATGGACTGTTTTTGAAATAATGCTACTTTTTTTACAGTTAATGCCTCTCTACACCAATTCTTTATATTGCATTCGGTGCAGTTGGGCATAATAGCCATCTTGCGCCAGCAGGTCGTCATGCGTACCTGTTTCTTTGATTTCGCCTTTGTCTAACACAATGATTTTGTGGGCGTTCTGAATTGTACTCAGCCGGTGGGCTATCACAATTGCGGTGCGTCCTTTCATTAATTTAGCAATTGCATTCTGAATCATCTCTTCTGTTTCGGTATCTACCGACGAGGTGGCTTCGTCCAGCACAATGATTTTGGGGTTGTGTACCAATGCCCGCACAAATGAAATTAATTGGCGTTGCCCTACCGATAAGGTAGCACCTCGCTCCATCACGTTATAGTCGTAGCCTTCAGGTAGTTTTTCGATAAACTCGTGCGCACCCACCAGTTTGGCGGCTTCAATCACACGTTCTCTCGAAATAGACTTATTGCCGAGCGTAATGTTATGCTCAATGGTATCCGAAAACAAAAACACATCTTGCAACACTACCCCAATTTTGCTGCGTAGCCAACCCAAATCGTATTGGTGCAGCTCAACGCCATCAACCAAAATTTGCCCCTTCTGAATTTCATAAAAACGGCTTAACAGATTGATTGTTGAAGACTTGCCAGCCCCCGTAGCACCTACAAAAGCGATGGTTTCACCAGGTTTTACATGGAAGCTGATGTCTTTCAATACATAATTGTCGTCGTTATAGGCAAACCAAACGTGGCTGAAGTCCACCTCTCCTTTGAGTTCTTGGGGTTTGAGCATACCCTCATTGGATGTGTACTCGTCCGAATCCAGCAGTTTCAAAATCCTGTCAGTGCTAACTACGCCCATTTGCAGGGTATTAAAGCGGTCGGCGAGCATCCGTATCGGCCTGAAAAACAGGTTAATAAACATGATAAATGCCGTAATGGTACCATAACTCACTTCGGCATTTAGCACTTCTTTGGCCCCGTACCAAACAATAAGCCCTGTGGCTACTGCCGAAATGACATCGGCAACGGGGTAATACACTGAATAATACCAGATAGATTTGATATGCGCCTTTCGGTGTTCTTTGTTAATGTCTTTGAATTTTTCTAACTCAATTTCTTCACTACCAAATATTTGCACAATGTTCATGCCCGTAATATGTTCTTGTACAAACGAGTTGAGGTTAGATACAGCTGTGCGTACCTCATTGAAGGATTTCTTAACTTTTTCTTTAAAAATATAAGTGGAAATCAGCATGAACGGAATGGTACTAAGCGCAATAAGAGCCAGCCGCCAGTCTGCATACATCATGACGGCGATAATCAGAATAAGCTGCAAAATATCACCAGCAATATTGGCAAGACCCTCCGAAAAAACGTCTGAGAGGGTTTCTATGTCAGAGATTGTGCGAGTTACTAATCGCCCGATGGGGGTTTCGTCGAAGAATTTGAGGCGTAGGTTCAGAATTTTTTCATAAACCTGAATCCGAATATCCCGAATGATGGTTTGCCCTAACCAACCCGATAGGTATGAACTACTAAACTGTAATAAACCTTGGAAAAGTAAGACACCAATCATCAGCAAAAGCATAGTGCCCAAGCCGGGCATATCGCCCTTAGCAATCTCATTATCAATCGTATGGCGAATCAGAAGTGGGTTTAAAGGAGCCAGTGCCGAAGCTATCAAAATAAGCACAACTAAACTAAAAAATTGCAACCGGTACGGCTGGATAAAAGTAAAAAGACGCTTGATAATGGTCCAGTCAAAAATCTTACCACTTGGTTTTTCTTCGTTCACGATGGATCAGGAGTAAATGATACGGTAGCTGTTTGCTTTGGCACTTCTGAGTACTACTATTAGGAGTTTGCCAAAGTTGAGATAATCTTGCTTGATTACGTTCAAAAAACTCATAATTTTAGTCAAAAGTTCAATGCTTTCTACTAAATCGGTGCTTGTCGGTATAGGCTATGTGCCACTGCGAGTCTTTTGAATGAACCAAACCTACAAAAATCGTGGACTCTTTTCCTTTAACGCTTGATTTTTTTACCAGCCTTTGCCTCGGTTTGGGCTTGGCGGCTTGTTGTGGTTTTCGGGTATTTGTACCTTTGCTGGTAACCAATATCTCCTACTTAGCAGGTTATTCTACGCCTGGTGTGGGGTTTGAGTGGCTTGGCGGGTGGGTAGCATTTGCAGTGCTTGCCAGTGCCACAGTGCTCGAAATTATTGCTTATTATGTGCCAATAGTAGATAATTTTTTGGATACACTGGCTACTCCACTGGCCTTTATTGCAGGTACAGTGCTGATGACTTCACTTATTCCCGAAGGACAACCCGTTTTGAAATGGGCCTTGGGACTTATCATCGGCGGTGGTAGTGCGGGGGTGGTGCAATTAGGTACAAACTTGCTTCGCTTAGGCTCCACAGCCACAACGGGTGGTGTCGGAAACCCCGTAGTGGCCACAGTCGAAAACTTCTTCTCGGTCTTGTTGTCTATTTTAGCAATCATCTTGCCTATTTTGGTGGCAGTTGGAATGTGCTTGTTTGTGGTATGGGTATTGCGACGATTGCTTGCAAGGTAGCACCAAAGTACGGTGCAAATAAATTTATGCTGAAATAACTCGATTATTTTACATAAAGTAAAAATAATTTTCCTTTATGTAAAATATATTTTACTTTTAGTCCGTTATTCTTGCAAAACTAAAACTAAACACACCATGACCCCCAGATTCCTTTTTCCACACCGCTACAAAAAAATCGGATGGATGCTGTTAGTACCTTTCTTGGCACTTGGCGTTTATTTACTTTCAACAGATGTAGATGTGCTTGCCAACGATTGGCTTTCGTTTGACATTTCATCTAAGTACCTACTTTTCTACGACCCAATTTTGGGGAACGACCATGAGATTGTAAAAGTTGATTTTACTGATGAGCTAATTATGCTTGGCCTTACCTTCGCATTAGTATTGGTGGCTTTTTCAAAAGAAAAAATCGAGGATGAGTGGGTGAGTAAAACACGCTTGGAGT
>JBGAVQ010000073.1:0-22079 GCA_044228045.1 Spirosomataceae bacterium
GGTTGTAGCCAGCTACCCAGTCAATGGTAGTTTTTCCTGCAAATAAGGTGTGCTTACCTGTTAGTTGGCCTGTATAAATACCCCGATAAACTTGGTTAAAGGAATGGTTATTAGGGTTGTAGTTAGCTTCAATAGCACGTCCTGTGCGGTGCGTGTAATTAGAGTTGCTAATTTGGTTGAATAAGTTTTTGAACTCAATGGCGTGATTATCACCAAACTTAAACGCCCAGTTGTGCATAAGTCCAATACGAATATTACGGCTAAACTGTTGGTCATTGAACTTGTAAATAACTGACTCTACACCATTGATGTTGGCATTATAATCATTACGATTTACCGTAAAATTGGTATAAGTATCAGAGTAGTTCACCGCCGTAATGTTGCCAATTTTGACTTTACCAAACTCCATACGGAAGTTACCCGTAAGACCAATGCGTTGGTCTGGCATTGCTTTTTGGCTTTGAGCTACCCAGTTGTTTTTGAGGGCTTTACCAGCCAATTCGAGTTGGATAGGGTCGTTGATTACGTTGTTGATGCTACTTGGGAAACGCTTGGGCAAATCGTTATAACCGTTGTTGAAGCCTGTCCAGTAATTATCGCCTTGTTTGGGCTGTAAGAAATCTTGCCCAGTAGTGCCTTGGCGAAACGCCGTGCTGTAATCAAGCGTAACACTGTTGTGGTCAGGAATATTTTTGGTAAAAATCTTGACAATACCACCTGCAAATTCACCGGGCAATTCGGCAGAAGGGCTTTTATAGACCAACATTCGGTCAATTTGCGAACTTGGAATAATGTCGAAAGAAAAGGACTTTACGTCGGTTTCCATAGAAGGCGTAAAAGCATTGTGTAGCATTACGTTGTTGTAACGCTGATTCAAACCACGAATGGTGATGAACCGGTCACCTACTATGGTAACACCCGGCACACGTTTTACCACTTGGGCGGCGTCACGGTCGAGGGTTTTGGCAATTTGTTGTGACGAAATGCCACTCACCACCATTTGCGATGCCTTTATTTCAGAAATTACGGAGATTTCGGTGTTGGTGAGCTTAGTAGCCACTACTTTTACTTCTTGCAGGGCCACCTTGTCTTCTTCAATAGCTGTATTGATTTCTGTTACTTTGCCTTCTTCAACCGTTACGTCTGCAATGGTTTTGGTTTTGTAAGAAACGTAAGAGATAATCAGTTTTACTTTGCCAACGGGGGCTTTGCCTATAGAAAAGAAGCCGTTGATGTCTGTAGCTGCCCCCAATTGTGTGCCATCAATCCGCACGGTTGCGCCAATGATGTCTTCTTTGGTAATAGCGTCTTTGAGGGTTCCTCTGATGATTCCAGTTTGGGCAAAAGCAACAGAAAGGGAAAGTGAGAAGAAAAGCGTAAATAAATGTTTCATGGTTTGCACCGAGTTAATTTGCAGTTTCATATTGGTTATAGCAAAATTTCGATGCAAAAGTACGGTGCGTATATTACCTCATCTTTTCGGCAAGATTATGTGATTGTTAAATGGATAACATTGACTTAACATTGGCGTAATATAAAGTGGATTAGCTACTGAAATCTGCTTCTGATAAAGCGGATTGTCGTAGAATTGATTTGAAAGTTCCTATTGGGATTTCTTTACGACCAGCAGGAACAATGACGGTAAGGGTGGGAGTTCCTATTTTTCGGTATTTTTGATGACTTCCTTTCTGAGAGATCAACATAAAGCCATGTGCCAACAGTACTTGAATGATATATGCCGAGGAGTATAATTTAGGCATATTGCACCGTTGAAGAAATGATTTCCGGGTTTGTTACTTCCGTTAGGTTTTGGGATGGCATGTCTTCAAAATAGAGTGCTAAGGCTTCTTCCAGATTGAGTAAAGCCTCTTCTTTTGTTTCCCCAAAACTGGATACTTCTACGTTCAAACACTGAGCAATAAAGTATTGCCCTTCTTGCCAAACAATATTTTTTAGTTGTATCGTTTTCATCTTTTTTTAAAGCAATTTACACGTATTTCACAACATTATCTCTATCTCGGCAACGAAATTTTTCCCATTGTTACACTTGGCACACCTTCACGGCAACCAAAGTCTGTAGTGCCGCCTACAAGGGCTTCATTGGCCAAAATTGCAAACAAAACGGCTTCTTTTGCATCGCCCGAAATTCCCAATTCATCGGTTTTACCAAAAGTGGTTTCTGTTGGTAAAAAATCTCTTATCCAGCTGGTTAGTAGTGGATTGTGCATTCCGCCGCCACTCATATACACGTGATACGACTGCCCTTTTTGAATAACTCGCTGCATGGCTTCGGCAATGGTTTCGGCACTAAACCGAGTAAGCGTTGCCATAAGGTCGTGAGGTAAAATCTGCTCTGTTTGGCTACGTACTTGTGCCTCATGCACATAAGAGGGATTGAACAGTTCTGGGCCAGTTGTTTTTGGGAATTGTGCAGTAAAAAACGGGTTGTTTTTGAGTTCATCTAACAATCCAGCATGAACTGCTCCTTGTTTGGCAAAAGCTGCTTCGGCATCAAACGGTTTATTGAACAACGTTCGGGCAAAAGCATCTAACAATGTATTGCCTGGGCCCGTATCACTCACAAAAACTTCATTAGCGTCCAGATTAGCCGGCAAATACGTAAAATTGCCAATACCGCCCATGTTGAGCATAAGGCGGTTTTCGCCTTTTTTTGAGAAAATAAAATAATCGCCGTAAACTGCCAAGGGTGCACCTTCGCCACCAGCAGCACAGTGCTTTTGCCGAAAATCAGAGAGAGTAATAATGCCTGTTTTGACGGCTATGTGGTCGCCATCGCCGATTTGAAGCGTGGCATTCGGAAAATTAGGATTGCCATGTAATATTCGGGGTTGGTGCATGACCGTTTGCCCATGCGAGGCCACTATATCAATATCAGTTGGGCTGAGATTCCATTCGTGCAGGCAATTTAACACCATGTCGGCGTGGAGGTTGCCCACCCAAGGATTCAACATGGCCAACAACGGAAAATCCACCTGTTTTTTAGCAAAAACTTGCCGGATTTGGTCTTTGATAGCTTGGCTGTATTCTACTGTTTTGAAATGGGTAAGCCTAACAGTCGTGCTACCACCAGCACCTGATATTTCACAGCGTGCCACATCGAGCCCGTCCATAGAAGTGCCTGACATTAAGCCAATAATGCGGCGCACGGGTTTTTGAGCAATTTCAAAAAGGCGTTGGAGGTTGGTATTCATGTTTATTCAAGTCGAGTAGTCAAGGGGGTCGAAAAAGTCGAATCTGCAATATTTAGGTCAAAAACCTGGAACTCTGACAATTTTAGTGGTAAAGCCCGAAAACTACTATCAGACCTGCGGTGCAGACAGCAATTTTCGAGTCAGATGGGTTTGCTCAGACGTTCCGTCAGACCTTACGTACCACAAAAATTGTCAAAGAACGAAAACTCCCAAATTTTATGGGGTGTTACACAGTAATTGAGCTTCACATCGTGGGGTTCAGTATCAGTAATAGCTGCTACTGGGTCAAAGAAAGACACGCCCACTTTGTGTACATTGACACGGCATTGTGCAAAAAAACGATCATAAAAACCTTTTCCATAACCTACCCTATAGCCTTGCTGGTCGTAAGCAAGTAGCGGTGTAACGACACAGTCTATTTTGTTAAAATCGGTAAACAATTCACTATCAGTGGGTTCGGGTACACCCCACTTGCTTTCTGTCAAGAGGGTGTGGGGTGTCCATTGGTAGCAATCAAGTTGATTCGTTGTGGTATTTACCTTTGGAACTAAGATGGTTATTTCTGGAAATTTGTAAACTATCTGATTGATAATGCCAATAGTATTTACTTCATGAAATCGCAGGATAGGCAAAAAACAGTGGAGATACCGAACCTCACCAACTGCCAGCCACTGCATTAGTCTATCCCCTATATGTTGGCTCAATTGATTGATTTGGGGTTCAGAGAGCCGTCGTCGTTGCTCAAGAAAATATTGGCGTAGCGTGGCTTTTGTAGCGTTCATAAAGGCAAAAGTATCAAAATAAAAAACCTCTCAACTATTTGGCTGAGAGGCTTGTACCGAAGGCGAGACTCGAACTCGCATGCCCGTGAAGGCGCACGCACCTGAAACGTGTATGTCTACCAATTCCACCACTTCGGCGTTTGATACTACAAAGTTGCAGTAGATTTTACAACTTTCCAAAAGGTCTGGTTCAAGCCCTATTGCTTGACCTCTCTCAAAACAAGGCCCAACTGCTTCCTGTTGCCACTTTTTGTTCGTGCTCTAACAGCCATTTTTTACGCCACAGCCCTCCTGCATAACCCGTTAGGCTACCATCAGAACCGATTACTCGATGGCACGGTACAATAATCCACAAGGGATTTTTGCCATTGGCCGAAGCAGCTGCCCGTATCACTTTTTCGTCGCCCAGTCGTTTTGCCATTTGCAAGTATGTCTGGGTTTTACCGAAGGGGATTTTCAAAAGTTCTTGCCAAACTCGCTGCTGAAAATCAGTTCCTTTGGGTGCAAGCAGAAGGTCAAATGTTTGGCGTTTTTCGGCAAAGTATTCGTCTAATTGTTGCTTACACTGCTCTAATAACGGATGTTGTTCGCTTTGAAAATCAGGCTTTTCGTCTCGCACACTTACGGCCTCAATACCTTGCTCAGTGGCTTCAATAATGGCCCAACCGAGTGGAGTTTGGTAATAGCTTTTCATGGTTTGTTCTATTCTTGTCCAAAGTTTAGGTCTGCCCAAACCTACAATGCTACTTTTTCTTTCATAGCAGGAATACAAATATTGTCAAACCCAGCTTTTTCGAGGTGTTCTTTAAACACTAACTGCGTGTCGTATTCGCCATGAACCAAAAACAGTTTCTTTATTTTGGTGACATCTTGGATCGAAAGGTACGTAATCATCTCTTTGTAATCAGCGTGTGCCGAAAACGAGTTCATAATTTCTACTTTGGCACGTACAGTAAATTGTTCACCAAAGATTCTGACCTCTTCGTCGCCCCGCTTCAGTGCGCCGCCCAAGCTTCGTGGCGAGCAGTAGCCAACAATCAAAATGGTGTTTCGAGGGTTCTCAATGTTGTTTTTGATGTGGTGCTTAATGCGCCCAGCCTCGGCCATACCCGATGCTGAGATGATGATACAGGGTTCTTTGAGAAAGTTGATTGCCTTGGATTTTTCTACATCCGACACGTAGTTGAGGTTTGGAAAATCAAAAGCATCGCCATCTTTTTTGATATAGGCCAAAATGTCGGGGTTGAAACATTCTTCGTGGTCACGCATTACACGGGTTGCATTGATGGCTAACGGGCTGTCAATGAAGACCTTAATTCTGGGAAGTCGTCCTTCGCTTTCAAGTTGATCAAGGGCAAAAATGAGTTCTTGTGTTCTATCCACCGCAAAGGCCGGAATAATGAGTTTGCCTCGTTTCTCAACACAGGTTTCATACACAATTTTAAGTAAATGCCCTTTCATGTCTGGTTGGCTTTCGTGAAGCCTATCGCCATACGTTGATTCAGTGATAATATAGTCAGCTTGCGGCACAGGTTCGGGGCTACGTAAAATTCGGTCATCAGGTCGCCCTATATCACCAGTGAACCAAAGTTTTTTCTCGGCATCTTGTTCTTTGATGGTTAGGAATACCGATGCACTTCCCAGCAGATGCCCAGCATCATAAAAACAAACCTGAACCTCTGGCGTGAGGTAAAAAGGCTGATGATACTCAACGGTTTTGAAACGTAGCATTGTTTCTTCTACATCATCTTGCGTATAAAGTGCCTCCAGCGGAGCATCGTTTCGGTTTACTCGGCGTTTGTTTACTCGCTTGAGGTCAGATTCTTGAATAAAAGCACTGTCACTAAGTAGGTATTGGCAAAGGTCTCTGGTGGCATCGGTGCAGTAAATGTCGCCTGTAAATCCTTTGGCAACGAGCCGGGGAATAAGCCCGCAGTGGTCAATGTGAGCGTGCGAAAGAACAAGATAATCTACACTGGCAGGCTCAAAACCAAAAGATTGATTCATTTCAGTAGTATCAATTCCCTGAAACATTCCACAGTCGAGCAGAATTTTTACGCCTTTGTCGGTAGTAATAAGGTGCTTACTGCCTGTTACAGTTTGGGCGGCACCAAAAAATTGGATTTGCATGGGGCTTTGCTTTTGGATAGATTAACCTAAATTGCCATAACAATGTGCTACAGCCATTAAAATACTGTCGAACCGGTTATGATGAACCGAATATTCCTTTTTCTACAAAAAAAATCGTGGGTTACAAAAGTTGCTAAATTTTGTTTAAATCTGACGAAAAAAAAATCATTTCGTTTCTTTTTCGGAATGGTTATTTTTTTACTCATACTTGATTTTACTTTTCCCTTCAAACCACAGCCTCACTACTCCACCCTCATCACCGCCGCCGATGGCACAGTACTTCATGCTTTTTTGAACAACGAAGACAAATGGAGGCTCTACACCGAACTCCACGAAATCACACCTGTGCTTCGGAAAGCCCTGATTTTCAAAGAAGACCGCTGGTTTTATTGGCACTTTGGCGTAAATCCAGTGGCGATGGGGCGAGCAGCCATTAACAACCTTGTCAGGGGCAAACGAACTTCAGGAGCCTCTACCATTACCATGCAAGTAGTGCGCTTGCTCGAACCTCGTGCACGTACCTACGCCAGTAAATTTGTTGAAATGTTACGAGCTATGCAGTTAGAATTGCATTATTCTAAGGACGAAATCTTGCAGTTTTATATCAACTTAGCACCATATAGCTCAAATATTGAGGGCATGAAATCGGCCTCGATGCTCTTTTTTCAGAAAACGCCACAAGTGCTGAGTTTGGCCGAAGTAGTTACGCTGACCATCATCCCCAACCGCCCGTCGAGTTTGCGTTTGGGTGAGCGCAATACCCTAATTTTGCAAGAGAGAAACAAATGGCTGAACCGCTTTAAGGAATCGGAATTGTTTGATAATCAGGCCATTGAAGATGCGTTGCGTGAGTCACTTACCGCCCAACGGCACGAAGCCCCCAAGCAATGTCCACACTTGGCGATTCGCCTCCAAAAGTCGTTTCCAGATCAACCCATTATTCGGACAACTATTAACCGAAACAAGCAGCAAAACATAGAGCAACTCGTAAAAAACTACGTTAACCGCCTGCGTTCAATGAATATTCATAATGCAGCGGTGTTGGTTGTCAATAATCAAACACATGCCGTAGAAGGATACGTGGGTTCGGCAGATTTTAATAACCCGCAAGACGGTGGTCAAGTAGATGGCATTCGGGCCATTCGCTCGCCGGGAAGTACGCTCAAACCTTTGCTTTATGCCACCGCTTTTGACAGGGGGATTCTGACCTCAAAATCAGCCCTGAATGATGTGCCAACCAACTTTGGTGGCTACGAGCCCGAAAACTTCGACAAACTTTTTCATGGCAAAGTAAGTGTTGAGTTTGCTTTGGCCAATTCACTCAATGTACCTGCCGTGAAAGTGTTGAAAGAGGTTTCTACCCCTGTATTTATTGAAAAACTCAAAAAAGCAAATTTTCAAACCATTCAAAAAAACGCTAAAAACCTCGGATTTTCGCTTGCTTTGGGGGGCTGTGGTGTAACCTTAGAAGAACTTACCAACTTGTTTGCGGCGTTTGCCAATAAAGGGAAATTTGTTGATGCTCACCTCAGCGTAACGACACCCGCCCTGCCCTCTCCAGAGGGAGAGGGTTCTATTGAATTAGGGGCTGAGGCAACCGAACTAATCTCCGAAGAATCGGCATACGTTATTCATCGTATTCTCACCCAAATTACCCGTCCCGATTTACCCAACAACTACGATTATACCTACCGACTACCCAAAATAGCTTGGAAAACGGGTACTTCTTTTGGTAAAAAAGACGCTTGGAGTATTGGCTACAATGCCAATTACACAGTCGGTGTGTGGGTTGGTAATTTTTCGGGCGAGGGTGTACCTGAGCTCAATGGTGCTAACATTGCCACGCCTTTGTTGTTTAGTATTTTCAATACTATTGACTACAACTCCTCTGCCAAGTGGTTTGGAATACCCAAAAACCTAATGCAACGAAAAGTCTGTGCTGAGAGTGGAGACGTGCCAAGCTCTTTTTGTACACATCAATTGGTAGATTTTTATGTGCCTGGGGTTTCTAAAGCTACTCCATGCCAGCATCTAAAATCTGTGTGGGTCAATAACAAAGTCACTGTGAGTTATTGTACCCAATGTTTGCCCGATAGTGGAGCTATTCGAAAATTATACCCAAACCATGCGCCCGAGCTTATCAGTTGGTTTGAAACAAAGCACATTTTGTATGAAAAAATCCCCCCGCATAACCCTGCCTGCACCAGAATTTTTGAACAAAATGCACCACAAATTGTGTACCCGATAGATGGAAACGAATATGTGGTGGACAAAATAGAAAAGCAACAAATAGCCCTAAGTTGCCAAGCCGCCAACGATGTGAAAGAGGTGTATTGGTACATCAACGACCAATTGCTTCAAAAAACACCGCCTACCGAAACCATCTTTTTTAAACCACCATTGGGTCGTGTCAAAATCTCTTGTAGCGACGATAGGGGGCGTAATACCAATGCTTGGATAGTAGTGAAGTAATCCCTATGAATTATGTCTCCCCAAGAGAGTGTCGTCGAACTACAGAATTGGCTACCCTCTCAAAAGTTGCAATACTGAATAAAAAAACGATAAAATCAAGCGTAAAAATACCTGATTTGAAAATGGAGTATTTTTACGGGGTTATACGTGTTTTTACCTGATTTGGGGGTACATCAAAAATTTATAGGACTTACGCAAAATATGTAACTTGTCTAAAAAACATTGAAAGCGACACTTGAACTATACGGTCAGTTTTGTTCAGTAGTTAAATTAACTACACCTGCACGTACTTGGCAGAACATTTTGAGCCATTGAAGCACGATAATGTTTAGTATTTTCTCAAAATTAGCCGATTTGCACCTCGCCATATCTGGCAAAAGGTCAAAAAAGAGATTACTTTGAGTGCAAGTGGTTACATTATCTTTGATGATACAGTTTTAGATAAAACCTACTCTCATAAAATTGAACTCGTATGTCGTCAGTATTCTGGGAATGCTCACGGCATCATCAAAGGTATTGGTGCGGCCGCCGCTGCGGTAGTTAATTGCGTTTATTACAACCCTGATAATGATCTATACTGGTTAATTGATTACCGAATTTTTGCCCCGAGCATGATGGCAAGACCAAACTTGACCATGTACAAGACATGCTAATAAGCCTTAAAATACGTAACATCACCTATTTATGCTTACTCATGGACAGTTGGTATGCAACCAATGATTTATTCAAATATGCTATCAAAGAGTAAAAACTTTTCTATTGCCCGATTAAAAGTAATCGAAAAGTAGATGACTCTGTTGGCAAACAGCCTTACAAACAAGCCTTTGATACTTCATTTACCAATGAAGAGGTCAAATTTGGAAAAGTTGTTAAGGTCTTTAAAATGCCAATGGATACTTAGCGCACGGGCGGCCCCGCAATGAAATGACTCAAAACTCAACTGATGCGGCTGAAAAAGAATGTAGTATCAGATGGAAAGTTGAGCAGTTGCATCGGGAAGAAAAGCAAACTACTGGTATTGAAAATTGCCAATGTCGCTTACAAAGAAGCCAACGTAACCATATTGCTATTGCTTCTTTGGTCTCGGTTGTCTTCAAAAAGGCAGCTTATCAAACAAAAAAAACAGTTTACAATCTTAAAAATTCGATCTTGGATGAGTATATGAGTCAACAAATGAACTCAGCTACAATTCCGTTTGCGTAAGTCCTAAGTAATATTAAAGTTTGATAAAATAAGCAATACCATTCTATTTTTAGGGCTACCGCACCAAATTAGGCAGATTTGAGAATTTCTATCATAAAAGAGTTATCTCTGGCCGCTTTCTTGCGTTTTCTTTTTAAACTTATCTTAGTTGGTTCATGTGCGAGCAAAAAAAGACCAAACTTTCGAAAAATATTTAGATTCATTGGGCCATTGTCCTTTCTAACTCTGGAATCATCTTCGCCAAAGGTTAAATCTAAATGCCACGGGGTCGCCCGTGCGATGTAAGCCATTTTCAATTCCCCAATGCCCACGGATAAGTGCAGCATATTTTTCTGGCGATTTACCAGTTAAGCTACTGATATAGATACGTTTATGAGTACTCTCAATGTTTTTTAAAATTCGAGTAGATTCTACCAAAATGATTGAATTTAGTTCAACCTAGTCATTAGTAGCCTCTAAGTAATCAACCTGGGGGCTAAGATATATCACTCTTTTCTCACCCCTACCATGTTCTTTACGATTCGCCGCTGCGATTGATTTGTTGATAAGAAGGTAAATGAGGTTTGTTTTTTTCTAAATACCCATTTATTTGTTCATAGAGTTCTCCTTGATTTTCTTTCAATGCAATTACATAATCAGCGTCTTTCTCAATAATTTTCTCTACAATGGCTTTTTGACAGCCTATGGCATCTATGCTGATAATACCTCCTTGGCAATCTAACTCGTCCAATAAACGAGGAATAGCCGTAATTTCATTTGACTTTTTATCTACTTGAACTTGCCCAAAACTGATGCTCTCTTCTGATAACCAAGCACTTACTACTTGAACAGTAGCGTGCTTCTTACCAGCAGGTGTCGTGCCTCTCATCTCTTTGCCATCTATGCGAATATGCTTATTGGGCAGGCTTTGAAATATCTCTTGACAAGCCGATCGCAAACTCTTTTCCAATTCTTGCGGGTTCAAAAAGCGTATAACACGACCCAGGGTATCTTCCGACGGAATACCGTTGTGTAACATTAAGCCTATTTCTTCTCGCAGAAAGGGTTCCTTATCTTTGGCATAGTCTTCTATTTCATCATAATCATTGCAATCTGCCAATATTCCTAACAACACAATAATCAATACGTCGCTTAATTCGTGTAAACAGCGACCTTTCACTCGAAAACCCTTGACTTCTGTGAAATGGGTTTGTAACTTCATCCCACAAAATTATACTTCTTACCCAAAATAACCTTTTGGTGCGGTAGCCCTATGTATTTTGCCAAAAGCACACGTCTATGTTGGTTGAACTTAACGCTATGACCTACAAGATAGCATAGCAGTTGAACGGTTTGGTGAATCTTGAAAATGAATACCTTATTATTTCTTAGTGTACTATGTTCCTATTCGATTACGCAGGTACATTGCTGTTTTTTCCACAAGTCGTCCGTGTCCACTATCTAATACTACTAATGCCTTGTATTTCAGGTAATTTGTAAGGAAATACGCCTTTTTTACTGGCATAATTTTATCGTACTTTCCCATAAAAATCCACATTTTAAACTGTTGGATTTCAACAAGTTGTGCAAGTTTTTTAGGACTAAATCGTAAGGCCCTAAACCCCACCCATGTTCGGTAAATTTGTTGCTGCTTTTCGGATGTGTTCATCATAGCCTCGGCAAAGCGAATTGTTGAGGGATCAATTAATCTCAGCTTTTGAAGCCACCTCCCGAGCCGTTGGAGTTTTTCTTGTTGAAGAGCTATGACTTTAAAAATACGTCGAGTAAAGGCAAAACGAGTTGCTAACACATAAAGCCAATGGTCTGTGAGCCCGTCGGGAGCCATCAAAAATACCTCATTGATGTTGTGGGCGAAGGCTTCGAGGGTAGCCAAAGCAAAGCGTCCACCCATGCTAAAACCTGCCACAGAAAACCGTGTGATGTTGTTTTCTTGAAGAAATTGATGGAGATACTTTTGCCAAATCTCTTTTGTAATTAGTTCATTATCAGTAAATTCTTTTCCACGTAAACACCCAGATTTACCATGATAAAAGAGGTCAAACGCATATAGCGTAAAGCGGTCACCTACTTGCTGGGCAAAGGGTTTAAAACAACTTTCGCCATCTTGACCTGCCCCATGAAAGCATAGAAGAGGCTCTGACCCCGAACCTACTTTGGCATAATGAAGAGGTGACATGTCTAATTTATTGCTGCCATAATTGAAAAAAATCAATTGGATGGCAAATTGGTTGGCTGAATAAAACCAATTGGTTTGCCATCCGATGGATAAAAAAAAAATCCTATTAGGCTTCCATCAAATAAGCCTTAATAAATTCATTTATTTCACCATTCAGCACAGCTTCGGTATTTGATGTTTGGTAGTTGGTACGGTGGTCTTTTACACGGCGGTCGTCCAATACATAACTACGGATTTGTGAACCCCACTCAATCTTGCTTTTACCGGCTTCTTGCTCGGCACGGGCAGCATTGCGTTTTTCTA
This sequence comes from Spirosomataceae bacterium, assembly GCA_044228045.1. GTDB lineage: Bacteria > Bacteroidota > Bacteroidia > Cytophagales > Spirosomataceae > JAXLVB01. The sequence continues at coordinate 12,279 of JBGAVQ010000073.1, forward strand.
CCTCTATTTGATAAAGCCTTGATTTTAAAAGCCTTAATGCTACTTCTTTGTTTTGCAACTGGCTTCGTTCTTGTTGACAAGCAATAATAATACCCGACGGACGGTGATACAACCGCACGGCAGTTTCTACCTTGTTTACGTTTTGTCCACCGGCCCCACCTGAGCGGAAAGTGTCCCAATCAATATCGGCCATGTTGATGTCAATCTCAATGCTATCATCCACTAATGGGTAGGCAAATACTGAGGCAAACGAGGTATGCCGACGGGCGTTGGAATCAAACGGCGAAATCCGAACAAGCCGATGCACGCCGTTCTCAGATTTGAGGTTGCCGTAAGCATATTCACCTGCGATTTCGAGCGTTACTGACTTAATGCCGGCTACATCTCCATCTTGCAAGTCCACTTCCTTTACTTTGTAGCCATTTTTTTCGGCCCACATCAAGTACATCCGCATGAGCATACCAGCCCAATCGCAGGCTTCTGTTCCACCTGCTCCAGCATTGATTTCGAGTACGGCAGGCAGGTTGTCACCTTCGTCAGACATCATCTTGCGAAACTCCAACTCGCCCAATTTGGCTTTTACCTTTTCGCCTTCAGCATCTACTTCGGCTTCGGTGGCTTCACCTGCTTCATAAAACTCCCAAATGGTTTCGAGGTCACCCATGTAGCCATTGAGTTGGTCAAAACCATCTGTCCAAAACTTCAAACCACGCATTTCACGCATGGTTTTTTCGGCTTTTTCAGGGTTTTGCCAAAAAGCTGGATCAAGTGTAATTGTTTCTAATTCTGAGATTTGGTATTTCTTTTTATCGTAGTCAAAGATACCCCCTCAGTGCCTCTACCCTGGCACTTAACTCTTTCTGTTGTTCGTAAGTCATTGTTTTTTGAAGTCGTAAGTCCTAAGTAAAAAGTCGTAAGTCATCTTTGTTTTCAGTTACAACTGATAGCTTACAACCAAAAATCAGGGTGCAAAGATAGGGGAATTGGACTAATAAAAGAATGACCACAAAAAACCATCTTTCTGAGAATCAAACTTTCTACTAAATTTGTAAGGTTTTAAGATTAACCTACTCAAAAATAGCATAAAATGGCGACTAATTATGATTTAATCGTGTTGGGGAGTGGCCCAGGAGGGTATCCAACGGCAATCAGAGCTTCACAGCTTGGTATGAAGGTAGCGATTGTCGAAAAGGAAAGCTTAGGTGGCATTTGTCTCAACTGGGGGTGTATTCCCACCAAGGCTTTGTTGAAATCTGCACAAGTTTTTGAATACATCAAACACGCCAAAGACTACGGCATTACTATCCAAGAAGGAGGCTATGAGGCTGACTTTGGGGCAGTTATTAAACGCAGCCGTGGGGTGGCCGATTCTATGAGCAAAGGTGTGACGTTTTTGATGAAGAAAAATAAAATAGATGTCATTATGGGCTACGGTAAGGTAAAAGGTACCAAAACCGTAGAAGTAACTGCCGCCGACGGCACCAAAACCGACTACTCCGCCACCAAAGGCGTAGTGATTGCCACAGGAGGCCGTGCACGCCAGTTGCCAAATATTCCGATTGATGGCGAAAAAATTATTGAATATCGCAAGGCAATGAGCTTAGCATCACAACCCAAAAGCATGGTAATTGTAGGCTCAGGGGCCATTGGCGTTGAGTTTGCTTATGTGTATGCAAGCATGGGTACTAAGGTGACCATTGTAGAATTTATGCCCAACGTAGTACCTGTAGAAGATGAAGACATCTCAAAAGAATTGGCAAAACAATACAAGAAGCTTGGTATTGATATTCACCTCAACTCAACGGTTGAGAAAGTAGATACCAGCGGTGAAGGGTGTAAATCTTATGTGAAAACCCCAAGCGGCGATATTGTGTTGGAGTCTGATGTGGTGCTATCGGCTGTAGGCGTAGTTGCCAACATCGAAAACATCGGCCTCGAAGACGTAGGTATTGCCACTGACCGAGGCAAGATTTTGACCAATGAGTGGTACGAAACCAATATCCCGGGCTTTTTTGCCATTGGTGACTGCACACCTGGCCCAGCTTTGGCACACGTTGCTACGGCCGAGGGTATCATCTGTGCCGAAAAAATTGCAGGCGTTCATACAGAAGCTCTCGACTACGGCAACATTCCGGGCTGTACTTATTGCCAACCCGAAATTGCCTCTGTTGGCATGACCGAGAAAAAAGCCAAAGAAGCTGGCTACGAGGTTAAAGTAGGTAAATTCCCCTTTGTAGCATCAGGTAAAGCTACTGCCGCAGGTGCTCGTGATGGCTTTGTGAAAGTGATTTTTGATGCCAAATATGGTGAGTTTTTGGGGGCACACATGATTGGCATGAACGTAACCGAAATGATCGCCGAAGTGGTGGTAGCTCGTAAACTCGAAACCACTGGCCACGAAATCGTTAAGTCTGTACACCCACACCCTACTATGTCTGAGGCCGTTAAGGGCGCAGCCGAAGTAGCTTATGGCGAGGCGATAGATGTTTAAATAGTAGGGTCTGTAAGGAACGTACGATCCACCTATTTGATTCGGTTTTACAAAGCACCCCACCCGGTTTTCGGGTGAGGTGCTTTGTTTTTGTAAAACAGCACCTTAACTTCGCTTTTCTAATCCCAAAACCAACATTGAAACCCATTATTCCTGCCCAAAAATACTTTTTCTTGCTATTGGGGTGCTTTCTGATGGTTTTAAAGACCCAAGCTACGGATATTTTTACGCCTAAACTCATTGAAACTCAGGTAGTAATTGTAGGTGGTGGAGCCAGTGGCATTATGGCGGGTATTCAGGCGGCTCGGATGGGTGTAAAAGCCGTAGTGGTTGAAGAAACCCCGTGGCTCGGGGGTATGCTCACTGCCGCAGGGGTAAGTGCGGCAGATGGCAATCATAACCTGCCGTCGGGGTTGTGGGGAGAGTTTCGACAAGAATTAGTAAAATGGTATGGCAGCGAAAAAAACATCTCAACAGGATGGGTAAGTAGCACCATGTTTGAGCCACATGTGGGCGCACGCATCTTGCGAAACATGGCCACCCGTGAAAAAAACCTCATGGCAATGACGGAAACTCGTTACACCGAGGTCATCCGAACCAATATGGGCTGGATTGTAACAGCCATTAATCTACGATCCGAAAAGCTATTCATCAAAGCAAACATCTTGATTGATGCCACTGAACTGGGCGATATAGCTGCCAAAGTAGGTGTACCCTTTGATGTAGGCATGGATGCTAAAGGTCAGTTTAGCGAACGTGTTGCTCCCGAAAAAGCCAACCAGATTGTACAGGATTTAACCTATGTGGCCGTCTTGAAAGACTACGGCAAAGAGGCCGATAAAACTATACCAAGACCTGCCAATTACGATTCTACAACATTCCTTTGCGCCTGCAAGCAGTTCTGCAACAACCCTAATGCTACCCGACAGCACGATTGTGCCAAGATGATTACTTACGGAGAGTTACCCAATCGTAAGTTTATGCTCAATTGGCCCATCAATGGCAATGATTTTTATGTCAATATGGTTGGGATGACTGAGTTGCAGCGGAAAGAGGCCATTCAAAAAGCAAAAGAACATACACTTAACTATGTCTATTTTATTCAAAAAGAACTGGGATACAAACACTTAGGATTGGCAGAAGACGAATTTCCGACCGACGATAAGTTGGCCCTAATACCTTATCACCGAGAAAGCCGACGGATTTATGGGCTGGTTACACTCAACATGAACCACATGGAACGACCCTTTAACCAAGCTACCAAACTCTATCGAACAGGTATTGCAGTAGGCGATTATCCAGTAGATCAACATCATGGCAAAAACCAGGCTGCCCCAGACTTATACTTTGTGCCTATTCCGTCTTACAATGTGCCGTTAGGAAGTTTGTTACCACAAAATATTAAGAATTTGATTGTTGCCGAAAAGTCTATTTCGGTCAGTAACATTGCTAATGGTGCTACTCGCTTGCAGCCTGTTGTGATACAAATTGGACAAGCAGCCGGAGCCTTGGCTGCCTTAGCTATTAAAGAAAAAACCACGCCTGATAGCATCAGCGTTCGCAAAGTACAGGAAGCGATGCTTAAATCGGGTGGGTATTTGATGCCGTATTTAGATGCCAAGCCTTCGGAGAAAATCTTTTACAGCATTCAGCGCATTGGTGCAACTGGCATCTTGAAAGGTGTGGGCAAGAACATAGGTTGGTCTAATCAAACTTGGTTTTATATGGACTCCACGCTGACCGTAGGCGAATTTTGGAAAGGGTTGAAAGAGTTTGAGATTGGCTTTCGATACAAACCCAAAGACCCTCAAAGCAAACTAAGCATTGAAGAAGCCCTTGCCATGATTTTTGAATTAGATAAAGCCGCCGATAGCCCGCTGATTGCCTTCAACTTTTATGATTCGTACAAAGAATTTGTAAAATCTCGTTGGGTAACTGACTATGGCCTTCTTAATTTTGACCCCGCTCGTCCCATCACTCGTGGCGAGTTAGCCATACTGTTAGATAAACTGTATGACCCCTTCCACGTAAAAAACGTGGATTGGGAAGGGAATTTAGACTAAAGACTTGCTCTCTTTGGGCTATTCAGGATAACAACCAGGGGTATCAAAAAAGGATACATTGCCCAAAGTGGTCGCCCATCAGAGTAGGACGAAAAAAGCTGATAAATCCATGTAGAACCAGCGGCAAAAAAACCTACTACAAGTGGCAGCAAGACACTCTTATTTGCCCTGATAGCCAATAGGTTATGGCGAAACCTGACCAGCAGATACAATAATGGCAATGAGGTTAGCAGCGTACCTACCCACCACTTCCAACGAGCAGCGTTATAGAAAATAAACTCCCACGAAGACTTCCAAATCAGCGCATTGACCCGCCCCGACGGATTAGGCATATACTGCCGCATGGCCCATTCTAACACGATATAAGTCACAAGAAAACCCAGTGCTATGCAAGTTGTTTGCCAAAAAGGTTTACGAAAATACATATAAGTAGCAATAACTGGGAGCAATACAATACTGCCTTCTTTGGCAAGTGTAGCCAACACAAAGCAACTAACAAGCAATAGCCACTGGTCTTGATAAAGAGCAAGCAAGGCCAATCCCATAAAGCCCATCAACACGGGGTCAACGTAGCCGATGCTGCCGTAATAGAGCATTGGGAACGAAAAAATAAACAAGTAAATCCCTTTCCAACGTTCGTTTGTGGGAACCAACAACTTGATTAGTAACGCAGAGAGTGACCAAACGGCCAAGCCTAACATGGTGGCATTAAGCACATTAAGTGCTGTCATGGGTTCAAACGGCAACCAAGATGCTAACCACGGGCCTAATGGTCTCCACCGAATGGAATTGCCAATATGGGTAACATCAAAGGGTTCTCCTCGAAAATAATGGACAAACGAGATGTAGTTTTTGGAATCAAAGGGGCCTGGATTAGCAAAAAAATACTCGTTGCGATTGAAACGAACAGCCAACACCGCCATCAGAGCCAATACACAAGCCCACGGGTTTTGAAAAATAGTGTACTTGGTTTTCAAATTGTCAAAATGAAAATAATGGCTGTCTTATTTTTTGCCTGCCAGCTGCCCACAGGCTGCGTCAATGTCTTTGCCTCGGCTACGGCGAATGGTTGTGGGTATTCGCTTGCTTTCCAAAAAATTAGCAAAAAGAGTGAGGCGGTCAGTAGTTGTATTCACAAAATCAGCTTCACGAATAGGATTGTATTCAATGATATTGATACGAACGGCTGGAATTTGCTTGGCAAAATTCCACAGCTCACGAGCGTCGTCGAGGGTGTCATTGAAGTTATAGAAAACGATATACTCGAGGGTGATTTTGTTTTCTGTTTTTTTATAAAAATACCTTAACGCTTCTTTCAATGCCACCAATGTATTGCTCTCGTTAATGGGCATGATTTGATTTCGCTTGGTGTCGTTGGCAGCATGGAGCGACAGGGCTAAATTAAACTTCACCTCATCGTCTCCCAGCTTTTTTATCATTTTGGCAATACCTGCAGTACTTACTGTAATGCGCTTAGGCGACATACCAAGCCCCTCCGGAGAAGTAATGTGATGCACTGATTCTAAAACACTTGCGTAATTAAGCAAAGGCTCGCCCATACCCATGTACACAATGTTTGACAGCGGTTCGCCATAATGTGTTTGCGCTTGGCGAGCTATTTCTACCACTTGGTCATAAATCTCAGCGGCATCTAAGTTGCGCTTACGATCCATGTAGCCCGTTGCACAAAATTTGCAAGTGAGCGAACACCCCACTTGGCTACTCACGCAGGCGGTCATGCGCTCATCGGCAGGAATCAACACGCCTTCTACAAGATTATCGTCAAACAAACGAAACGCTGACTTGATGGTTTGGTCTTGCGAAACCTGCTTATCAGCCACTTCTATGGCTCTAATCTCAAAATGTTCGGCCAATAATTGCCTGGTTTTGAGCGACAAATTGGTCATTTCATCAAAACTACGGGCAGACTTTTTCCAGAGCCATTCGTAAATCTGTTTGGCCCGAAAAGCCTGTTCGCCTTGTTGCGTCAAAAAATCTTTAAGCTGACTTAGGCTTTGCTTACGTATGTCTTGTTTGGTTATTACCATGTTGTAGTGTCACGATTTTCTAAATCGTGGTTATGTATCTTGCTATTATGGCGATTTAGAAAATCGCCCCACTAACTTACTTCCAATCTTTCAAATCTTGTTCTACTTTGAGTTGTCGGTATTTGTCTTGGGCTTTGGGCATCCATTCGCCCGTTACTTTCCCAATAATGGTTGGGGCCAAGGGTTTGAGCAATGGATATACATAAGTATCTTTGGTGGTGTCGGCAGGCAAGTTGATTCCAACCGAACCGGTCATCCATAAAAAAACACTCAGCCCAAACGCCCATGCAAAAATACCAGCAATACCCCCTGCCAAGCTATCAAAGCTACCCAACAAGGTATATTTGATGGTTCGTCGCAACAACCACCCGAGCTTGACAATCAGGAAAATAATCGGGAAAAAGATAACCGAAAAACCAAAATACGGCAACAGTCGCTGGGCAACACCCCCGCCAATATGCGGCGCCAACCATTCTACGGCCAGGCCCAGCAATTTGAACCCGGCAATGACCGAAATCACAAACGCTGCAACCGAAATGACCTCAATCAAAATCCCTCGACGATAGCCAATATAAGCACCGTAAGCAAGGGGGAGAAGAAGGATAATGTCAAGGGTTTTCATTTATCCCAACAACTGCTTCACTAACGCCGAAACCGTTTTCCCTTCGGCCTTGCCTGCCAATTCCTTCGTGGCAACACCCATTACTTTGCCCATATCAGACGGTACCGATGCACCCACTCGTGCAATAATTGCTTGCAAAACGGCCTTCAATTCGTCTTCTGATAATTGTTTTGGCAAAAACTCTTCAATAACTGCCACTTCGGCCAATTCTTTATCTAACAAGTCGGAGCGGCCTTGAGTCCGATAAATTTCTGCCGAATCTTTACGTTGTTTAACTGCTTTCATCAAGATTTTTGCCTCTGTATCGGCAGAAAGTTCGCCTCCGTGTGCGCCCGAGGTTTCTTCTAACAAAATGGCTGATTTGATAGCACGCAAGGCCAACAAACGTGCTTGGTCTCTGGCAAGCATCGCTTGCTTGATATTTGCTTCAATTTGAGTTTTTAAAGACATAACTTTATCAATGATTGAAAATGATTCTAAAATTTTCGTTAAATGAACATTCTCCTTCTTAGAAATGTTCAATTTTGCACAAAGGTACAAAAAACCTACGTACCACTACGACCCAACACTGATGACCAAACTATCTGTAAATATCAACAAAATTGCCACGCTTCGCAATTCAAGAGGAGGTAATAACCCCAACTTAGTAAAAACCGCTCTCGACATCGAACGCTTTGGTGCTGAGGGTATTACTGTACACCCCCGCCCCGACGAACGACACATTCGTTATCAAGATGTACTTGACCTCAAAGCAATTATCACTACAGAGTTTAACATTGAAGGCAACCCAACGGAACAAAAATTTGTGGATTTGGTGCTTAAAACCCAGCCTACTCAGGTAACACTTGTACCTGATGCGCTCAATGCTGTTACCTCCAATGCCGGTTGGGATACAGTAAAGCATAAAGATTATTTGGTAGAACTCATCGGCGTTTTCAAAAAAGCTGGGATTCGGACTTCTATTTTTGTAGATCCAATTGTTGAGATGGTGAATGGCGCCGCCGAGACAGGCACCGACCGCATTGAGCTTTATACCGAAGCGTATGCTCATCATTATTTTGGGGGACGAGAAAAAGCCATTGCTCCATATCTTGAGGCAGCCATTAGAGCCAACGAGTTAGGTTTGGGTATCAACGCTGGGCATGATTTGAGCCTCGACAACCTTCGGTATTTTCAGCAAACTATTCCCAACTTGTTAGAAGTTTCCATCGGTCATGCGCTTGTGTGCGATGCCTTGTATTTGGGCTTGGAAAATACCGTTAATTTGTACTTGCGAGAAACCAAGGCCTTGTAATTGTTCTTTTTCTGAGAAAATGGTAATTTTACCCCATGACACGCCTTGAAGTATTAGAGAAAATAAAAGCACAACTCTTAGAAATGTTACGAGTGTTTGCTTCCTCGGCAAGTCAAGCAAAAGTTGATGAATTATTAGACTTGCTCAATGATGTAAATACCAAAATTGAACAAGAAAAAAGCAAACATCTATAGCCGATGAACACAAAAACTTTTGATTTAAAGATGTTTAGTGAAAAAGTCCGTCTAACAAATGACGAAATGGAAGCACTGCAAATGCAACGAGAACTGTTTGGCTATTACGACTCATTAGAAAAAAATGAACAGCACGTTTTTAAGAAACAAATAGATGATTTGTTAGGGGATTTTCTAACGGAAACTCGTCAAAAACTGGCTCTTCTTGAATCTTCTGAATAGATGCCTGCCTCTCTTTCTCCCGCTGAGTTTTTAGCAAAAAGCCAGTCATTTCCTATCGTTGATGTGCGCTCGCCTGCTGAGTATGCCCATGCCCACATCCCTGGTGCTATCAACATTCCTTTGTTTAATAATGAAGAACGAGCCAAAGTAGGTACTTGCTACAAACAAGCTGGCAAAGACGCTGCCGTACTCTTGGGCTTAAAGTTGGTTGGGCCCAAGCTGGCAAGTTTTGTTACCCAAAGCAAGGCATTAAATTCTCCAGATGTATTGGTTCATTGCTGGCGAGGTGGCATGCGCTCAGGAAGTTTTGCTTGGTTGTTAGAAACCGCAGGAATGCGTGTTTCGACATTGGCAGGCGGCTACAAAGCCTATCGAAATCACCTTTTACAGGCTTTTTTTGAGCTTAAAAACCTCCTTATTTTGGGAGGAACAACAGGCAGTGGTAAAACTGACACCCTGCACGCACTACAAAAATTAGGTGAACAAATTATTGATTTAGAGACCCTTGCCCACCACAAAGGCTCGTCGTTTGGGATGCTCGGTCAGGCAGCCCAACCAAGTACCGAACAGTTTGAAAACCAACTTTACCAAGTATGGCAACAACTTGACCCAACCAAACGAATATGGATTGAAGACGAAAGTCGCAGAATTGGCTCGTGTTTAGTCCCTATAGACCTTTGGCAGCAAATACAAACGGCTCCTGTAGTAGTTTTGAATGTACCCTTAGCTGAACGAATACAGTTTTTGGTTAAACACTACGGTTGCTTTGACCGCCAATTGCTACGAGAAGCCTTAGACCGCATTAAAAAACGCCTCGGCGGGCAGCACCACCAAGCTGCCATAGAAGCCTTAGCACAAGACGATTAT
>JBGAVQ010000433.1:0-2698 GCA_044228045.1 Spirosomataceae bacterium
AATGAAAACCTTATTTTTTTCTTTAATTTTATCCATTGCCAGTTTGGTAGCATTGGCGCAAAACCCAATTGATGGCAACTGGAAAGGCAGCCGTGAAACGCCCAACGGTACGTTTGAAGTAAACTATACCTTTAAGGTAGAAGACAAAAAATTGACAGGAATTTGGAAAACTCAAAGAGGAGAGTCTCCAATTGAAGAAGGTACTGTTGATGGTAAAAAGATTTCGTTTAGTGTTTCTCTCGGCGAACGTAAAATAAGCTACACAGGCGAGTTAGTTTCTGACAAAGAAATAGTTTTAAAAAATGAGCGTGGTGAGATGAAGCTTGCAAAGCAGTAAAGAATTTGACTACATTCTAATTCAAAAAATTAGTTACCAATTCATTATGAAATGTAAAAATCAACTACAATTACTTGCTTGGGCGGTAATTGCGCTGGGGATGAGTTATCCCGCTTACAGTCAGGAAACGCTGAAAACAGCTTACCAAAAAGACTTCTTGATAGGTACTGCCTTGGGTACTTCTCACATTGAGGAAAGAAACGAAACGGCCAACGAACTCATTAAGCGTGAATTCAACGCCATTACCGCCGAAAATATCATGAAGTCGGAGGTGATACATCCCGAATGGAGTCGTTATAGTTTTGATTTGGCCGATAAATTTATCGAATATGGTCAAAAAAACAAGATGTACATTGTGGGGCATACCTTGGTTTGGCATTCTCAGTTGCCCCGTTTTGTTGGCAAAATCAACAGTGCTGATTCGGTGCGCTTGTTTATGGCCGAACACATCAAAACCGTAGCGGGCAGATACGCTGGAAAAATTAACAGTTGGGATGTGGTGAACGAAGCACTCAACGAAGACGGTACACTTCGCAAATCAGTATTTTTGAATAAACTGGGCGAAGGATACATCAAAGAAGCTTTCGATTTGGCAGCCAAAGCTGACCCCAAAGCCGAACTGTACTACAATGATTATAACATCGAACAACCCGCCAAACGCAAAGGGGCGATTGACATCATCAAAAAGCTCCAAGCCAGCGGTACAAAAATAGACGGTGTGGGCATCCAAGGGCATTGGAGTATCAATACCCTGAATCTGCAAGTGATCGAAGATGCTATCGTTGAGTTTTCGCAGTTAGGTGTAAAAGTAGCCTTTACTGAACTTGACCTGACTGTATTGCCCAATCCGTGGGATTTGCGGGGAGCAGACGTAAATCAAAATTTTGAAGGAAGCCCCAAAATGAATCCTTACACGGCAGGTATGCCCGACTCTGTGGGTGTAGTTTTGGCTCAGAAATACGAAGACCTATTCAAATTATTCCTAAAACACAAGGACAAAATTAGCCGAGTGACCTTTTGGGGTGTAAATGATGGGCATTCGTGGCTGAATGGTTTTCCCATTAGAGGAAGAACTAATTATCCTTTGCTTTTTGATAGAGAATACAAGCCTAAGTTGGCGTATAAGTCGGTAGTGGGGCTAAAATCGGCAAAGTAAGACAAGTATGTCTGATTATTTATTTGATGATATTTTTGTAACACAGAGATACACAGAGTATTGCACGGAGTTACACAAAGTACAACAAAACTCAGTGAAACTCTGTGGGTTTTAACCTCTGTGCAACTCCGTGTTACAAAAAAATAATTTTAACTTTCCCTAAATCTCCTTTTAATGAACCCAACTTCCCAAAAATTATCTGTCTTAGAAAAAATCGGGTATAGCCTTGGCGACTTGGCGGCCAATTTGGTGTTTCAGACGCTGGTTACTTATTTGGCCTATTTCTACACCGACATTTACGGCTTAAAAACCGAAGATGCTACCTTGGTCACCCTCTTTGTGGGTTTGTTTGCAGCCTTTGTATTTAATCCCATGATGGGGGCCATTGCCGACCGAACCCATACCCGCTGGGGGAAATTCAGGCCGTGGATATTGTGGACTGCCGTGCCGTTGGGAGTTACTGCCTTATTGGCGTTCAGCACACCTGATTTTTCTTACCAAGGCAAGATTGTTTATGCCGTCATTACGTATAGTTTGTTATTGTTGCTTTATGCCGCCAACAATTTGCCTTATTCGGCATTGAGTGGTGTCATTACGGGCGACATGGCCGAGCGGAATAGTATGTCAGCTTATCGTTTTGTGGCGGTGATGTTTTCTCAGTTTTTTGTGCAGGTATTCATGTACAACCTGATTCTGAAAGCGGGGGATGGCGACAAAGCCGTAGGGATAGAAAAGGTAATGACCATTTTGGCCATTATTGGTACGCTCATGCTCTTGATTGCTTTCTTTACTACCAAAGAGCGTATTGTGCCTAAACCTGAGCAAAAATCGTCCTTGAAAGAAGACTTGGGTGATTTGTTCAAGAACATTCCGTGGATTATCATGCTCACTGTCACCACCTTGGTGTTTATTACGTTAGCTATGAAAGGTGGTTCTTATGTCTATTATTTTGAAAACTATGTGGACAAAGCCCAACTTACTGCCTTCTTAGAACCCATGAAATCATTTTTGCCAACTTTTGAAAATGATATTTCGATGGGTCTTGGGGTGTTCAACGGCGGGGGAATATTGATTGGCTTGATTGGCATTATGCTTTCTAAAAATCTGGCAGATAGGTACGGCAAAAGAAACGTTTTTGGTGCTTCACTCTTTGTTTCTACGCTTTTCATCTTGCTATTTTACTTTTATGCGCCACAGTCTGTGGG
>JBGAVQ010000074.1:0-21985 GCA_044228045.1 Spirosomataceae bacterium
ACCAACCCAACGGGAGCAATGCTGCCACACGGGTGGTTCTATTGCTTGGGATAAAGCTGGAAACCTCTACCTCTCAACAGGCGACAACACCAACCCACACGGCTCTAATGGATTCAGCCCCAGCGACGAACGCCCCGGGCGTGAGGCGTGGGATGCCCAAAAATCATCGGCCAATACCAACGATTTACGGGGTAAAATTATCCGTATCAAACCACAGCCCAACGGCACATATACCATTCCAGAAGGCAATCTTTTCCCAAAAGGAACACCTCTTACTCGCCCCGAAATCTATACCATGGGACACCGTAACCCTTACCGAATTTCAGTAGATAAAAAAACTGGGAACTTGTATTGGGGCGAAGTAGGGCCAGACGGTAATAAGCCAGACCCTAACCGTGGCCCCGAAGGACACGACGAAGTAGGGCAAGCTCGCCAAGCAGGTAACTTTGGTTGGCCTCATTTTGTGGGTGATAATAAAGCCTATAATAAGTTTGACTTCGCAGCTAACAAATCTGGTGAAAAATGGGATGTGAATGCTCCAAGTAATACCTCCCCAAGCAATACGGGTTTAAAAGTATTACCTCCTGCCCAAAAAGCGTTCATTTGGTATCCTTATGCCGAATCGAAAGAGTTTCCATTGGTAGGCAGCGGTGGACGTAACGCCATGGCTGGACCCGTTTTTTATAGCGAAGATTTCAAAACAGCCCCTCATGCTTTCCCGAAATATTACAATGGCAAGTTGTTGATTTATGAATGGATGCGGGGTTGGATTATGGCCGTTACGATGGACAAAGACGGCAACTACGTTTCGATGGAGCGTTTCATGCCAAGCTACAAATTCAGCAATCCGATGGACATGGAATTTGCCGAAAACGGTGATTTGTACATGCTCGAATACGGCTCGGGTTGGTTCACAGCCAACGACGATGCTCGCCTCATTCGCATTGAATACAACGGTGGCAATCGTAAACCTGTGGTGCAATTAGCTGCTAATCAAATGGGTGGTTCGCTTCCTTTCAAAGTGAGTCTTAGCTCAAACGGCACAACAGATGCCGACGGCGATGCACTGAAATACGTTTGGAGCATCACCTCAAAAAATGGTTTTACCAAAGTCATTAACACGCCAAACGCTGACTTAACCCTCACCAAAGCAGGCATTTACAAAGCTACACTTACCGTAAGCGACGGTAAAGGTGCTTCCAACTCGCAGTCGTTAGAACTCACAGCAGGCAACGAGCCGCCAGTGTTGGCAATTGACATGCCTAAGAGCAATAAGACGTTTTTCTTCCCCAACAAATCCTTTGATTACGAAGTAAAAGTAAGTGATAAAGAAGACGGAAGCCTTGCCGATGGCAAAATCAGACCTGAGCAAGTATCGGTAAATATTGATTATTTGGCCGAAGGCTTCGACAAAGTAGCCATTGCCCAAGGACACCGTTCGGCAGATGCCAATGCCGGTTTTGCCAAAGGCAAAAAGCTCATTGAAGGCAGCGATTGTATTGCTTGCCATAGCGTGAACAAGAAATCAATTGGCCCTACCTACACCGACGTTGCCCTCAAATACAAAGGCGATGCAAGTGCCTTAGAAAGACTCACCAAAAAGGTGATTTCGGGTGGCAGTGGCGTATGGGGCGAAGTAGCCATGGCGGGTCACCCGCAGCTTTCGGCCAACGATGCTGGCGATATGGTGAAGTATATTTTGAGTCTTTCTGAAAAAGCCAATCCTAATTCGCTACCCGTGAAAGGTTCTTTCGCTACCAAAGTACCTGCTACCGACAAAGGACAAGGCGTTTACATTGTGCGTGCTTCTTACGCAGACCAAGGTAATAACGACCTCCCTTCGCTTAGTTCTGAGCAGACTTTTACGCTACGTAACGCCAAAATGAGTCCGCATGGTTTTGATAAATTTGAGTCTATAAACAAAATGTCTTTTGGTGGCAACGACTTATTGATTCCTACCAAATCTGGTTCGTATGTGGCACTTAATCAAGTGGACTTAACAGGCATTCAGCAATTAGAATTACAAGTGGCTACCCCAAAAGCGCAGCTCAACGCCCAAGGAGGCAACGTTGAGTTTCGTTTAGGATCGCCTACGGGTAAGGTCATCGGCGAATCAGGCTTTATAGAACCGTCTGACAAAGGTGGCTTTGGGGGAACTTCTGTCAAAATCAGCCTCGCCCCTACCGAAGGCATTCAGGACGTTTATTTGGTTTTCCAAAACCCCAAAGCTGAAGGCTCACTGATGGTAGTCATGGGTGTACAGTTCAAAGCTGAAGCAGCTCCTGAAATGAGTAAGCCTACGGAAGCTGCTCCTACAAATGATTTGGCAGCTTATGCTGGCAAATACAAAATGACTGGACTACCGTTTGATTACATCGATGTAAGTGTCAAAGATGGCAAACTCGTCATGGATGCAGCTGGTCAAGGTGGTGAAATTAAACCCACTGGCACGCCTGACAAGTTTGATGCCGATGGCAAAGCGACCATCGTTTTTGTAAGAGACGACACAGGCAAAGTAGCCAAAATAAAGCTGGATGCCATGGGAATGGCCTTTGAAGGCAAGAAAGAATAACAATTTAGGCATGGTTCGTCGTTTCTAACTGACCATGCCTAATGACTATTTTAATAAAAATGCCGTCAGTATAATGACTGAATTTACGTAAATTCAGTCATTATGTTTTTTAAGAAGAAAATACCAAAGCATATCCCGAATCACCCAACAGAATTATTTAGACTTTGTTACTTAACATGACCTCAACACCAGAAAATCACCTCAATCGCCGCCAGTTTATCAACCAATTGGGCTTACTCACGGCGACTACCATGCTGGCAGAATCGGCCTTTGCCACAACACCTAAACCCCTTTTTGAGATTTCGTTAGCAGAATTTTCGCTGGCTGGCTCCTTGTACAGTGGTAAACTCAAAAACATGGATTTTCCGGCCAAAGCCAAAAACGACTTTGGTATCAACGCCGTTGAGTATGTGTCAGGTTTTTGGAACGGGAAATCGCAAGACCAAGCCTATCTCAACGAACTCAAACAGCGCACGGCTGATTTGGGAATTAGGAATGTGCTGATTATGGTAGATAGCGAGGGCGATTTGGGGGCAAACGATGCCGCCAAACGCCAAAAAGCCGTTGAAAATCACTACAAATGGGTGGACGCTGCCAAGTTTTTGGGTTGTCATTCTATCCGTGTGAACATGACGGGCGACGGCACACCTGACGAAATCATGAAGGCAGGCGTAGAAGGCTACGGCAAATTGGTAGAATATGGTGCCAAAGCCGATATGGGTGTTATCATCGAAAACCACATCAACGTTTCGACCAACCCCGACTGGTTGGTGAGTTTGTTGAAGCAAGTCAATAACCCCTACGCTGGCTGCTTACCCGACTTTGGTAACTTCACCGAACGTGAAATGCCCAAAGTACTCACAATGGAGGCGTTTAGAGATGCCAAGATTTTGCACGAATTTGACAAATACGATGGCGTAAAAAAACTCATGCCCTTTGCCAAAGGCGTAAGTGCCAAAACCCACACCTTCGATGCCAACGGCAACTGCACTGACTGTGATTTCAGCAAAATGATGCCTATTGTGAAGAAGGGCCTTACCAAAAACTTTAAAGGTTTTATAGGCATTGAGTACGAAGGAGGCTTCATGAAAATGATGGATCCCAAAAGCACTTACCTCGACGAAGACGCAGGAATAAAAGCCACTAAAATCTTATTAGAGAAGGCGTTGGTGGGGTAAAAATCGCTATTTCAAAACATCCAAGTTTTTCAGATGCTCCCAGATACTGGTCATGTCTGTCACCCAAAGGTTTGGGCGTAAAGGATAATTGCCAGCCGAGGGCGTTACCACAAAATTATGGAGCGTTTCTAAATCCTGCATGGCCACGGTGTTCCCTTTGCTTACTTTTGAGGTATCTTTGTATCATGCTGACAACAAATTATTCCCGTAAATTTATAAGTTAATTGTTAATTTACGGGAATAATATGCAAATGTGAGCGAATTTACCTATAAAAGAACCTCTGTTTTGGTAAAGTAGGTTCAACTATAATTTATACGGGAATTGTCCGTGCGGACACGGACAATGGCGATTGCCGTTGCCTGTGTACCACCCGTAGTGGAACTACCGCAGTGGAACTGAGGCAACCTTCGTCCCGCATAAATCAACGAAGAACCGTAAAGTACAAATGAGTAATGGTAACGGGGAGGCGAAGTGGACGTTTAAAGATAAGCCTTAAAGTCAGTATGGGTGAATTTGCGAACTTCCAAAAAAACTTGGTCAAGGTGGTCAAAATCGGCATCGGCTGTGAAGAGTTCTAAGCCAAGAAGTGATGCAGTAGCCGCAATCCAGAGATCATTTTTACCCATATTTCGAGGTGTGTCAAAGTCGTATTCAGTAAAATTGGGGTTTTGTCTTTGTGAAAAATTGTCGATTTCGACGTAAGTATTCACTAAAAAATTAGATAAATCTACGATAACAGACCGAGCGATGATTTCATCTAATAGCCACTGTTTTTTTAGTCCCCATTTTTGTCTTGAAGCAATAGTGCGTACCTCTGCAACAGATACAATAGAAAGATACGTATCTTTTTGATGTGGATTAATAAAATCATTGAGAAAACGCTGTTTAGGCTCTCTCGCTAAGTAAATCAGGACATTGGAATCAAGCAAAATATTCATTTTTCTTCTCTAAGAATTTTTAGTGCCTCTTCAAATTCTTCATCGGTCAGAAAATCTTCTGACGGAATCTTTGCTAAGGCTTCCATTTGTTTTTTGCCTGTTAAACCCGTTTTGTGAGCAAATGCAGTGGTGCCACCCGATGCTAAAATTTCTTCAACAGTATATGATTGATGAACTTTGAATTGATATGGCTCTTTTGTTTTGAGTGCTTTTTTCATAGAAATAATATTTTAAACAAAAATAACAAAATGAAAATCAAATACCTCCCCTTAGCGATTTTATTGCCTATTGTGGACAGCAAAGCAAATACCCTACCCCGCCTTGGCTCGGCTCTGGCCCACAATGGAATTGGAGTGAACAATATCGAAAAGCCCTCAGGGCGTTGTATGAATAACCGTAGCATGTTTTTCATTCACCACTGATTAAAGCGTCCTCATTTGAATCAATTTCAACAGCAACTTGTGTTGTTACATTTGCTTACGCATGTGTGCAAGCGAGGAAACTTGCACAAATAAGTATCCGCCTTCGCTCGAGTCTCACCCACCATGAAATGGGAGTAAACGCCCTCGGACGGCGTTTGAATGAGCTTATTAGCTTCAAAATTATCTCAAATTGGCGTAGGCTGCACACCAAAGTAGGCTGGGCATTGCATTTTGAAGCCACGATAAAATGTTAAATGAAATGCCGACATTTCGCTCAAAACTCCGTATTTTGGGCCATTATTGACCATCCAAGAGTAATTTTATGACTACTTACACTGTACTGATTATTGTTTGTAGTATCATTATCTATTCCTATTTGGCAGACATATTAGCCAAGAAAACTAAAATCCCTGCGGCACTTGTCCTCCTCTTGTCTGGAATCGCTTTGCGATATTTGGTGGATTCTCTTCAACTAAAAACCCTCAATTTCAATCTATTACTACCCACACTTGGCACTATTGGGCTGATTATGATTGTGTTTGAGGGGGCTTTGGAACTAAACTATGAACATTCAAAAAAACGACTTATCGCAAAGGCATTTTTGGCGGCATTTATCGTACTTGTTGTATCTGCGCTTTTGATAGCTGGTGTATTTTTTTATTTCTCAGGTATTTCGTTCAAGGTCTGTTTGCTCAATGCCATTCCGTTTGGGGTAATCAGTTCGGCCATTGCCATCCCGTCGGTTGCGGGTCTAATGCCCAAAAAAAAAGAATTTATCATTTATGAGAGTTCTTTCTCTGATATATTAGGGATTGTGTTCTTCAATTTTATGTCCACCAACGAGCAAATAGATTTTAGTTCTTTTGCACATTTAGCCCTCGAAACTATTGAGATTGTGTTTATTGCGTTGTTTTCCTGTTTGTTCTTACTCTATTTGCTCGGACGACTCACCCACCACGTGAAATTCGTTTTGATTATTGCCATTTTGATTTTAGTCTATGGCATTTGCCGTCAGTGGCATTTACCTGCTTTGGTCATTGTGTTTGCATTCGGTTTGTTTCTCAAAAACGTTGATTTAATAAAGAACTCATTTTTCAATCAGTTTTTTCTTTATAAACGTTACAATACCGATATGCACCAATTGCATCAGATTTCGGCAGAAAGTGCCTTTTTGCTACGCACATTTTTCTTTATCATTTTTGGGTTTACCATCAATCTTGCCGAATTAGCTACCGCAGAAGTAGTGCAAACAGGTCTGATAATCTTCGTAATTACCTATTTAGTGCGTTATGTTATACTTCGTTTGACATTAAAAGCATCTCCTTCTCCCGAATTTTATATTACACCTCGGGGGTTAATAAGTATTTTATTGTTTTACAGCATTGCTGATTCGCTAAAAATTTTCTCTTATGAGAGTGCGTTACTGCTATTTACGGTATTGGCAACCAACCTGGTAATGACCTTTGGATTGGTTAAAACTAAATAAATATTAGACTCTAAAAACTAAATAATGCTTCTTGACTTACTCATTTTCATTGGTTCACTGGCTTTGCTCCTGACAGCCGCTAACTATTTTACCAACGCTGCCGAAGGCATCGGGCTGTGGCTCAGGCTACCTCCCTTTGTAATTGGAATTTTCATTGTGGGTATTGGTACATCATTGCCTGAGCTGGTATCGGGCATCTTGTCTGTTACCAATGGAGCGTCAGAAATAGTTGCTGGCAATATTATAGGAGCTAATATCTCAAATATTTTACTGGTGACTGGCCTTGCTGTTGCTATCAATCGAAAACCCATAGCCCTAACAAGTGCCTATATTTACATTGACTTACACTTTTTGATAGGGTCATTTTTTACATTTTGTATGATTGCTTATGACGGGGTAATTACTTTTGGAGAAGCCTTCGTTGGGCTTTTAATTTTTATTGTTTATGCCGTTTATCTTATCAAGGGTGGCACAAAAGAAGAAACCAAAGAAAATGAACCTGTTGCCAAGTTTCCAATAAAAGCATTTGGAGTATTAGTGCTTTCTGCGGTGGGTATTTATTTGGGTGCTGACTATACGGTACAATCAATTAGTGATATTGCTACGGCCCTAAGTATTCCTAAATCTATTATTGCGCTCACTGTATTATCACTTGGCACAACATTGCCCGAGTTGGCGGTCAATATTTCGGCTATCAAGCAAGGTAAAGCCGAAATGGCTGTGGGCAATGTATTGGGGTCTTGTGTGTTTAATACCTTGATTATCCCTGCAGTAACCTCGGCTGTTGGAGTTATAAGTGTACCTACGGTACTATTATCGTTTTCGTTGCCTGTAATGGCTGCGTGTGGATTGTTTTTTTACTTGCTCACACAAGACAAGCGTATCTCTGTATGGGAAGGGCTCATGTTAGTGATGGTTTATGTGCTTTTTGTGGTTAAGACTGCCGGAGTCTAATTTTATTTTTATAGAACTTACCCAGCGTACAAGGCATCTAGGCTGCGTGTATAGTTAGCAATTGCAGGCAGTTAGGTTTTCTTCAATGCTGGAGCGGAACAATCAACCTGATAAAAAATGAACATCAGAGAAGCAACAATTGACGACATAAAACAAATTCAAATCGTCAGACATTCTGTAACAGAAAATACTTTGTCTGACCCAAACGCAGTAACAGACGAAGATTGTAAGGAGTTTATAACAGTAAGAGGCAAGGGTTGGGTTTGTGAAATTGATAATCAAATAGTTGGCTTTGCAATAGCAGACCTAAAAGACAATAACATTTGGGCTTTATTTTTAAGACCTGAATTCGAAAAAAAAGGCATTGGCACACAACTGCACAACATCATGCTCGATTGGTACTTTAAGCAAACAATGAATACTGTTTGGCTGGGAACTTCACCAAACACCAGGGCAGAAGCATTTTATAGAAAAGCAGGTTGGGCTGAAATTGGTACACACGGAGACGGAGAAATCAAGTTTGAGATGACCTATCTTGATTGGAAAAACAAGCCTAAAAATCAAAACCAAGAATAATTAGCATCACATCTCTAACCCACCTTTAGTTAACAAACTTCACTTTTGTCAGAATCATCCTATCTTTGTTCATCAAAAAAGTATTTTTCTTCACCTATTTTTAATCTATGAAACACTATTTCAGCCTCCTCTTCTTGGCTTTTCTCTCTTTGGGAAGCCTACAAAGTCAAGCCCAATTCAAAACCGTTAAGACCGCCAACGGATTGGTTTCGGGCTTACAAAGTGGCGATATACACATTTTTAAAGGCATTCCGTTTGCTGCCCCGCCCATTGGCGAGCTGCGTTGGAAAGCACCACAGCCTGCCGCAAGCTGGTCGGGGGTACGCAAGTGTGAGGCGTTTTCGGCCAGTCCGATTCAGGCTAAACCTACGCCATTTTATTGCTGGACAGAAGAATTTATTGCCCCGCCTGAGCCACTGAGCGAAGACTGCCTCTACCTCAACGTGTGGACAGGCGCAAAAACAGCTACCGAAAAACGTCCCGTTTTTGTCTGGATTTATGGCGGTGGCTTTTCGTCAGGATCTGCGGCTTGTGCTATTTACGACGGCCAAGAAATGGCCAAAAAGGGCATCGTTTTTGTGAGCATCAACTACCGAGTAGGTGCATTGGGTTTTATGGCTCACCCCGAGTTGAGCAAAGAACAAAACGGGGCTTCGGGCAACTACGGGCTACTCGACCAAATAGCTGCCTTAAAATGGGTTCAGAAAAACATTGCTGCCTTTGGCGGCGACCCCAACAAAGTCACCATTGCAGGGCAGTCGGCGGGTTCTATGAGTGTTAATTGCTTGGTGGCATCGTCCTTAGCCAAAGGACTTTTTCATGGAGCCATTGCCCAAAGTGGCGGCATGTTGTCTAACCGAATTCCAACGTCGCTCGCCGATGCCGAAAAAACGGGCGAAGCCTTCCAAAAGAAAGCCAACGCAACGAGTTTGGCCGCTTTACGCCAACTACCTGCCGAAGAAATCCAGAAAGCCTCGCAAAACATGGGCAACCTGCGTTTTGGCATTACACTCGACAATTATGTGTTGCCCACCGATATTTTCGAGCATTTTAAGCAAGGCAAACACAACGATGTGCCACTGTTGGCAGGTTGGGTTACGGGCGACGGCGGTCTCATGGGCGGTCAAGCAATAACTGCCGAAAAGTTTAAGCAACAGTCCCAAGAAAAATATGGTGCTAATACAGCGGAGTTTTTAAAGGCATTCCCCGCCAATACCGACGACGAAGCCAAAGCTACCCAACTCAAATTAGGCTTGCTTTCGTTTGCGGCCATGTCGTCACGTTTATGGGCTGGGTTCAACAAAAACAAGGCGTATATCTATCAGTTTACACACGTTCCGCCTGATAAGCCCAATTTCCCAAATTACGGTGCTTTCCATACCGCCGAAGTACCTTATGCGCTGCACACGCTTCACCTGTGGCAGCGTCCGTGGCAGCCGATTGACCGACAGTTAGAGAACACAATGGCAGATTATTGGGTAAACTTTACCAAAACAGGCAACCCTAATGGCACAAGCTTGCCCGACTGGAAAAGCTACGACAAAGCTTCGGGCATTGTAATGGAATTTGGCGACAAGGTGCAAGACCGCCCCGCTTTGTTCAAAGCAGAGTTTGACGTATTAGAGAAAGTGCAGCGATAAGTGTATGTAATGAGAAAAAATAAAAAACAGCACTTGTTCGTCACAAGTGCTGTTTTTTGATTGCTACAACCAAGATGCCGCAAATTGATTAAACTCTGTTTTTAGTGATTCAAATAAAGTTTCAAAGGTTTCTACTTGGTCTCTCAACGCCTCATCATCTTCTGCTTTCCGGTGATCTACGGCAACGGGATTCGACACTATTTCTGATTGCAGCTCCCGTTCTTCAACATTTACTGCTTTTTTGAGTATTGCCAGCTCATTAAGCTGAATAATGAACCGGTTCTGAAATTGTTCTACCTGAACTTTCACTTCGGAACTTGTATTTTTGATACTCACTTCACCCAGCCGGTTTTTCATAATTTTCAGTTCGTCTTCATAAAGTGCTAACTCACTCAACCATGCTTTGTGATCGGTGTGCAAGTCGTAGAGGTACTTTTGTTTGGTTGCCATAATATGAATAATTAGTTGTTTGATGGCTCAAAAGTAGAACTTGTTGTTGCTCCAAAAAACGACAACAATCAATCTCAAAACTGAGGAATATCACTTATTTAACTAATAATGCAGTGTAATTTCGCCCTATCGAAACACAATTCACAACTCGCCTTTTTAACTTGACAAAACCATGAGCCAGTATAAATTAAAAACCAAAGAATTGATTTTTTCGGAAATGTTGAAAATTCAACAAGCACTTGTTCAGTATGTTGAAACTTCGCTTGGCATAACCGAAGCCAATACCCAACTTGACGAAGAAGCAGGGTTTGGTGGCGAAGCCGAAGCTCGCCGAGAAGCAAGCATAGAGATTTTAGAGGCCGAGGCTCCTCATTATGAGCAAAATGTACGAGACCTTCGCCTGCTCCAAAACATGGTAGCACAAATAGAAGAAGCGACTCAAATAGCACCCGGCACAGTGGTAATGACCGACTCGCTCAATTTTGTGATTGGCGTGAGTATGTCGGCTTTTAATGTTGAGAATAAGCCTTATATTGGTATTTCAACCCATGCACCTATTTACGCCTCTTTGGTTGACAAACAAATTGGAGACACCGTACATTTGGGCAAGCAGACCTATCTTATCGAAGATATTTTTTAATGGGCTACTCCTCTTGGTACTTCACCTGCAAACCTGCTTGTTGGGCTATCTCGGTAAGTTGAGCCAAGACTTTTGTCGAAAAAGGCAAAGCCCACGCATAGCTGCGGTTGTCCCAACGCCAAAAAGGGATACGCTTAATGCTTCGTTCTAAGGTTGTAGGGTCATACACAAAAATTTTGAGCCTTTCGGCATGATGCCGAATGATGAGCACTTCGTTTCTATTTACCTGATACATCCGCCCACCCACGTGGGTTTGCCTATATGCTGGGGTCAATAGCCGAGTGAGGCGTGTGCCAAAGTACGTTGTGAGCAATGCTAAGGCATTGGGGTGGTATGGAATTATCCAACACCATAGTTTTTCGTTCCACTGTGCGCCTTCAATAGACCTTACAAAATCAGCATCTACTTTGTTTTCAGGCATTTGCAAATCAATAACTGACTCAGTTACCTCCAACACAATTCGTGGTTGGGGTGTTAATAAACTTTCTAAAATAGGGTCAATAGTATTTTCAGAGGCCATACAAAAGATGCTATTTAGGGTTGTAGTAAGCCTTACTTTGAAGCAAATCGCTTAATGGTACCATTGCCATGATCCAACACATATAGCTCACCTGCGGCATCTTCGCCAAAGGCCGAAACCGAACCGCCCTCATCGGTTAACAGTTGGTTGTTCGTTTTTTTGTTTCCATCAAAACTCAACGCCCAAACCTTTCCATTGCTGTAATCGGCATAAATATACTTGCCTTGTAGCAATGGCACGGCAGCACCTCTATACACAAAACCTCCACTGATAGAAACGCCTTCGTTGCGTGGGTATTGATGAATGGGGTCTATTAAATTGCCATTGTCACAATCTTTCCTTGGATTATAACAGCGGCTGGCTTCCTTCAACCTCCACCCGTAGTTACCGCCTTTGACGATGATGTCTATCTCTTCAAATTCGTTTTGGCCTACGTCGCCTGCCCACAGTTGGCCTGTTTTGGCATCGAAACTAAACCGCCAAGGATTTCGCAAGCCATAGGCATAAATCTCTTCTCTAAAACCTTCTGGGTTGTTTACATAAGGATTGTCGGTAGGAATACCGTAATTACCTTTTTCGGTTTTGTCAACGTCAATACGGAGGATTTTGCCCAACAACGAGGCTCTGTTTTGAGCATAGTTGTGTTGGTCGCCCCAAGCTCCGCCGTCCCCCAAGGCTATGTACAAGAATCCGTCGGGGCCGAAGGCTATTTTCCCGCCATTGTGGTTGTCGTAAGGTTGCGAAATCTTCAATAAAATGGTTTCGGACGAGGCCTCTACTTTCATGTCGGCAGCAGACATTACTTGATAGCGGGCAATGACTGTTTCTAAGGGTTTTCGCTTGGTATAATTAACATAAAAATACCCGTTTTGCTTAAAATTGGGGTGAAAAGCCAAGCCCAGCAGCCCCATTTCGCCCTCAGACGACACTTTGGCTTCAATGTCTAAATAAATACCTGCCGTTTTTGACGAGGCATTGTTTTCAAAGACCCTGATTTTCCCTTTTTGCTCAATCACAAAAACACGATTGCTGCCATCGCCCGCATGGGTAAACTCAACGGGTTGGCTAAACATTAAGTGCGGGAATGCGTTTTCTAATTGAACACCAGCCGATGGTTTGCCCCGTAGCAAACTGGCTTTGTACGACATCAAAACAAAGAAGGCGACTGCGCTAAGCAATACAACAAGTACGCTAACTGCTGTTTTGGAGGAGGGTTTCATGAGTACCAGCTGTAAGGAGTTATAACACAAGTATCTACAAAATTTTGCTTCTGTGCAACAATTCCCTTTTCATCATCCTATTTGCGCAGCCTGTGCAAGCGTGGACGCTTGCACGAGTGGGGGCTTGTTTTTTTCAATTTAGCTACCTATTTTTGAAAAACATAGGGTGTTGTCATTCTCAACAATCCAAAAAGTACCACATCGAAAGTACAATAAAATCTTGAAAAAAGCTCAAACAATTCAAAAAGTACGACCGCTGCGGCGGACCGTAAAACTTTCGCATATTTACGAGTTAGCGGCAACCAAACAGGACGACAGAGCTAACATCAAAAGATTTTGCAAAACAGATAAATAGTAACTAAATGACCATTACTACAAAGTGAGTTATCAAGACAAAATAGAGACTAAACTTAACGACTTACAAAAGGAGTTTTTTCGCCTTTTCAGAAAGTCATTTCCTGAACTGACAGACAGAATTGAAATTGAGAGAGAGATTATTCACGAAGACAATTTTTGCTTTTCGGTGGCTTCTGTATCGCCAGTTTTTGGCAAATTAAGTTTTGACATTGACGACACAGAGATTACAGTTTTCTCGGACTTTGACCACCGACATTTTGGAAACTTTCATTTTGACGAAGTAAAAAATATACAAACAAGAAATCAGTTTACTTGTGCTTCGGCAATTGACTACATAAAGGACTTCGTAAACGGAAACATAACAATTGAATATCAAGAACTGGACGGCAAATTATTACGAGCATCTCAGTTTCACAAGGACGAACCGACAATGCCTTTTTCTGCAACAATAAACTTTCAAGAACCTAGAAAAACTGACATTCTAACTAAACTTAAAAACATCTTTAAAAACAAAAAAACTAACGGGACAACAGTAATAACGAAGAGAGTAAATTGGCATGGAGAAACTAACTGACAGAGAATTGGCAGCCGCTAACAGGGGTTTGCCAAAAGCGGGGCTGAACGACTTCGATTGAGCATTTGTGCAAAGTTCAACAGTAGTATTTCTATTGAGCTTTTGTGCTAAAAATCCCCACCTTCGGCAAGCCCCGAAACGTTACAGGCAATGCTAAACGACCACTCATCCCGACACTTTGTAAAGTCAATGAGGGACTGTCCGCTGACAACCTTCGGAATGGACTTCTGAGCAACTTCAGACAGTTACTGCTTAGTTGTAACTTTTGTCGGGGCGGAAAATTCGACGCTGACTTTTAGAAAAATGAGTATCACGGACAGACAAATCATCAAGCACGACCTGCAAGGAAGCATTATAACTATATATTGCGACAATTATGCAAAAGACATTTACAAATCAAATTCACATCAACAAAACACCTGAACAGGTGATGGACTTTTTACTGCTTCCTCAGAATTGGCAAAAATTCTCAACAGGGGTAATCTCGGTCAACTATTCTGGGGACAAGTTGGCAATGAATTCAACTGGTAGCTTTTTACGAAAGCAGGGACCAAATACTGCCATTGAGGAATTTAAAGTTGCTGAACTTGAATATGGAAAGAAACTTACATTAGAGGTAACGACAAATTTGTTTTTTGCTCATGATGTATCATCTTATGAAGCAGAGAACAATGGCACTAATGCGACTTTCAACGAAACTTTGACGGCAAGAGGCTTAATGGGTAATTTATTCTTACTACTACTTGGTGGTGTAATAAACAAGTCATTACGGGCAGACTATGCCAGACTTAAAGAAGTAATTGAACGGACATGAAACGAGGATTAGAAGTGAACAGGGAGAAGCACATGCCTGTAACATGGTCTTAGCGATAGCGGGCAGGCAGTGCTTAATTGAAGTGCTGTGCTTCTATTTTATCCCGATATTTATCGGGATACTTGCCGACAGTTTAGTGCTTTGTAATGCCTGCCACTTCGCCAAGCTGCAAACCGTTAGCGGTCAGGCTATGAAAGACCAACAGACAATCAAACAAAAAATTATTATTAATAGCAAACAGCATGTGGAGAACAGAATCATTATGGCTTGAGATAGCTGTTGTAAGTATAATTTATGCTTTGGGCAATATACTTATGGGTCATTTTGAAGAGCAAACGCCAAAAATTCGTAGAGTAGGAAAATATCTTTTAACACTTCTATTGGTTTGTTTTATTTCTGTTTACTTCGGTAGGACAACATCTATGCTAATTCTATCACTTTTTATAATTCCACGTTTATATGTCCACGGTTACTATTTGCCAAAGAAGAAAGGCATCAATGGATGGACAGGAGAACCCAAAAGTAAGTATTATGAATTTCGTAAGTGGGACACAGACATTTTTTCAAAATAAATTTAAGAAGCAAATGAATCAAAAGGAACTATCAGAATTAACAGACCAAGAACTGTTAGACGAAGCAAAACAAATGAAATCATTTTCCATAACTAATGCCCTTATTATTGGATTTTTAATGGGAATTGTATTTTACAGCTTTGCCAAAAACACTTGGGGGCTTTTGACGCTAATCCCGTTATATTTTGTGTACAAAATAATTAATGACCCAAAAAATAAGAGACTTGAAGCCTTGGAAAAATTATTAAAAGAACGAAATTTGAAATAACAAATAGTGAAGAATAACCATTTGTAGGGCTTGAAAGATTAGACAATTTATGGTTGAAAATATTTCGATAGCACATTTGTTGAGAATCAGTTATAGACTTGCGAACTTAGGACAAAATCGAACCCCTAATCAAAGAAACCCTCACCTTCGCCAAGCTGTATCCGTTAGCGGCCCGAACGCAAAAAATTGCGTGTTTGCAACAAAGCAAAAACGCCAGATTATAAGAATATGATTACTCAAAAAATTACACCCTACTTGTGGGTAGAGAAAGACGCCAAAGCCGTGGCAGATTACTACTTATCCATTTTTAAAGAGGGTAAGCTGAAAGATTTTCGCAAGTTCGATAGTGACGAAAGTGGAAATGATGCTGGCATAGAAACAGCTGTAATTGAAATAGTAGGAATGGAGTTTAGTATATTAGCAGCAGGCCCACTATTCAAATTTAATGAAGCGGTTTCTTTTGTTATCAATGCAAAAGACCAAGCTGAAACAGATTATTATTGGGAAGCTCTTACTGCTAATGGTGGTGAAGAAGGTTCTTGTGGATGGTGTAAAGATAAGTATGGGTTATCTTGGCAAGTTGTACCAACTGAATATTTTGAACTAATACATAGCGATGACCCAATAATAAGGGAAAAAGCAATGAAGAATACATTGAATCAGAAAAAACTGATACTTTCAGACCTCAAGTGAACTTATTTCATTATTTACGGCAAGTAAGACATAATTTGAAGTAAAAAAGAGAAAAAAACTGCCCATAACAGCGCTTTAGTTCTCCGCATCAACATTTGTGGTGAAAATCGCCACCTTCTGATCATCAGCACCATTAGCTATTTCAAAAAATAATATACACCTATTTCAATAAAATATTTTTGAATTTTATTGGATAATTGAAAAAGCAATATTTTACTTTGTATTTCAAAGTACTTTTAAATAAAAATACTACTTAAAAAAAATAAATGATGGCACAGACACAAAAAAACGAGACGACAACTGAGCAAATCAATAAATTATCGCTCACTAAACCAATGTTAATAGGTGCATTAGTCGGCCTAATACTAATATCAGTCTTTGTATTTGGTGTAGATGAACCTAATCCAGCTTGGGGGAAATTTTGGATGGTAAAACCTTTGATACTTACGCCATTCGTTGGTTCAATGGGTGGCCTATTTTACTACTTCATGAATTATCTAAGCAAAACTGGTGTCAATAAGACTTTGGCAATCATTATTGGCATTTTGGGGTTCATTATTGCGCAATGGCTTGGGATTGTTTTAGGCTTAAATGGCACTATGTGGGATTAAAAACCCCTAATCGTAAAAATGTGTGGTTTGGCAAAAGACGGTCAGATGTGCGTCATTCCTCCGTCGTTGGTCTTGTGACCAACGACCTTATTCGTTTGCTCCAAATCCTTCTCTCACCCCAATCCAAACGCTTCAATTTTGCGGTACAGCGTAGTGAGGCCAATTCCCAGCAGGCGGGCAGTTTCTGTTTTGTTGCCGTTTGTGTGGTGCAATACTTTGGCGATATGGAGTTTTTCAACCGTCGCCAAGTCAAATGTGTCATTTAATTGATTGGTAGTCAGGCCAAAACGAAGCTCAAAAGGCAATTGTTCTACCGACAAAGTATCACCATCACACAGAATCATGGCTCGTTCCATTACGTTTTTAAGCTCCCTGATATTGCCTTTCCATCGGTGTTGTTGCAGTTTTTCCAAAAATTCAGCACTTATTTTGGGGATGTTTCTGTTGAGTTTTTTCGAGAAAGTTTCTTGAAAAAACGCCACCAACAGCGGAATATCTGCCTTGCGCTCGGCCAAAGACGGCAGTTTGAGTTGAAACACCGACAGCCGATAAAACAAGTCGAGCCGAAAACGCCCCTCGGTGGCTTCTCGCTCCAACTCTCGATTGGTGGCGGCAATCACCCGCACGTTAATTTGCGTCGGTTTTGACTCACCAACCTTATAGAATTCGTTGGTTTCAAGCACCCTCAGTAGTTTGGCTTGGAGTTCAATCGGCATTTCACCGATTTCATCCAAGAAAATACTACCGTGATGAGCTTCTTCCAGTAGTCCTTTTTTGTCCTTCATGGCTCCGGTGAACGCCCCAGCTTTATGCCCAAACAGTTCGCTTTCGAGTAAGTCTTTGGCAATGGCACTGCAATTGAGCGCCACAAAAGGCTTGTCTTTGCGGGGGCTTTCATAGTGAATAGCTTGGGCAAATAACTCTTTACCTGTTCCTGTTTCGCCCAAAATCAATACAGTGCTATCGGTCACGGCTACTTTCTGTGCCAAGGTAATTACTTCGTGAATCGGCACTGAGTTGCCCAAGATATTACTAAAGCCAAAACGTTGGGTTACTTTACGCTCCAAGTCGGCAATGCGCTGTTGAAGCTGCGCTTTTTGGGTAGCCTTCGCTACTAATGGGATAATTTTGTCGTTGTCGTCGCCCTTGGTGAGGTAGTCAAAGGCTCCGTTTTTGATAGCTTGTACCCCATCGTGAATAGTGCCGTAGGCGGTGAGTTGGATAATTTCGAGCGTGGGGTATTTCTCCTTGATGTGCTGTGTGAGTGTAACACCATGAGCATCAGGCAGTTTTACATCGCAGACAATCACTTGAATGCTTTGTTGCTCAAGTATCTTCCACCCCTCACGGGCAGTGCCTGCTTGCCACACGATGTATCCTTCTAATTCAAGAATACGGGCGAGGAGTTCACGCAGGCTTTTTTCGTCGTCAATAATGAGCAAATGGGGTATCACAAATCAATTTGGTTGATGAATGGCCCGAAACTACGAAACAAATGGATAGTCCTTAACATCTTTTAACACATTTTAAGACCTGTCAGGCGGCAAGGCGAGTAGTTTTTACTAATTTTGAGGCGATAATCAATTTACTTCCTCGGTCATTGACCAACAACTCATACAAATCGAAAACAACTAACTGTTCATTTATATACCTGATAATCATTTTTTATGAATAATTTTAAACGTGTCAATAACCTCACGGGCTGGGTAATGTTCGCCATTGCTTTGGTAACGTATGCCCTTACGGTTGAGCGCACCGCTTCTTTTTGGGATTGCGGCGAGTTTATTGCCTGCTCTTACAAGTTACAAGTGCCTCACCCATCGGGTGCGCCGCTTTTTTTGTTGTTGGGTCGGCTTTTTTCGCTCTTGGCTTTTGGCGATGTCTATAAAGTGGCCTATTGGATCAATATGCTATCGGTGATGGCCAGTGCCTTCTCCATTCTGTTCATGTTTTGGACCATTACCATGATGGGCCGCAAAGCACTGAACAAAAAAGCCTCAGACCTTACCCAAGCCGAAACCTACCTGTTGATGGGCGCTGGCATTGTTGGTTCGCTTGCCTACACTTGGTCTGATACGTTTTGGTTTTCTGCCGTTGAAGCCGAGGTATATGGCATGTCGTCGTTCTTTACAGCCGCCATTGTATGGGCAGCTTTTAAATGGGAACTCATTGAAGACGAAGCCGCCGCCAACCGTTGGCTATTGTTAATTGCCTATATTACAGGGGTTTCTATTGGTGTTCACTTGTTGAACTTGGTCACGATTCCGGCCTTGGCACTCATTTATTATTTCAAAAAGTACCCCAATACTTCCTACAAAGGTGGGCTTACTACCTTACTCATTGGGTTTGTTATACTGGGTGTTATCAACAATGGTATCATCCCGG
Organism: Spirosomataceae bacterium; assembly: GCA_044228045.1. GTDB lineage: Bacteria > Bacteroidota > Bacteroidia > Cytophagales > Spirosomataceae > JAXLVB01. The sequence goes on from JBGAVQ010000074.1 coordinate 18,872, forward strand.
GCTTACCAAGCATTGCTGGCAAATTCGAGATTTTCTTTGTGAATTCATTAGGGCTACCCTATGCTTCTGGTGTTACTATTTTTATCACGCTGTTTTTTGCTGCGCTTGTTTATGGCATTATTTACTCGCAACGCAAAGGCAAGGTGGTATTAAACTTGGCCTTGCTTTCGTTGGCCTTTGTGTTGATTGGCTACGCCTCGTATATCCAAGTGTTGGTTCGGGCCAATTTTAACCCTCCTATCAACGAAAACGACCCAAAAGATGCCCTGAGCTATGTCTCTTACTTGAAACGGGAACAATACGGCGACCGCTCGTTGCTTTACGGCCCTGTGTTTACGGCTCAACCTATTGACCAAAAAAAGGGCGAACCCATGTACCGCAAAGCCAATGGTAAGTACGAGATATATGATTACAAACCTGAGCTTATCTGGGAACCAAACCAACAGATGCTGCTGCCACGCCTCAGTAGCCGTCAGCCTGGTCATGCCGAGTTGTACCGTAGTCTGCTCAACTTGCCCGAAGGTCAAAAACCATCATTTGCCAAAAACTTGCAGTTTTTGTTTACCTTCCAGATGGGACACATGTATATGCGCTATTTCTTATGGAACTTTGTAGGGCGAGAAAGTGACATTCAAGATGCTGGCGTAATGATGCCTTGGCAAGACAAAAGTAAAGGGTCATTTGAAATGGTGCATAGCAAAGGCCGTAACAACTACTATTTGCTTCCGCTAATTTTGGGGCTAATTGGATTGTTTTATCATGTCCGAAAACAGGATAAAGACTTCTTAGTCAATGTATTGATGTTTCTGTTGACGGGTTTGGCACTGGTTGTTTTCTTGAACTCCCCTCCTACCGAACCTCGTGAACGAGACTATATTTATGTGGGTTCGTTTTACTTCTTCACCATTTGGATTGGCCTCGGCGTGATGGGGGTTTATGAGTTAATCAGCAAGTTTTTAAGTAATACTACTTCACGAGCATTTGCTGCTACTGGACTAAGTTTGCTTGTACCTGTGGTGATGGTAGCCCAAGGTTGGGACGACCATGATCGCAGTAATCGTTACCATAGTGTAGATTTTGCCAAAAACTTGCTCAATTCGTGTGCACCCAATGCTATTTTGTTTACGGGCGGCGACAACGACACTTTCCCGCTTTGGTATGTACAAGAGGTTGAGGGCTTCCGTACCGACGTGCGGGTATGTAACCTCAGCTTATTGGGTACCGACTGGTACATCAACCAAATGAAGCGCAAAACGTACTTGTCAGAAGCCCTACCGATTTCGTTGGACTACAATCAGTACATCAATGGCAAAAATGACATTATTTATTTCATTGAGAATCCGAATGTGAAGGACGGCATCAACCTCAAAGAATACATGAAGTTGATTAAAGAAGATAGCCCTGCTATTCGTTATCAGTCTGGTGGAGGATTTGATGTGAATGTATTGCCATCTTCGAGTTTCTTTTTGAATGTTGACAAAGAAAAAGTAAAAAAATTGGGTTTTGTGAGTCCCAAATTGGAGCCACTTCTTTCTGATACTTTGTCATGGACATTTGGCAAAAATGATGTTTACAAGTCAGATTTGATTCAATTAGACCTTATTGCCCAAAACGATTGGAAACGTCCGATTTATTTTTCTACTACCCTGATGTCGTCAAGCTATTTAGGGCTCAAAGAATTTATGCAGTTAGAAGGACTTGCTTACCGCTTAATGCCTTTCAAAGTGCCAGGTGCTAAAGACGGCTTTGTTAACGCCGACATCATGTACGACCGCTTGATGAAAAACACCTTTTGGCGTGAAATGGACAATCAGAATACTTATTACAATGAGTTTTACACAGGCTCGCCTGTTATCACGTCTCGTATTGCCTTCTTGCGCTTGGCAGACCAGCTGATTCGTGAAGGAGACAAAGCCAAAGCCCGTGAGGTACTTAACCGCTCGCTACAAGTACTACCAGACAAGGCCATTCCGTACGACCAGATTTCGGCTGGGTACATTGAGTCACTTTTGCAAGCAGGCGATGCTCAAAAAGCCCTTGATATGAGCAAGACCATTGCCGCCCGCTGCGACCAAAACCTACAATACTATTTGGTAGAAGGTCATTACGATGGTGGCCGAGAAATTAACAGTGCCTTGTATCAACTCAATACCATTGTGCAGTCGCTCAAAGACAACGGCCAAGCCAACGCTGCCAAGCCTTATGAAGCGATTTTCACTAAATATTATGCTATGGCAGAGAAGTAAGACTCCACATAACTACAAACAAAAAGCCCTTTGGTGTAATCCGAAGGGCTTTTTGTTTTGAGGTCAGTGATAACACCGCCCATTTCCTTACAACTTCTTGTTTATTTCTTCAATTTTCCCAAAAATCGCTCCGATGTACTCAATAAAATCCTTCTTGGTCACCACTTGCGAAAGTTGCTCTTTTACATCTACAAGGGTATCTTCAATACTTTTAAATCGCTCTTCAACTTTATCGAAACGCTCCTCTACGGTTTGCTTAAACTCAAAGAATTCTTTTTCTTTAAACTCTATAAACTCTTTGCGGCTTACCACTCGCCCATAGCTATCCGCAAAGGTTTCAAAAGTGGATTTGTCCATTTTTGTATCCATCTTTGCTTCAAGGCGGTCTAATCGCTTGTTAAAGTGATTCTGATTATCTTCTAAACGATCCACTTTTAGCAAAAGCTCTGCCAAAATTTCTTCTAATGGTAACTAAGCGTTGTTTGTCGTCCATTTCTCAAAAAGATTAAACAACGATAATCAATTTACAACAACTCCAATACCCGCTCCATCGAAACAGCTTCGCCAATTTTAGTCTTCAATTCACTAATAGACACCCGTTCTTGCTCCATGCTGTCTCGGTGACGAATGGTTACGGTATCGTCTTCCATTGTTTGGTAATCAACCGCAATACAGTAGGGTGTTCCAATCAAATCTTGGCGGGTATAACGCTTACCTATGGCTCCGCCGTCGTCATAAATGGTATTAAACGAATGTTTGAGTGATTTGGCAATAGCTTGGGCTTTTTCGGCCAAGCCATCTTTTTTCACCAAGGGCAATACGGCTGCTTTGATGGGGGCAACGGCAGGTGGTAGCTTTAAGAAAACCC
>JBGAVQ010000075.1:0-21909 GCA_044228045.1 Spirosomataceae bacterium
AGGTCAAAACATCAGTTCCCTATTTTTAGATTATGTATTTTGACGCAATAGTCTAAAAGTCAACATATTGATTGAAAGCGCTACCAAAAATGCTATACCATAAGTAACAGGAATTGGAAAACTGGCAACCATGAGGCAAACTAAAAATAAAAATGACGTAAACCCAAAAAGTCCATATACTAATCCCCGGAAGATGCGAACAGTAGCATCTGCACCCTGTTGATGATGTGTAAACGCTGCTAAGATAGAGGTTAAAATAGGGAATGGTGTGAGTAAGCCACTCCAGGCTGTTCCTAATAATTGTGCCAATACCGTTACAAATAACACAAACACTGTAGCAACGGCCATTCGGAGTGGGATATCGTACTTGGGTGGCTTAGTAGGCGAAGCAATAGCTCTGGGCATAGGAAGCGACCGAAGTGCAATTACAACACTTGTCAGCACTGTAGCAAATATAACCCAAGCAGGCAATGGCAATACATACCTAAACACTACTGCAATGCCAATATAAGTGCAAAGTCCTGCTAATGAGCAAATTATCCATGAAAATTGAAAGACTAATCGTAGATAAACCCAACAAAATCCAACTAATCCTATTACTGCTGCCAAAGCACTTGCCGCTGCACTGGCAGCAAACGAAATACCTTGTTCAAGGGCCAAAAACACGGATATAGGACCTGCCACCCAAGGCAACGACGATACCCATCCGCCAATAGTCATGCCCCATTTGCGCCCCACCAGTGTTACAAGCCCCATGATGGTAGGCATTAAAATGAGCTTAATTAAGAGGGTAGTCATTAGCAAAGTATTCAAAAGCAACAAAATCAAACGAGTCTTTTCTCTAACCAAATTCTACTTTCTTCTACTTGGTTGGTTGGTTCAAAGCCCATGATATTAAATCCATTTTTGAGGGCAAAACAAAGCATGGTTTTATGGCGGTTTCGGGTCTTAAATCGAATAGAATGATAGCCCTTGGCGATACACCAATGTTCCATTGCATCGGCCAGTTGTTGAGCAATGTAATGCCGGCGGTAAGAGAGCGCAACACCGCCCATCCAAGAATAGAAGCTCCCATCATTGTCTCGCTGATAGCCAACCTTAAACCCAACAGGCTGTGCACCATCGTATGCCACAAGTACCAGATGACAAGCAGAAGCTTCAAATCGTAGGGCGTATTCATCTGCTCCATGAGGCAAGGTAAGCTCTGGTACCAGCGGATACACAGCAAGTACTTCTTCAATAGTACCTTCATGAATAGATAAATTCATTAGAGAATTACGTGTCTTATTGTCATCAAATAACCGAAACAATTTGATAGAATGCAACCCTTTTGGTGTGCTGATTGTCTTTCTGTGTGTATCGCACTTAACGTTATGAAACAATTACGGACTATCTTTATACTGGTTTCAGCACTGCTTGTAGGAGGAATGCAGAGCTGTGACAAGATTATTGAAGATATTCCACCTACGCCACAACCACCTCTACAAACGCTTAGATCTATTGAGCAACAAACATATCATTCATTATCGAATGAGCCAGTAGCGATTGATTTAGTAGAGCAGTCGGGACTTAGTACGGCAGGGTCATTCAAGATAGAGCGACAGCCCATCTATGGAGACTTGGTTTTTCTTCAAAAAGGTATTATTCTATATATCCCTGACCCTACTGCAGTGGCCTTAGAGGATCAGTTTGTTTACTCAGTAGTTCCTACTTCAAACGTAGCCCTCAGTTCGCTCAAAGACACCGTACTTATTGCTATTCACCCCAATGCCAGCCGCTTGCCGTGCAATGCAGGTGCCATGCACGACGAAGCCAAAACCACCCAAAATAGTTCAGTTTCTATTCCGGTGCTTACCAATGATCGTTTTTGTAACGTAACACTTGACTCCGCCTCACTTCGGGTCGAAATTGCACCCAAAAATGGAACAACAAACGTTGCTAATAACAAAATTGTATATACTCCCAACAGTGGGTTTAAAGGAAGCGATATCCTAACTTATAAAGTATGCTCTGTAGGTGATAAACCCGTTTGTCGCTTGGCAACTGTAGATATTGGAATAGAACCCACACCTGCCGAATGCCGAACTACTATTTTTGCAGATGCTTTGCAGTGGAAACGGATAGATGCACCTCGTGATACCTCAATTGTTATTGATGTTTTGAAAAATGATATCCTCTGTACTGGATATCAAAACTCACCCATCAGCATTAGCAAAGCTCCACAAAATGGCAAAGCAACCGTTACAAAAGACAATAAAATTCTATACATTCCTAACGATACATTTAGTGGAACAGAATCGTTTGAGTATCGGATTTGTGATAAAGATGGCAAAAATTGCCTCAGTGTGTTAATTATTGTCTATATTGAGTTGCCGGATCCGAATTGTATGCCTATTGCCCGTGATGACGAAGTGCTGGCCTCTATTAGCAAACCGGCTGTGGTATTGCCTGGTGCGCCGAGTGGCAGCATTGAAGTAGTGGTTTGGCTCAACGATAAAACCTGTACGGATCTCAAAGAGGTTACTATTTTGACCAAGCCTAATTTTGGCGACGCAAAAGCGGACAAATTGAGAGTGTTTTACATCCCCGCACCAGGATTTGTAGGGGAAGATACCTTTGACTACGAGATTACAAATATCAATGGTCAGAAATCAACAGCAAGTATTACTGTCAAGATTGTGAAATAATCGGATGCCAGGCACCTGATAACTGATTAGAAAAGGGGATTAGGATTTGATATCAGCAAAATAATCGGTTTTAAAGAACGTTGTTAGGTGAAACCCGATTTGATAACGTATGATTTCTGAAAAAGATTTGGTGTTGGGCTGTCAGCAAAACGACCCACGGTCACAAACGGCTTTTTACAATGTGTATAAAGGCCGAGTGATGGGTATTTGCCGTCGTTATGCTCGGTCAACACACGAAGCTGAAGACATTTTTCAAGAGGCTTTTGTGAAAATTTTCAGGAAAATTGAATTTCTCCAAAAAGTAGAGTCTATTAGTAGTTGGGTTAAGCAAGTAACAGTAAATACTGCTATCAACTACTACCATCAGCACCTGAAACAACATCTCACCGATGTAGATTATCAGGATATTACCATCAGCAACGACGATCATAAGCTACTTTACTCACAATTTACAACAGAAGAATTGATGAAGTTTATCAATCGCTTGCCTGATGGATACCGAATGGTTTTTAACTTGTATGTGATTGAAGGTTATACCCATGTAGAGATTGGGGAAATGTTGGGCATTTCGGAGAATACCTCGAAGTCGCAGCTGTCGAGGGCAAAGGATTTATTACGGAAACAATTAAAAACGGTTGGCATTATTAGCTATGAACAACCCGAATGACGACGAACTGGAACGGTTTTTCCAAGAACGGTTCACTGACTTTACAGCCGAACCACCGACTGGTGCCTTGTGGCAGATTCTGAACAAGGTAAATGATTTTGAGGACACCCCGCATGATGAATTGGAACTCCACTTCAAAAAGCGGTTTGCAAACTACGAAGCAGAGCCTCCGACAAATGCCCTGCCCGAAATTTTGGCAGAGGTTAATCAGCCTGCTCCTGCCATAAGGTGGTTTTCTTATCGCTATGCGGCAGCCTTGGCTTTACTCTTGTTATCGTTTATTGGAGTGGCATGGTATATCAATAAAACTGATAGCCGCCCAGAACTTGCTGCTAATAACGATGTATCCAAACAAAAAATAGGAAGAAGAACCAATCAGCCCCAAAGCTCAGAAAATCAACTTGTTGAACCTAAAAACCAGCCCTCTATCGAGAAAACTTTACTTTCTAAAACCCCCGATATTGTTTCACAATCGGCTCAAAATCCAGTTTTTGATGCAACTTCTGCCACAGCAAAACGCAAAGTCCAGCTGCCAGTAGAAGATACATTTATTAATAGCATTGAGGTAAAAAGTATTCCATCTATCGCTACCAAATTAGCTAATCAAACTATTAAAGAACCTTCGCTAACACTGAAACAAACCAAGGTTTCTAACGAAGAATTGGAAACTATGCCAGCAGTGAATGAGAAAAACCAAGAGGCAGAAATTCCTAAAAATCTCACTTCTCGCAAGCCTGTTAGCCAATTTAACGGGTCAATTGTAGAAGAAAAAGCAGCTTTATTACTTTCTGAAAAGCAAGTAGTAAGCAACGCTACTACTCCAAACACTACTGAAGCAATCATTATTTCAAATCCTGCTTTATCTGGTGAAGCAGCAACGCCACTTCCTGTGACAGTAGCATTTGCAACATCCAAAGGATTGAAAAAGTCTTTGTTAAGTTTTGCTACGCCCATAGTACAAGACATTGAAACTGACCAGCGTTGGTACAAAAAGCCGTCTTTAGTAAAAGACTGGGATATGTACACGAGTTTTATGCCACTATATAATTACTACACGATTTCGCCTAATCAGCAAGACAATGAAATAGTTGAGAATATTCGGCCTGCCGCTAAATTCTCTAATCAAAGGTCTGGATGGCGTTTTCAGATGGGAGGCGAATTCTCAATCTCAAAGCGTTTCAAAATGAGGGCAGGGTTTAGTTATTTGCAAATGAACCACTACGTTAGCTACCTTACTCGAAGCGCCATACCTGAAACATTTGAAGCCAAACAAGTTAATAATCAGACTATTGAGGTTACGCCAGTTTACAAACAATATACTCGGCTGAGCGATACCCAATGGCATTATGCTGGTTTGCGCTCTGATGTACTATTCAAACTTAATGGCAAAGGCGTAATGGCGCATTATCTATCAGGCGGTGTTGAAGGGTTAATGCAACTCGACCAAGGTGGTTTGCCTAATGTGTATATTAACTTAGCGTATGGCATTAGCTACCCATTGAGCCAGGGCATTTCGTTGCGAGTAGAGCCTACATTTAATTATGGCCTCAAAAGCCGAATGGATGACAACAACTACCTTAGCCTGCATCCATATAGTGCAGGTCTAAACTTTGGCTTGGTATGGCAGGCAAAGTAAGCGGATGGCTTACTGATAAGGCGTATAAATCTGCATCCAACGTTCGGGGTTTGGCAGTGGTTCAAAGCCGTATTGTGCATAAAGCGTATGGGCATCAAGTGTAGCCAAACTCCACCTGCGAAGTCCCTGTAAGTCAGGATATTGCATGATGGTTTCGAGCATCCATTTTGATAAGCCCTGCCCACGGTGTTCGGGTAATACAAACACATCTGCCAACAAAGCAAACGTTGCAAAATCGCTAATGATGCGAGCAAAAGCAACTTGGCTTTCCCCTTTTAATACCCCAAATGTAAGAGAGTTGTTGAAGCTTTGTTCCACTTTATTTTTGGGGATTCCCTTGGCCCAATACGACTCATGATGAAGATAATTGAAAATTACCCCAAGATGCAACTTTGACTTATCGGTAGTGAGCGAATAGCCGTTTTTTTCTATTGTAAAAGACCGATGATGAATCGGATTTATAAAGTTAGGGATAGCGGTCTGGTTGCGCCGAATTTCGTACTTGAGGTCATGGTTATCGTAGATGTAAACATAACCCACACGCCTCATGCCTACTTTCTCCATCACTCGCCATGAAGCCCCATTGGCAGGCATACAAACGGCTACAATGCACTCAAACTTCATGTCGTCAAAGCCATACCTAATCAACTCTTGCATTGCCTCGGTAGCGTAGCCTTTTCCCCAATATTGCTTAGTAAGTACATAGCCTGCTTCAATCTCGCCGTCAATCTCATAATGACGCAACAAACAAAGCCCGATAAAAGTATTCGTGCTTTTTTCGATAATCGCCAAGCGCCCTAATGTTGGAAATTTTTCGTAGTCATCTATTATTTTTTTGAGAGATTCCTGCGTTTGCTCACGAGTTTCGGGCGAGCGGATGTAACGCATGATTTCGGGGTTTGAGTTAATCTGATATAGATTTTCAAAGTCATCCCAAGTGAAGGGGCGTAGAAGTAGGCGTTGGGTTTCTAATTGACGCATCATGTTGGTTTTTAACTGGCCGAAAGCCGCTCAATAGCTCGTTGGTAACAGGCTTCAAAATGCTGGTTATTATCGTAAAGTTTTGAGAGCATAATGGCCCCTTCAAACTCCATAACTGTTTGTTCGGCCAAGTCTTTGGCTTTGTCAGGGGCATGAACAAGTGCATAAAGATGAGTTTGCGCTTGTATCCATCCATCAAAAATGGCCCGAAGTATCACCCTAAATTCAGGAATTAACAAGGCGGTTTCGAGGGTGGTATTACCCACAATACAGCCGCCTTCGCCACTCAGAAGGGCTTTATAGAGTCGCCGTAGCATTTTTTCTAAGCGTTCTTGGGGCAATAGGTTGTCTTGATAAGCAATAGGGTAAACCCGTTGGTCAAGCGAGTCTTTTACGAACAACAATACCGCTTGCATGAGTGCTTCTTTGCTCTCGAAATAATGATAAAAACTGCCTTTGAGTAAACCCACGGCTTCGGCCAAGTCAGACATGGAGGTGCGATGATAGCCTTGCCGCCGAAACAAATCAATGGCTTTGAGCAAGATTTCTTCCCGTGTGACTTTTTGAGTAGGCAATTTTTGACAGTTAAGATTTACAAGTGTTCAGTTTAGAGTAGGCAACAGCTAACAGATTTCTGTTTTTCGACTTCTCGACTATCTGACTTTCCGACTTCTGTTCAACAAATTTACCAAACGCTCGTTTGGAACGCAACTATTCAATAAAAATCCGTTTTTTTGTGAAAAAATTATAAAGTCTATGCCTGTTGTTTTTACAACTGCCACTTCTGATGATGACCTAATGCAGATGCTGGCCCTCCAACGCCAAAACTTACCCCGAAATGTTTCTGCCGATACCCAACAAAGTCAAGGTTTTGTAACGGTTGAACACACGCTTGATTTGCTTCGGCAAATGAATGATACCATTCCACAAATTATTGCTAAAGATGGGGATACCGTGGTGGGCTATGCTTTAGTTATGCCCCAGTCATTCAGTGAGTTGATACCTGTATTGAGCCCCATGTTTGTCATGCTCGAAACACTCAGTTGGCAAGAAAAACCCGTTTCGGACTACCGTTTTTATGCCATGGGGCAAATCTGTGTAGCCGAAACCCACCGAGGGAAAGGTGTGTTTGATGGGCTGTATGCCAAGCATAAAGCGCTTTTAGCCAAGGACTTTGATTTGTGCATTACCGAAGTAGCGGTGCGCAATACCCGCTCTATGCGAGCGCATGAGCGAGTAGGATTTGAAATACTACACACCTATCAAGATGCCACCGACTTATGGAATTTGGTGGTGTGGGATTTGCGTTAAGTTAGACAAGGGACGATGAAACATAAGACAAGAGCGAGAACCAAATTTCCGAAATCTCTTGTCTCATCTCTATAAATCTCTTGTCTCAAAAAAATCATTGATACCCTTTGGCCTGTAGCTGAAACAGTTCGGCATAACGACCATTCAAGGCCAGTAACTCTTCATGTGTACCGAGTTCGAGCAGTTGGCCGTTTTCTAATACCAAGATGCGGTCTGCCATCCTGACCGTAGAAAAACGGTGCGAAATGAGTAAGGCCATTTTGCCTTGGGTAATTTCAGAGAATCGTTGAAACACTTCATACTCAGCTCGTGCATCTAAAGCCGACGTGGGCTCGTCCAGAATATACAATTGGGCCTCACGCATGTAGGCACGAGCAAGGGCAATTTTTTGCCATTCACCGCCCGACAGGTCGGCTCCTTCTTTGAACATACGCCCCAATACCTGCTGATACCCTTTGGGTAGTTTGTTGATAACACTGGCTGCCAGGCTTTTCTCAGCAGCTACTTCAATACGGGGCGTATTGGTGTGTTGCTCAATGTCTCCTACGGCAATGTTGTCGCTGGCCGTGAACGAAAACTTTAGATAATCCTGAAAGATTACCCCAGTATGTGCCTGTAAATCAGCTAAATTATAATTTTTTAGGTCTTGTCCATCCAGTAAAATGCGACCTTCGTCGGGGTCATAAAGGCGGGTGATGAGTTTAACAAGTGTTGTTTTTCCTGCGCCATTCTCACCAACTAAGGCCAATTTTTCACCTGCTTGAAGCGTAAAACTTAGGTTTCGGCAAGCCCAACGTTCTGAGTTTGGATAGCGGAACCCCACGTTTTCAAAAACAAAACCTTGCTTAATCGGACTTGGTATTGGTAGGGGAGTAGTAGTCGAAACAATCTGCGGTTCAATGGCATAAAAATCAAATAAATCTTTGAGATACAAAGCACCTTGTGTAATGCTCGTGAAGCGTCCTAACACACTCTCTAACAAGCCTCTAAGTTGCCGGAATGACCCAGCCAAAAACGTAAGGCTACCGATAGAAATAGCCCCTTTGAGTGTTTGTGAAACAATAAAAAGGTAAGCCGAATAATACCCCAAGGTACCAATACCAGACAACACAAACCCCCAACTCGCTCGCTTGATGGCAAGGCTTCGGTTGGCTTGGTAATATTCTAATGAAAGTTTACGAAAGCGTGAAATCAAAAAATCAGATAGACCAAAGAGCTTAACTTCTTTGGCTGAGGTGTTGTTGGCTGCTACGTAGCGATAGTAGTCCAATTCACGACGTTGGGGAGTCCAGCTGTGTGATAATGAGTAGCTTTTGCCACTAAAATAGGTTTCGCCCAAGAAGGCAGGCACAATAGTAACGCCCAAAATGAGCATCAACCACGGATTGAACGCCACCAGACCCACCGACAAAAATCCCATGGTAATAAAGTCTTGAAATTGTGCCAAAGTCTGGGTCAATAGCATGGTTCGCCCTACGGTTTGTTGGCGGGCACGCTCGAGTTTATCATAAAAAGTAGGGTCTTCAAACTGCTCCAAGTCTAACGTAGAAGCGTGTTGCATGAGTTGGATAGAACTCCGATTGGCATACAGATCACCGAGTAGAGAGTCGGTTAGGCTGGTAGCTCTACCGAGTAAATCGGCAAGGAGAGCCAAGCCCAATTCGGCACCAATCCACCACCAAATTTGGGTATGTTCGGCATTGAATTGCTTCTGTTGAATGGCCGTAACTGCCTCATCAATAATGAGTTTGCCAATATAAAGTGATAGCGCTGGAATACCCGCCCGAAACAAACGGAGTACAATACTGGCAACGGTTAAGAAAGGATTGGTTTGCCAAATATCTCGAAAAAATGGAGGAAGGTTTCGCAAAGCCGCAAAACGTTCTTTGAAAGAAATAGAGGGCTTCCTGTCATTGGTAGGAGGAAACTGCTTGGCCAAGAGGGTTTGGATTTTTTGAAAAAAAACGGACATACAAATTGCAACAAATTAGCAAACCATTTAGTGCCAACGTAGTTAAAATGGCTAAATTAGTGGCGCAAAAAAATATTATTTGATTTGAAAATTTGGGAATCGCTACGGCGAACCGTTTGTCAATTTGAAGATTGGTAGTCCATAAAATGTAGTGCTGAGTAATGGTCTGACGGAACGTCTGACCCGAAAATAACATAACAATTTTAGCACAACCTGAAATTAATTATCTGTAAATCAGATAGATAAAAGCCAAGAAGTATGTGTAGTTGCTTAACAGTTAATTGGTAAAAAGGTGTCAAATATTTCCTCTAAATAAACATTGAAAACGATAACAACCTACGATGCCATTGTGGTTGGCTCAGGAATTAGTGGAGGCTGGGCCGCCAAAGAACTAACCGAAAGAGGATTAAAAACCTTGCTTTTGGAAAGAGGTCGAGACGTAAAACACGTTGTTGATTATAACACAGCCCTACAAAAACCTTGGGAATCGCCTTATCGTGGCAAATTGAGCAACCAAATCAAAGAAAAGTTTCCTATTCAAAGTAGAGAAGGAGGCTATCCTATTACTGAAGCTAATCAGCAATTTTGGCAACCCGAAGCCGAAAATCCGTATATTCAACAGAAGCCCTTTGACTGGTTTAGAGGTAATAACGTAGGTGGCAAATCGCTCTTGTGGGGGCGGCAGGTGTATCGTTGGAGTGACTTAGACTTTGAGGCAAACGCCAAAGAAGGCATAGGTGTTGATTGGCCCATTCGCTACAAAGAAATTGAGCCGTGGTACAACTACGTAGAGAAATTTATTGGCGTAAGTGGCGAAAAATTAGGCTTGGCTCACGTACCCGACAGCCTGTTTCAGCCGCCAATGGAGCTGACTTGCGTTGAAAAAATGTTGCAGACAAGCATTAAGCAGCAGTATCAAGACAATCGTATTCTGACCATTGGGCGGGTGGCACACCTTACCCAGCCGAATGAGGTGCAAACTGCCTTGGGGCGAGCTTCGTGTCAGTACCGTAATGCCTGCTCCAATGGCTGTCCCTATGGTGGCTATTTCAGCACACAAGCCGCTACCTTACCTGCGGCTATGCGCACGGGCAAACTGACACTCCGACCATTTTCTATTGTAAATCGGGTGATTTTTGATGAGCAAAAGGGCAAAGCCAGTGGGGTTGAAATCATAGATGCCAAAACCAAAGAAGTGCTTCAATTTAACGCCCGTATCATTTTTCTGAATGCCTCTACCGTTGCTACTACGCAAATTATGCTCAATTCTAAGTCAAGTCGTTTTCCGAATGGCTTGGGTAATGACAGCGATGCACTGGGGCGGTATTTGATGGATCATCATTCTCGGGTTGGGGCATCTGGCGACGTAGAAGGCTTTGAAAACAAATACCACTTTGGCCGCAGAGCCAATGGTTTTTTTATTCCACGTTATCGGAATATTGGCAACGACAAACGGAATTATTTGCGTGGGTTCGACTACCAAGGCGGTGGTACTCGAGAGGGCTGGGCGAGCAGTGTGCGAGAAATGGGCTTTGGAGCAGACTTTAAGCAGTTACTCACAAAACCTGGAGGCTGGAACTTGGGCATGGGTGCATTTGGCGAATGTTTGCCGCATCACGACAACCGAGTGTATCTTCACCCCAGCCAAAAAGACCCCTACGGCCTGCCGATGTTGGTTTTTGATGCCGAAATAAGAGAAAACGAACTGGCCATGCGCAACGACATGGCAACCGATGCCGCCGAAATGTTGGAGAAAGCCGGAGTCAAAAATGTGAAAACGTATGATAGGGGCTTTTCACTTGGACTTTCTAAACACGAAATGGGCACGGCTCGCATGGGTCACGATGCCAAAACATCGGTACTCAACAAGAATAACCAAGTATGGGGCTGCCACAATGTGTTTGTAACCGACGGTGCTTGCATGGCTTCTTCTAATTGTGTGAATCCTTCGCTTACCTACATGGCACTCACTGCCCGTGCCTGCGACTTTGCCGTCAAAGAAATGAAGAAGAAGAATTTGTGAACTCATTCCAAACCCTTAAACAAAATCCCAACACCGTCAATTTTTTCTAATTTGCCCAGCACTTGATTCGTCAAGGTTTTACGAAAAGAGAGTGTTATTTCGCATTGATTATCAAAGCGTTGACTTACTACTTTGAGGTCAAAATCTTTCACTACTTTCATGACATCGTTCATGAGTTGGTAGGCAAACGTTATTTCATAGACTTCGTTTACCGTTTTTTCCAAGATACTGGCGTTGGCAAGAGCTTCTTGCGTAGCCGATTTGTAAGCATTTATCAAACCCGGAACACCCAACAGCGTTCCACCAAAATACCGAACTACAACCACTAAAATATTAGTTAAGTCTTTGGATAACAATACGTTGAGTATTGGTCTGCCGGCTGAGCCTGATGGCTCTCCATCGTCGTTTACTCTAAAATTGGTGCGGTCTTGCCCCAGTCGAAAAGCATAGCAATGATGATTGGCTTTAAAATGCTCTTTTTTGAGGGGTTCAAGCAGTTTTTTTACCTCAGTTTCATTTTCTATTGGGTAGGCAAAAGCCAAAAACTTGCTCCCTCGGTCTTTGAAAAGGCCCTCAGCAGGCGTGGCAATTGTTCGGTAGGTATCTTCAAAAAGCACGAACTATGTAGAATTAAATTTGGTTTACAAAGGTAAAATAGTCAACGGTAAGTCATCAGAATATTTTTGATTGTTCTTCTTAAACCCGCATTTTTATGAACCTTTCCAACGCCAAAGTACTCATTACGGGTGGTAGTAGCGGTATTGGCTACGAAACCGCCAAACAACTTATTGCAGCAGGTGCAAAAGTTGCCATTTGTGGGCGACATTATGACCGCCTCCAAAAAGCCGCCGCCGAAATAGGTGCGCTGCCCATTCATGCTGATGTGAGCAATGAAGAAGATGTAAAAGGGATGGTTCAGACCGTCATCGAAACTTTTGGCGACTATAATGTGCTGATTAACAATGCCGCTTATGGGTATTTTAGCCTCTTACCCGGCATAAACTCACAGCAGTTTCAAGACCTGCTGGCAACCAATGTGTTGGGGGCAATGATGGCCGCCCGAGAGTCGTCTAAGTGTTTTATGGAAAAAAACTACGGCAACATTATCAATATATCTTCTACTGCAGGGCTATCGGGTTTTGCAGGGGGTACGGCGTATGTTGCCAGCAAATTTGCCCTCAAAGGCATGACCGAATGCTGGCGGCAAGAACTCCGTAAATACAACATTAGAGTGATGTTGGTGAATCCAAGCGAAGTGCAAACTAACTTTGTGGTTAATTCAGGAAGACCCGCCCGTGACCGCAGCGAAAACAAGCTGGAGTCGTCAGAAATTGCCCATACTATCGTGAGTATGTTGCAGTTACGAGATGTAGGCTTTATTACCGAAGCCACTGTTTGGGCTACTAACCCGTCATAAATCCCCTGGGTTTGTGGTACAATTCTATCATGTTCAATAACTTACGTCATTTTGAAAGGTAATGCCGTAGAGGATAATTCTTTTGGTTAAGGCGAATAGAGGGGAGTGTCAGACAAGTCATATAGAACCAAATAAAATAATTGTGCAATTACAAAATGTTTCAGCTCGTCGTTTCGACAAAACCGTACTGCATCGGCTTACTTGGCAACTCCAAACTGGCCAGAATTGGGCAGTTATTGGCTCAACAGGTTCGGGTAAAAGTAGTTTTTTAGATTTGCTTAGGGGCAAAATACTTATTACCGAAGGGCATATTGCCAACGCTATCCCCAAAGAAAATATCGCTTTGGTAGCCCGTGATTTTTCTTCGTATCGCATTGTTAGTCAGGCTTTTCAATATTACCAGCAGCGGTTCAATGGTTACGATGCCGACCTCTCGCCAACGGTTCTGGAGTTTTTTAATGACCAACTCAAACCCGTTGGCACGGTCAATGAGCGGTCTGTGTCGCTTCCATCTATTCTTTTCACAGAACAGTACATTCTTGAAACGGCACAGTTGTTACGGGTGAGCCACTTGCATGACCGTCGCCTCACGTCGCTTTCCAACGGCGAAACCCGCCGAACGCTCCTTACCAAAGCCTTGCTCAACAAACCTAAGGTACTGTTGCTCGACAACCCGTTTGTGGGCTTAGATGCAGCCTCTCGGCAAATCTTGCACGAGGTACTTAACCAGCTTATGGCTTCGGGCATTACTATTGTGTTGGTAACTACGGCCAACGAAATACCCAATGGCATTACAAATGTGCTTGAATTGGACGAAGGTTACATCAAAAATAGCTGCCCGATTGAGGATTTTCAAGAAGCCCAAAAACAGCATCAAGTGAGCGTATCGTTGGCTTCTGTACAAAGTGCGCAGATTTTGCAAAAACTTGAAAATGAACTGGTTGCTAACTTTGAATATGCCGTGCAGATGCGTAATGTGAGTGTTGCCTATGCTGGTGTAGAAGTACTCACGGGCGTGAATTGGAAAATAAAAAAAGGTGAAAAATGGGCCTTAGTTGGGCCAAATGGCTCAGGAAAATCTACGCTATTGAGCCTGATTACAGCAGATAACCCGCAGAGTTATGCCAATGATTTTGATCTATTTGACCGCAAACGTGGCACAGGCGAGAGCATTTGGGACATTAAGCGGCAGATAGGCTTTGTGTCACCCGAAGTACACCTGTATTCCCCTCGAACTTCTACCGTATTTCAGGCGGTAGCTTCGGGGCTTTTTGATGCCACAGGACTTTACAAAAAACTCACCGAAGCACAATCAGAGCGAGTTTTGTTGATGCTTAACCTGCTTGAAATAGAGCAACTTCGTGCAAAAACACTACTCCAACTCTCCACAGGTGAACAGCGATTGGTCTTGTTGGCAAGGGCCTTAGTCAAAAATCCACCCCTGCTCATTTTGGACGAACCCTGCCAAGGGCTTGACGACGAGCACGTTCAGTTTTTCAAATCAGTAATTGAGCAACTCTGTGCCAGCACCGACCGAACCTTGATTTACGTGTCGCATTACGATGGTGAGATTCCGAATGTAGTCACTAAGGTGTTGCGGATGAATTTGGGGAAAAGTCAGGAAGTCAAAAAGTCATAAAGTCGAGCAAAGTCAAGAAGTCAGTCAGCAGAATACCGCCTCAGCCATAAAAAAGAAGGACGTATCCCTACGCCCTTCTTGTGTCTTTTGTCTCACTCTCTCTTGTCTATCTCAGTAGTATTCATACTCGTCTTCTTCAGCGTAGCTTTTGTTGAATACAGCCCTGAACGTAGGAGCCATGCCAATCATGTTTTGTACTTGATGAATGGCATCAAGCATCATGTCTTCGTTGTAGCCTTCGTTTCCCAATTGCTTAAAGATGGTCGTGAGCCACATCATGGTACGTACGTGCGTCGAGAAGTCCTTCACTACATACATCACAAAGCCTCTGTCGTAGTCAAGAGCAAAATACATAACCAAACAAAGGTCTTCGTCACGCATAAAGCAAAGCACTCGGTTTCGGCTAAAATCTGTAAACATTAGGTTGTTATCTACTAATGTATCAATAATCTCTACTTCGTCTTTAGTGACGTGGAGATACTCATTTGGCTCAAAAGAATTGGTTGTTTCTATCATGGCGCACCCGGTTTATTTTAGATGAAAAGTAATTTAATGGATTGTGTTTTTTTGTTGCAAATCAAAACCGAATCACCCACTAAAAGCATAAGTAATTTATTGGGTAGCTGGTTCAAGATACACAACTATAACGGCAAAGGTGGATGCTTAGTTTGATAAAACATAATATTTTATTGATTATTTTTAACTATTCCAAGAGTGGTAGATGTTCATTTTTAACCATCCATTTACTTAAAAACTACTCATATTGGTTAATATTTCTTGGTTTTTGAACCTGAAAGTTGGTTTTTCTGAGTAAAGAGGTACGAACTTGCTCTGTTTGAAACCTCTTTTTTGGTATTTTTTTTTTAGCATTCGTATTTTTTTCAAAACAGAACTGCTTTAAGTACTACCTAAAATTGTAATATTCCGCACAAAATTGTTTGAGTCTGGCAGGCACATTGGCCAGCGTGTGTTTCTTTATTTGGCGTAAAAGACAAAAAAGAGGCACATCCACAGATGCGCCTCTTGGTAAAAAATACTATCGTTAAAGTAAGCAGCTCAATTAGCTTTTGTTTTTTGCCAGAAAAATTAAAAGCAATTGTTAGTGGACTGCTCAATACTCATAACTCACTACTACTTACTGATTGGTTTTGGTGATTTTCATCACGGCTCGCCGCCCGCCCGATTCAGTCTGCAAGAAATAAACTCCTGCTTTCTGTTTGGTTATGTCTAACTCGGTGCTGTGTGTAGTAGTTTCTTCAGGCAATAGCCACTCACCCGTTGAGCGGCCCATTGCATCTGTCATTTTCAATAACAATGGCCCAGCCGTAGGTAACTCTACATTCACTTGTAGCACACCTTGTGTTGGGTTAGGCCCAACTTGCAAAATGATACCGTCTGAAACGTCTTCGGCAGCCAAGCGAGTGCTTGAGCAGTTATTGACGGTTACAGATACCGTGCCTGTAGAGAAACATCCTGAACTACCTGTCACTGTCAAGCTATACACACCACTACGATTAGTCGCTGCATTGCTAATAACTGGAGTCTTGAGTGTAGAGGTGAAACTTTTTGGGCCTTTCCAGTTGTAATCTCCTGTTGCCGAGGCGGTTAGGCGAATAGCCCCACCTACGCACACAGGTGAGTTGCTTAGCGCTGGTGTATTGGCAGGGGCGTTTACAACTACTTGTGTAGTAGCGGTACAAACCATATTGTTGTAAGTAACTGTTGCTGTATAAACGCCTGCTTTGGCAGTAGTGGCATTGTTGATAGTCGGTTTGGCCAAGTTTGACTTATAGTTGCTTGGTCCAGCCCAATCATGTGCGCCAGCAGGTGAGGTTGATACATCAAGTTTGATAGTACCCCCCGAGCACGTTGGACCGTTATTTGAGGCTTTCATGCCCGTTATAAAAATAGATTTTTGAACCGAAGCCGTGCAAGAAGGTCCGTACGTT
Organism: Spirosomataceae bacterium; assembly: GCA_044228045.1. Lineage (GTDB taxonomy): Bacteria > Bacteroidota > Bacteroidia > Cytophagales > Spirosomataceae > JAXLVB01. The sequence continues at coordinate 16,283 of JBGAVQ010000075.1, forward strand.
ACGGTTGCAGAGTAGGTATAAGTACCCGGATCCTTAATGCCCTGCACAAGTGGCGACTTACTGGTACTATTAAACGAACCTGGTCCCCACCAATTGGCATCACTAATGTTAGCACCTCCCGACATTTTAACGCTTAGCCCAATGCAGTAAGTACCCGTATTGCTAATGGCAACAGTTTGGTTACAAATAGATGCGGCCACAGCACGGTCAGCTTGCAGTAGCCCATAACCCGTGCGGTAGTCAAAGCCAGTTTGGAAGCCAGCCAAGTCAGGGTCATCCATGTCTATACAAGCGTTTTGCATAAATGTTTTCATATCAGCTGGCGTAAACGGACTCCCATTGCGCCCTTGCAACATCAACGCTGCTACTCCAGCCGCATGAGGCGCCGCCGCCGACGTACCAAAAAAGTTGGGTAGGGCATCGGCGTCACTACCGCTATCATTGCCAAAGAAAGAATTATTACCTCCATCGGGTGCCGTAATCTCAGGTTTTTGGTACTTAATAGGATTTGCCAAACGGTTACCCGCTACATCAAGCAAAATAGGTGTACCCCCACGAGATGAGAAGCCGTTGATAACAGGAGGATTTAGGCCATAAGCAGGTGTATTGAACCATGCCACAGCCCCCGTAGCAATGGCACCGTCTGTGTTGGAGTGGCCTACGTTACAGCTTGCATTAACACCCTCAATAGTGTTATTAGGGAAACCACTGTTATTGCCATGATAAATGATGATTTTTAAACGACCTGGGTCTGGTCCATCCCATTTTTCAACATAGAGATAGCGAGTGCCGCCTGATGAATTGATCTGCAAGCCCTCTATTGGGTCTCCTCCAATATTAGAGTCATTAGAGAAAATACCAGAATTATAAGTACCATTTGCATTATAAAAGTACAAATCTAAGTCTGTTTGGGCACCAGCATTACCACTTACCGAGACAAAGTCATCATCCCACTGCATAATGATGATATTTGTGCCAGGGGCCAGGGTAATAGGAAGTAGATAAGACGACGGCGAAGCCGGTGCGCCAAAGTTATGAGCATCACCAAAGAAACTAAACCCAGGCACCTGGGTGTAGCCAGGTTGATAGGCACGTTCGTACGATTTGTTACTATTGTTACCAGCTGATGAAAAATACGATACCCCCGCTGCTTTTACGGCATTGACAGCCTGAGCAATAGGCCCATCCTGAAAATACGGCTCTGCATAATAAAACACATCGTCTGTAATCACTTTACAGCCTGCATCTTTGAGTGCGATAATGCCATCAGCAAAGTCAAGGTCACTATTAAAGGCAGTGTAAAACGCTAAGGGAGAACCTGGGGCTACATCATGGACAATTTCGGCCATAGCACGGCCTTCGTCACTGCCGCCGCCGGCTAAATCACTGATTATCTGTACAGGAGTTGTAAAACCGTTTGGATTACCGGCACCAGGTAAATTCCCCGAAGCTACACCAGCGGCAGCACCTCCCAAGTTGTTGTAACTGTCAGACATGATACCAACCTTTACACCAGCGCCATTTAGTCCAAATGTAGAGCGAGCAATATCAGAGCGCATAGAGGTCACCCCTTCCGAAATAACACTATTATTGTGTTGGGGTTTAAAAACAGGTCTGGCTGAGGTAGCGTTTTGAAGGGTACTTAGTGAGGCAATCTGATCCTTAGAAACAGATACCACAACTTTACCCCCTCTTTGCTTCAATACTGTAATGCCTTTACTATTGAGTTCTGCCACTAAGGCACCTACATTTTTGGAGAGAATATCTACCACATATTTGCCATTAGTTTGAGTGAGAATTGATCCATCAGTTATGGGCTGATCCTCACCTGCAACAGCTGGGGCTGCGCTCGGGCTACTTACACTCAGCAATGCATTACTTACTTTGCCTTTATTTGTTGGTCGGGTTTGTGCAAACAAAAGGGTTGTGCACAACATTACTAAAAATAGTAAAGAAATTCTTTTCATACTTGTAAAAATTGAGTTAGTTAATAAAAAATGAATAATTGGTAAGCATAAAACTGGCTTACTGCAAACGTGAATAGTCGAAATTTAGCCGACTGATGAAGTTAGAAATAAGTTTTTTTTGAACATAGACTTTGATTTAAGGATGAATAATTGCTTAGTAATGAGGTGGTTCCGAAAGATTTGTTCTGTTTTTTGAGTGAGGCTAAATACGGAGACTTTGTTCATAGTAACAACGCCACTTGGTTAGGCCTAACAAAAGCCTAATTGCCCTCAAAAAATAGCTTTAAAAATTTCAGAAGAAACACACAGCCAAGAGGAGCCATGTGATAGTGGTTATGAAAAGCAATTAAACAACTATTTTTTATTGATGCAATACATCAGAGGCTTTTTATTTCAAATTCATCTGCTTATTTTGTTGTTTTGAAACCCCAATAGTCATCACAAACATTATTCATGCAGCTTATTCTTCATACCTTCGACTTGCCACTTCGGCATACATTTACCATTACGCACGAGTCTCGAGACGTGCAACCTACCCTTATTGTCGAGCTCCGAGACGGCAACCTTAGCGGCTTTGGTGAGGCTACCGAAACGTCGTTCTATGGTGTTTCGATGCAACGAATGAAGGCACAGTTAGAGGCTATTCGCCCCCAAATAGAAGCTTATGACCTGCAAAATCCCACAGATTTTTGGACAGCTATGTTTCCGGCCCTTCAAGACAGCCACCCCTTTGCACTTTGTGCCTTAGACGTAGCCGCCCACGACCTTTGGGCCAAGAAACACGGCAAAAAACTCTACGAACTCTGGGGACTTGACCCATCCCACAATCCCATTACTGATTACACTATCGGCATTGATACCATTGAAAAAATGGTAGAAAAGATGAACGAAATGCCGTTTCCACTCTACAAAATCAAATTAGGTACTAAAGAAGACATCCGCATTGTGCAAGAGCTCCGTAAGCACACCACCGCCACGTTTCGGGTAGATGCCAACACCGCTTGGGGGGTCGAAGAAACCATCCGTAACTCGGTGGCACTCAAAACCTTAGGGGTAGAGTTTATAGAGCAACCCATGCACGCCGAAAACTGGGAAGGCATGAAGCAGGTCTTTGCTCAGTCGGCATTGCCGCTCATTGCCGACGAAAGTTGTATTCTGGAAGAAGACGTAGCCCGGTGTTATGGCTTTTTTCATGGCATCAACGTAAAGCTCATGAAATGCGGTGGCCTTACACCCGCCCGACGTATGATAGCCCACGCTCGCCATTTAGGCATGAAAGTAATGGTGGGCTGCATGACCGAATCTACCATTGGTTGCTCGGCCATTGCCCATTTATTACCCCTGCTCGACTACGTGGACATGGACGGCCCACTGTTGGTACGTGACGAAATCTCGACAGGCATCACCATTGACTACGGCAAGGTAATTTACGCCAACGAAAACGGCACTGGCGCAGCGTTGATAGTAATTTGAGAATTGTTTGGATGGTTTATGTAGGGGTTGGGTCTGACTATCGTCTGACCTGATTTGACCTGTCAGACGATAGTCAGGCAGATAAAAGAATTTATCAATATGTTTGTATATCAATGATTTACAAATGGTAATTTAGGCGTTAGAGGCTTTTACTTATGAGCATACTTTATACGAATTCGCTCCCAGGACGAACCGTCAAAATAGCAGATAAAGACTGGCTTTGGTTTAGCGGAACGGCTTATTTGGGCATGGGGCATCACAGTCAATTTAGGCAGTTTTTGTGGGATGGTATGGCACAATATGGCTCTAATTTTGGGAGTTCTCGCAACAATAGCCTCCGTTTGCAAATTTATGAAGAGGCCGAAACCACCTTAGCGCAATTTGTGGGTGCTCCTGCTGCCCTCACCGTGTCGTCGGGGATGTTGGTGGGGCAATTAGTTACCAAGTGGATAGAAAATAACCTACTCAGGCAAGCATCAGTCGTCAGGTGGTATGCGCCTAATGTTCATCCTGCACTATGGGGGGGAGATTATCAGTCTGTTAATGAGCCTCTTAATGATTGGTTCGCTCGCTTGCCTGAGCGCACACAAGGTAGTAAAGCCGAGCATATTATAATAACCACTGACTCTGTTGGTTCGCCACAAGTAAGTGCCATTCCGTGGGAATGGATTAGTCAATTGCCTGATAGCAAGCAAATTACAGTACTGGTAGATGACTCACACGGGCTGGGCGTTTTTGGTGCAAAAGGGGAGGGGATTTATCAAGAATTGACTAAACGGATTACCTGTTCAAACCACAAGATTATTGTGGTGAGTTCGCTTAATAAAGCCTTGGGCATACCCGCAGGAGTGGTATTGGCAAATCAAGAAGTAATAGGTTCTATTCGGCAAATGGCCATGTTTTCGGGTGCATCACCCAGTCCGCCTGCGTATTTGTATGCTTTGCAAAAGGCTTGTGAGTCAGGTATTTATGAGGTGGGGCATCAAAAAATGCTGGCAAATGTGCAGTATTTTCAGCAACAAGTAAAAGGCTTAGACTTGTTTAGCTATATTGACAAATACCCAGCTTTTTGTAGTCTCAAATCGGGCTTACATGAATTTTTGAAAGAACATGAGATTTTAACAGCCAGTTTCTCGTACCCTACGCCGCAAGATGCACCAGTTACTCGCTTGGTAGTGAGCAGTTTGCATACGCCAAGCGATTTGGATATATTGGCAGCACGTTGTTGTGATTACATAAGTTCTCTCGGTTAGGGCGTTTTGTGTATTAAAAACCGAGGAGTCTAATTCATCCTTACTATGAAAAAACTAATTCTTCTATTTTTATTCCTCTCCACAGTCTCATTTGCTCAAAAAGCAGCCGTTGAAAGCCTGATTCAGCAAGTGCAAAAACAAGTTGCTCCTGACAAGCGTATTGCTATTTTTCAGGTTGAAACCGACGGAAAAGTACTTAGAGGTAAAACCAATTTACCCAAAGCCAAAGAAATGCTTTTGACAAAGTTAAAAGCGGAAAAGGTTGATTTTCAGGATAGTATTCGTCTTTTGCCAGATAAAACACAACTCGGCGAGCGAACTTTTGGCATTGTTACGGTTTCGGTTTCAAACATTCGGACTAACCCTAAGCATTCGGCAGAATTGGCTACACAGGCTTTGCTCGGAACACCCGTAACGGTGCTGGAACGAGAAGACGAATGGCTGCTGGTACAAACCCCCGACCGCTACATTGCGTGGGCGGCACCAGGAAGTGTGCAACAAGTAGAAAAAAGTGGCTATGACCATTGGCAAAAAGCTAAAAAACTGATTTGCCTCACATCATACTCATCTACCTATGCTGAACCAAATGTAGAGAGTCAAGCGGTGTCGGATGTAGTGGCGGGCTGTATGCTTGAATTACTCGGAGAGAAAAACAACTTTTACCAAGTGGCCTATCCCGACGGACGCAAGGCGTATCTCGCCAAAACCGATGCTAAACCCTACGATGAGTGGCTGGCAAGCCTCAAAATTTCAGAAGAGAATTTGGTCAAAACAGCCAAGCGATTCATGGGAATTCCGTACTTGTGGGGCGGTACGTCGTTCAAAGGAGTAGATTGCAGTGGCTTCACCAAAACGGTTTATTTTTTAAACGGCTTGGTGTTGCCACGTGATGCCTCGCAGCAGGTGTATGCAGGCGAAGAGGTGGATACAACCA
>JBGAVQ010000434.1:0-2666 GCA_044228045.1 Spirosomataceae bacterium
GTATCCATCTGAGAACAGAAAAAATTTGTCGATGCCTGCACTTATAATTGCATTTTGAGTATAATCAGGATTAAACTCTTTAAAAAGAGAATCGCCACTTTCTGGAAGTGCGAAATTGGTGTCTATTTCGTTTTGTGATGTGTCGTCCATAAAATTTCAGCTCACGATTATCGGCTTGGCGATGTGGCGGATTTTTAGCACAAAAGTTCAATAGAATTACTGCTGTTGAACCTTGCACAAATATTTCATAGAAGCACTTCAGCCGCCATATTGCCAAACCGATGTTGAACAAAACCTTCGGTAGCTATATCTCGACAAAAGGGTTAATTTTAAGGCTAATTTAAACTTAAAATTAATCATGACAAAAAAAGAATTCTGATGAGCTACGGGAAAATACGCTCATCAATCGCGCCATTAGAGAAGTGCCTGGTTTTCAGGAATTAATCCGCCGTTTTGAGCGTAGTATTTCGATACTTGGCCGCAGCCCGAGCACATTTAAGAACTATTCGATGCACGTAGCAGCCATTGCGCTACATTATGGCAAAATCCCCACTGAACTCGATCAAGAGCAGGTACACGAGTACCTATTTATGCTTCAACAACGGAGCATAACCCCCTCCCAAACCTATTTTAAACACACCGTTTATGGTCTTCGATTTCTTTTAAAGAGCGAAGGGCTTCCTTATAGCTATCTTCATTTACCCGAGATAAAAAAGTCGTCTAAACTACCCGTTGTTTTGAGCAAGCAGGAGGTATGGGCTATGCTCAAAGCTTGCAGTTTACTCAAACATAAGGTGCTAATCGGTCTTCTTTACGGTTGCGGACTGCGCTGTTTGGAAGTTCGGAGTATACGTTTGGCCGATTTAGACTTTGACCGTAGGCAACTAAAAGTAGTGCAGGGCAAAGGGAAGAAAGATCGTTATGTGCCACTGTCAGAGCATCTTATTCGTGGTCTGAGGAGTTACATTTCGGCAGAGCAACCGCAAGAATATTTGTTTGGCGGCATTGCAATTTTTGACCGCGCTGGCGGTGATTTCGATTCTCGTTACAGCCAGAAAGGGGTACAGTGGGCAGTAAAGGAGGCGGCCAAACGAGCGGGTATATTGAAGGACGTACACGTGCATACGCTCAGACATACCTGTGCGACTCATTTGTTGGAAGATGGGCTGGATATAATCAGTGTGAAGAATTTTCTGGGACATGAAAGTATTGAAACCACGATGTTGTACCTGCATGTGGCGCAGTTGCAGAGCAAAGCTGTTTTCAGCCCTCTTGATACGCTGTTTTCGGAGTGCAGCCCAAGTACGAAGTAGCCGATGTGTTGACGGGGCTGGGCGATGATATTGAAGACTTGGGGTTAAACGGTTGGCAACTGCGCGCTTTACGAGCCATACATTATTGTCGGACATCGGTGATGGGCGGCCATGTGGACGCTTGTGACGCCTGTGGTCATATCAGCATTAGCTACAACTCATGCCGCAATCGCCATTGTCCCAAGTGTCAAGGCCACAAGCGAGAAGAGTGGATACTGGCACGGGAGGCCGATTTACTGCCTGTGCCCTATTTCCACGTCGTCTTCACTTTACCCTCCGAGCTCAATGAACTGGCTTTGCATAGACCCAAGCAGGTGTATGATTCCCTTTTTAGGGCTGCTTGGCAGACTTTGTCAACCTTCGGCAGTAATAAGGGCTTGCAAATGGGCATGATTGCGATACTCCATACATGGGGTCAAAACTTATCACTTCATCCACACCTACACTGTATCATTCCAGGCGGAGGTGTGGATGCCAAGGGTAATTGGCAAAACTTGCGGGCAGATGGTAAGTTTTTGTTTGCAGTAAAAGCCATGGGCAAGGTGTTTAGAGCCAAGTATGTAGCAGAGCTGCGCAAAAAATTGGAGATTGATAAAGCCCTTAGAGAGGAGCTGTTTGCCAGAAATTGGATTGTCTATGCCAAGCGACCATTTGGTTCTGCGAAGTCAGTGGTGGAATATTTAGGCAGATACACACATAAAGTAGCCATTAGCAACCATCGCATCCAGCAGGTGGATGAGGAATGTGTTACTTTTTCCTACAAAGATTACCGCCAAAATGGTCTTAAAAAGTCCATGTGTTTGAGCCATGCGGAGTTTATCAGGCGTTTTGCTCAGCATATATTGCCCAAACGCTTCGTTAGAATACGACATTACGGGTTTTTGAGCAGCACTTGGAAACGTTTCAAATTCAAGCAGTTACGGGGGTATTTTAAGCTCCAACCCAAATCAACAGGGCTGCCAAAAACTTTGCTACGGCTTTGCCGATGCTGTGGCGAAGGCAATTTAGTAACCATTGAGGTATTTGGACCGCGAGGCCCACCCGCCTCATACATGGGCGTTGGCCAACCCCAAAGCATCCGTCCTGTTAGTTAACGGGATGGGTAGGGGGATTTATGCTCTAACACTAACAAAAACCCATAAAAATGGTGCCTAAACAGCCGTAAAAGCAAAAAGCAGGTCAAAAACCTGCTTTGAAAGTAGTGGCACCTTCGATGATAACTCCATAATAAGATGATAACTCCATAATAAAAGGAAAAGGGTTTGGTGAGCTCTCACCGCTACCGAAGGCTTCGTTCAACAGCGCCTTCATGGCTTGGCCTTCGGCCACCACGAAAGCTTAGTTATTAGTGGC
>JBGAVQ010000076.1:0-21730 GCA_044228045.1 Spirosomataceae bacterium
CCCATAAAGTGCTTATACCCTGCTTAACAGCCAGTAAGTAAACTTACGGGTTTCTTTGTTTTGTTCAATCATACAAATCTAAAGGCGACCCCGTCTGACCTGTTTTTAGACAGGATAAATGACCCTTTAACTACAAATATGCTATGCTGACTCATAACACATTCATTATGAAACCACTTCTACTACTCCTCTTAATAGGTTCATCAAGTGTTTTTGCTCAGAATACCTCTTTACCCAGCGATACCACACAGTGGATGAATTTTTGGGTAGGTGAATGGCAACTCAATTGGATTGATGCTAACGGCAAAGCCGCCACAGGCGAAAACTCCATTACCAAACTCTGGGACGGCAAAGTCATTCAAGAAAACTTCAAAGGCTTAACTGGACAAAACGCTGGTTATGAGGGTAAAAGTTGGTCAGTATATGATACAAAAACCAAGAAATGGAAACAAACTTGGGTGGACTCACAAGGGGGTTATTTAGACCTTGTGGGTGGTGTTGAAGGAGAAAATCGCTTTTTTGAACGCCAAGTTGTTAATAGGAATGGCAAAACAGTCACCATGAGAATGACTTTTCATGACATCACTCCTGACCGATTTGTTTGGGACTGGGCATCGTCTAACGACGACAAAAAAACCTGGCAAGCTATTTGGCAAATTACCTACACTCGAAAAAAATAATACCATGAAAAGAACCGATTTTTTACAAAGAATTACACTTGGTGCAGGTATTTTAGCTGCTCCACAATTGTTGTTTGGTCAAACTACCAAGCAAGAAAAACCAGTTGCCCTTGCCGCTGATCTTGTGCAGGACTTTGTAGGAGCTGGCCATAAAGACCTTGAAAAAGTAAAAACCATGTTGGCACAACAGCCCAATTTGCTCTATGCTGCTTGGGATTGGGGCGGGGGCGATTTTGAAACAGCCCTTGAAGCAGCAGGACACGTAGGTAATAAAGACATTGCCAACTATTTGCTGAATTTAGGAGCCAGACCTAACGTTTTTGTACTAACAATGCTTGGCAAAACTTCGCTCGTGAAACCCCATTTAGAAGCTTTTCCGCAACTATTAAATTCCAAAGGTCCGCATGGGTTCTCGCTTTTGCATCATGCTCAACGAGGTGGAGACGATGCCAAAGAATTGTTAGACTACCTGACAGCCAAAGGATTGAAAGAAACCAGGTTTAGTTTGTGGTAACATTAAAACACTACTCATCATGGAAGACGTAACTACCCAAAATATTGAAATACAGACAGGTATTTCGGTAACCCAATGGATTGACATTGCCCTGAAATCTGGCAAAACCAAGCATGGCGAACTGGTTAATTACCTCAAAACCGAGCACGCCCTCACTCATGGCTATGCCAATTACATAGCTCTTAAAACATTCAAAACCGATGCAGGCTCTATTGCCGAAACCGCAGATTTGGTAGAACTAATGCTTCAAGGTAAAGACAACCTCCGTCCAATCTATGACAAGTTAATGCAAGCCATTGCTTCGTTTGGCGAAGATGTGGAGTTTGCTCACAAAAAAGGATACACAAGTGTGCGTCGTAAAAAACAGTTTGCCCTTTTACAGCCCTCTACCAAAGACCGCTTCGACGTAGGCATTAACCTCAAAGGCACTGAACCCAGCGGACGTTTAGAAAAATCAGGAAGTTGGAGTGCCATGGTAAGCCATCGGGTGCGTATAGCGACTACGGAACAGGCTGATGGTGAATTGCTCGACTGGCTGCGTGAAGCCTATCATCAGGCAGGTTAGCTTTTTTTGAAATTACACCAAACAAAAAAGTCTCGCCACAAGCGGGACTTTTTTTGAAAACTACTCCTTAACCAATTTTGTCCAACTCAAAACTCCTTGTGAACAAAGCTCAAAATTAGTGCAAAGGTGCATTGCTACCCTACCACAGAATAGGGGAATTTTGATGCAAAATCTCATTTTTAGCTCAATTTGCCACCATTTTGTTTAAGCTACACATTTGTAGATTCTATCTACACAATCAAATAGCCAACCCAACTATCTGCGTTTGAGAAGCGTCTGCTAACTGTATTCTCAAACTCAATACTTGTGTGACTATCTATGAAACAATTTACCTTTACTGTATGCTTTGTTGCGCTACTCATTACCAACGCCTTAGCTCAAAACACAGGCGATGTGGTAATCAAAGATGAGTTTTATAACAACATTACGCTCAACAAAGTCTATGACGACTTGCAGAAAAAGTACAATTTCCGCATGGCGTACGATGTCGAACTCTTAAAAAATTACCACCTCACTTACTGGTTTGTCAATGTAAAAATTGAAGATGCTATCAAAGCCTCGCTCAAAGAGTTGGAAGAACGAAACCTCAAGTATTATGTAGATAATGAGGAGGTAATCCACATTGTGCTGAAATCAGAGAAGATTGACCCCAACCAAGTGTCGGTGATGCAGCGGGGTGGCAAAATCACCATTTCGAAGAAAGATGCAAAAATTACCATGCCTCCACCACCCACAACGGGGAGCATGGGCCAAGTTACTGTCAAGAAAAACGAAAAAGCTACGGCCAACGCTGAGTTACCTCCTACTCAAACCAAATCTATTGGTAAAAACAAAGGGATAGTTCCACAAAAACGCAATTTTACGCTGGTAGGTAGGGTGATAGACGGCAAGTCGAGCGAGACCTTACCGTTTGCATCGGTAATGGTACAGAGCAAAACAAACGTAAATGCCCAAACCAATGTGGACGGATACTTCACATTACTCAGTGTGCCGTCTGACACCGTTACCCTCAAAATCAGTTATATCGGTTACAAACCAACCCTTTTCTTCTTGTATCCTGACTTACCTACCTCGGGGCTAACCTTTGAACTCGAACCCAACACTCAAGAGTTAGAAGAGGTAATGGTAACTGCCGAAAAAACGGAGGTAATGAAAGCCAACGAAACGGTAGGGATGTTTAAGATGACTCCCCGAAACATCAAAACACTACCCAACGTAGGCGAGCGAGATGTGTTTAGGGCTTTTCAATTGATGCCGGGTATAAGTGCTGCCAACGAATCGTCGGCAGGTTTGTATGTGCGGGGCGGCACACCCGACCAAACGCTCGTACTCTATGACGGCTTCACGGTCTATTATGTAGATCACCTCTATGGTTTTTTTAGTGCCTTCAACTACAACGCCATCAAAGACGTACAGCTCTACAAAGGCGGTTTTGAGGCACGATTTGGCGGACGGCTGTCGGGTGTAGCCGAAATCACAGGCAAAGAAGGCAACAAACGAGAGCTTAACGCTGGTGGTGACCTGAGCCTGTTGAGTATGAATGCTTTTGTAGAAGCCCCAATCGGCGACAAAATAACCGTTTTATTTGCTGGCAGACGCTCTTGGAAAGGCCCGCTTTACAACAAGATTTTCAACAAATTTAACAGCGGTACTACCCAACAGCAAGGCGGTTTTACACCTCCTGGCGGCGGGCGTTTTGGGCGACAGCAAGCCCAAACTACCGTCAAGTCGTATTTTTATGACCTGAACGGCAAGATTACCTTTCGCCCTACCGACAAAGACGTAGTTACCTTAAGCCTTTATGATGGCACCGACAAGTTGGACAATTCGCAAGACACCAGTTTAGGTCGATTCGGTGGTGGCTCTGGCAATGGTGGTTTTTCTAATACCGATCTTTCTAATTGGGGCAATACGGGCAGTAGTCTGAAATGGTCTCGGCGATGGAGCGATAAGTTTTATACCAATATTTTGGCAAGTTACTCCAACTATTACAGTAACCGAGACAACACTAACCAGATTACCCTGGGCGATAGTAGAACTATTAAATTTGGTTCGCTCGAAGACAACGACCTCAAAGATTATTCAGTAAAAGCCGATTTGCAGTACAAAATACATGCCAATCATTTGATTGAACTGGGCACACAAATCACCCATAATCAACTCAAATACACCTACAGTCAAAACGACACAACTACAGTATTAGATAAAAACGACAAGGGTACGGTGGCCTCGTGGTATGCTCAAGACAAGATTAAGTGGCTCAACGACAGGCTCATACTTACACCTGGGCTACGAGTCACCTATTTTGATGTAACCAAGAAATTTTACTTAGAACCTCGTTTTTCGGCAACGTATCAGTACAGCAAACAACTCAAGCTCAAAGCCGCTTTTGGCAAATACTATCAATTTACCAAGCAGGTTAATCGAGAGGACTTCTCGTCGGGTAATCGAAATTTCTGGGTACTTTCTAACGGCAACTATCTGCCTGTAGGCTTGGCGTATCACTATATTGTGGGAGCCAGTTACGAAACCAAAAATTACCTATTTGACGTAGAAGCCTATTACAAAGATCTTTCGGGCGTAACCGAATACACACTTCGCTTTGCTCCAACCGTAGGCCGAGGCTTGGTAGCAAGCGAGACATTCCTCACAGGTACGGGCTATGTACAAGGTATAGATTTTTTGATTCAAAAAAAGTTTGGCAACTACAACGGCTGGATTGGCTATACGCTGGCTGAGGCCAAAAACGACATTAAGCAGTTTTCGGAGAAAGCGTTTTATGCAAACCAAGACGTACGCCATGAGTTCAAAAGCATCAATGCTTACAAATGGAGAAACTGGGACTTTGCCCTTACGTGGATTTTTGCCAAAGGCAAGCCTTACACCTCTATCGTAGGTGGGTATTCGGTCAAGCTGTTAGATGGCACTACCAAAGATTTTACCGATCCTTCTGCCAAAAACTCCCAACGCCTACCCGACTATCACCGCATGGATGTGTCGGCTACCTACAACTTTGCTAAGGGGAGCATCGGTTTTTCTGTTTTTAACCTATATAACAGAAGCAATGTTTGGTACAAAAAATTCCAAGTGATTCAAGACGACACATCGGGCGAAAAAACCCTGCTCGTCACCGACGTAAATTACTTGGGTATTACCCCAAACATTACGATTTCGTATAAACTTAGGTAAAAAAGTCAGGAAGTCGAGAGAAGTCAAGCATTTACATTTTGACATTCAGCATTCAAAATTCTACATTTAGCATTACAGACATGAAAACCATTTTTTTTACGATACTTGCCCTTTTTACCTTAGCCGCTTGCGATTCGGCAAGTGATGCTGTTTTTAGTGACTATCGCCCCGTAGTAGAAGCCTATTTAGTAGCAGGGCAACCCATTTCGATGCACATCAGTAAAGAAATCCCTTATGCTGAAGACTCACAAGGAACCGCCGAAGACCTGGACGGTTTGAACGTAAAAATCACAACCAAGAGCAAAACTTATACATTAACCGGAAAAGGTTCAGGCATCTATGTTTCAGACCTAATACCCATAAAAGGAGAAACCTACCAATTGTCATTTGACTACAACGGCAAGGTGGTTTTGGCTACAACTCAGATTCCTGCTCGCCCTACTAATTACCAATTGGATCGTACAGCCATCAGTCGCACCAAAGTAGATTTTTCGGGTGGTGGGTTTCCATCCGGCAATCCTTTTGGTAGCGACGAAGACACACCCATAAAACTCACGTGGGATAACCCCAGCAACGACTTTCACTTTGTGGTAGCTGATAACGTAGAAACCAACCCTACTGCCATCATGACCTTGCCTTCTACAGTACCTGTCCGAAACTTTCGTTTTCGCAACGAACCCGTTACGGGCACATCAAGCGAAATCCGTCCACAGCAGTTTCAGTATTTTGGCAAGCACCGAGTTATTCTATTCAAAATCAACCCCGACTACGCTGCTTTGTACAAAACCAACAACACCAGTTCGCAAAACATCACCACACCACCTACCGAAATCACCAACGGCCTGGGCATCTTTACAGGTGTAAATGCTGACACCTTGTATGTGCAGGTGAATCAGAAGTAGTTTTATTGAAATGAAGCACCTCAAACCCACCCTAACCAAATAGTAGGATGGGTTTTATTTTGAAGAATAGTTCGCTTTTCTACCTAAAAATGCCTTGTTCATTTGCTAAAAAGCCCAATAGGTAGATTTCCTCAATTAACTACCCCACCTTTTTGCAAAAAAAATAGTCAAATACTTGAAGGGGGTAAACCCAACTATGAAAACACCTGATTATGATGAATGGTTAGGTGATAACGCTCCATCTACTCTATTTTTTGAACGTATCTTTTTCAACAAAATCACCGCTAAATGAGCTTTTTTAGTGTTAGTGTGACCGAGTTGAGCTGTATCAACTACCTAAAAACAATAAGATGAAGCCAGACTCCACCCAAAAACAATATCGTTGTCTTCATTGCCAACACCAGTTTTGCGCCGACAAAATCGCTAATGCACATACCTACCTTGTAAATCCTCAAAACTCTGTTTTTGAGTCAATTGACGATGCAAACGGCAAAGAGCAATGCCAAGTGTGTGACCGAAGTTGGCGAACTACGTCCTTTTCTCAAAGCCTCTTGTCGTATGCAAATGCCATTAAAAATAGGTTCATTCGGTCATTTCATCGTTTTGAAAAACCAATCAAACACCAAGTAAGTCATTAGGCACAAAGTCAATAAACGCCAAAACCACGCTCATTGGCGTGGTTTTGGCGTTTAAAAACGATGAGTTTTGTTTAAAAATCTTCGTTAAATACAATTTTCTGTGATTCTTTCTCTTTGATGTTTGACATCACCCCTGCTTTTTGATACTCTCCAACCCGCTTCTCAAAGAAATTAGTCTTGCCTTGCAACGAAATCATTTCCATAAAATCAAATGGGTTGGTCACATTGTATATTTTTTTACAACCCAACGCTACTAATAATCTGTCGGCTACATATTCAATGTATTGATTCATCAACATGGCGTTCATGCCAATAAGCGAAACTGGCAACGAATCCGTCACAAATTCCTGCTCAATTCTTACGGCATCTGCTATGATTTCAACCACTCGCTCCTCTGGTAATTTATGCTGAATGTGTTTTTCATAGAGCAAACAGGCAAAGTCGCAGTGGAGGCCCTCGTCACGAGAAATCAGCTCGTTAGAGAACGAAAGGCCAGGCATTAAGCCTCGCTTTTTGAGCCAAAAAATAGAACAAAATGACCCCGAAAAGAAAATACCTTCTACCGCAGCAAAAGCGATGATTCGCTCCGCAAAGTTGGGGCTGCTAATCCACTTCAAAGCCCACTCTGCCTTTTTTTGAACGCACGGAATGGTTTCAATGGCTCGAAGCATCCTGTCTTTCTCAGTAGGGTTCTTGATGTAGGTGTCTATCAGCAACGAATAGGTTTCGGAGTGGATATTTTCCATCATAATCTGAAACCCATAGAAACACTTGGCCTCGGCGTATTGTACTTCACTCAAAAAATTCACGGCCAAGTTTTCGTTCACAATACCGTCTGAAGCGGCAAAAAACGCTAATACATGCGAAACGAAGTGTCTTTCGCCGTCGGTGAGGCCTTCCCAATCTTTCATGTCTTGGCTAAGGTCTATTTCCTCGGCAGTCCAGAAACTCGCCTCATGTTTCTTATACATTTCCCAAATATCATGATGTCTAATTGGGAACAATACAAATCGTAGTGGATCTTCTACCAAAAGAGGTTCTGAAAGCATATCTATTTGACTCATAAGTACTTAACATTTATAGTTTTTCAATAACGTATAGTGTCAACTGTTTCTTAAACTGTTGATTTTGAGGGTATAAAATTAAATTTTATGGATTTTTATAGCGGAGGCTTTCCTCAAAAAGACTTTCAAAGATACGTTTTTATGATAGAACTTGTGAGGAAAAACCAAGCAATTTTTAAAAAATAATATTGACGAATGGCTAAGTATTTAAACCCCTGTACTTATGCCAGCGAAGGTGTTTGTGAAAGTCAACTTAACCTGACTCTTTGTGATGCCTACCAAACCTTGCTTTCTTTTTGGCAAGCCCAAACAATTCATCTATTTTTGAACTTTCGCAAGAAAAAATTTACTAATCACAAGAACACTCATGTCATTTTCTGGAAAAGTAGTGCTTATTACAGGAGCAGGGTCAGGCTTAGGTAGAGCCTCTGCCCTTTTGTTTGCCCAACAAGGTGCAACTGTTGTAGTATCAGACGTAAACAAAGAAGGCGGTCTCGAAACTGTACAATTACTCAAAGAAGTTGGGGCCGAAGCCATGTTTGTGGCTTGTGATGTGGCCAACGAAACCCAAGTGGATGCCCTCATCAAGCAAACTGTAGAAAGCTATGGTCGCTTAGATTGCGCTGTAAACAATGCTGGCATTGGCGGCCTGTGGAATCCGACCCATACCTACCCGACCGCTAATTTTGAAAAAGTAATGGCGGTTAATACCACAGGCGTATTTTTTTGCATGAGGGCAGAGCTACAAGTAATGCTCAAGCAAGGTACTGGGACTATCGTGAATGTATCGTCGGTAGCTGGTTTGAATGGTTTTCCGAACAATAGTGCTTATTCGGCAAGCAAACATGCTGTGGTAGGGCTTACCCGCACGGCAGCGTTAGAATACGCCAAGAAAGGAATTAGGGTCAATGCTGTGAATCCTGTTTTTACTATTACGCCCTTGGTCACGGGGATGTTTGAGGTAATTGGTGACTTTAAAGACAAACTTGAAGCGGCCATCCCCATGAAACGCTTCGGACAACCCAACGAAGTAGCCGAAGCCATTGTGTGGCTTTGCTCAGATGCCGCTTCATTTATTACAGGCCACTGTTTACCGATTGATGGCGGCATGACAGCAGGATAATGAACCCTTAAATCTCTAAACTATGGAACTTGATCCCGACAACTTGAAACACAAAACCCGCTACGCTTGGTATGTGGTCTTTGTGTTAATGATTGCCTATATCTCATCGTTTATTGACCGACAAATACTGAGTTTGTTGGTAAAACCCATGAAACGAGACTTGCAGTTATCAGACACACAAATGAGTTTGTTGATGGGTTTTAGTTTTGCCATTTTTTATACATTACTCGGGATTCCGATTGGGCGATTGGTGGACAAATACAACCGTCGGCGTATTATTGTATGGGGCATTGCCATCTGGAGTCTCATGACAGCTGTTTGTGGGTTGGTTCGTAACTATGGGCTACTGTTTTTGGCTCGTGTGGGGGTAGGTGTAGGCGAAGCCGCCCTTTCGCCTGGGGCTTACTCCATAATTACCGATTATTTTCCAAAAAATAAATTAGCTACGGCTATTTCAGTCTATTCCATGGGGATTTTCTTGGGTTCTGGGCTTGCTATTTTGATTGGTGGCTTGGTACTCAAATTAGTAGCTGTACAAAGCACTTGGGTATTGCCCATTGTGGGAGAGGTATATCCTTGGCAAACTGTGTTTTTTGTAGTTGGCTTACCAGGTCTGTTGTGTGCCTTGCTGATGCTAACAGTAAAAGAACCTCCTCGCACTGGTGTAATCAAGCATGAAATACCGCTAAATGAGGTATTTGCTTACCTCAAAGCCAACTGGCAAACGTTCCTTTTTCAGAACCTTGGATTTGGTTTTCTCGCACTGATTAACTATGCTGCCACTGCTTGGATTCCGACCCTTTTTGATAGAGTGCATGGATGGGAAGCCTCCAAAACAGGGGTGATTTTTGGGGTAACCGTCACGATTTTCAGTACCGCAGGCATTGTAGTAGGTGGGCGAACCGCCGACTATCTGCTTCAAAAAGGTTACACCGATGCCAAACCCCGTACAGGCATCATTTCAGTGATTGGCACGCTGTTTTTTGGCCTAATTTACCTCAATGTGCCTACTCCTGAGCTGGCCATTGCTTTTTTGATTCCAACCAATTTTTTCTCTGCCTTTGCATTTGGGGCAGCCCCAGCCGCCATGCAAGAGGTAATGCCCAGCCAAATGAGAGGCATTGGCAGTGCTATTTACTTGTTTATTGTCAATTTGATAGGCATTGGCCTCGGCCCTACTTCTGTCGCTATTTTTACAGATTATGTTTTTCAGGACGAAAGCATGATTCGTTACTCGATGCTCACGGTGAATATATGTAGTGGCTTATTAGCCTTGCTGTTCTTTACAATGGGGCTTAAGTACTATCGCCAAACCATAGCCAACCTAACAGCATAAGTTAGTCAGCTAACTCAAACATGGCTTCAATCTCAACCGGAATGTTGTCGGGCAATGACCCCATGCCTACGGCACTACGCACGCCAATGCCGTTTTGTTCGCCCCAAATCTGGGCAAATATTTCGCTACAACCGTTGATAATGTAAGGGTGTTTTTTGAAATCACCTGTGCAATTAACCATCCCCAGTACTTTGATTACTCGCTTGATGCGGTTGAGGCTACCCAGATTGGCTTTGAGTGTAGCCAAAATAGTAAGTCCAACGGCATGGGCAGCGGCTTTGCCTTGATCCATGTCTAAGTCTTCGCCAATTCTGCCAATGATGAGGTTTCCGTCAACATCAAAGCCACCGTGTCCAGACACATAAGCGTATTTATCTACAATTAAAAAAGGTTTATACACACCCATTGGCTTGGGTGCAGGGGGCAATACAAGGCCCAATTCGGCAAATTTTTCGTCTGGGGTCATTGAGGTAAACGTGTAAAGGTCAAAAGGTTATGTACATTTATATGGTTGTCAGGCTATGCGCCGCAGTGCGGACACTGACAACGGCGGAGAATTGAAAATTAGATAGCAAAAATAGCTTTGATACAGTTCTGTGAATAGACCTGAGCAATTCTGTCATTGTCAAATCTCTTGTCTAATAATCTCTTGTCTAAAAAATCATTTCCGTTCATAAATCACCTTCCCATCAAAAATTGTCATCCATACTTTTACGTTGAAGATTTTGATTGGATCAATGGTCAGAATATCTTGGTCAAGTACCACCATATCGGCCAGTTTGCCGACTTCGATAGAGCCTTTTTCGTTTTCTTCAAAAGCAGCATAAGCATTGTTGATGGTATAGCCTTTGATGGCTTCTTCTACTGGAATCTTCTGCTCTGGTACCCAACCAAACGGATGAGAGCCATCAACTGTGCGACGGGTTACTGCCCCGTAGATGCCATAAATGGCATTGAGTGGTGCCACAGACCAGTCAGACCCCATGCAAAGTTTAATACCAGCTTTTATAAATGAAGCATAGGGATGCGTATAAGCAATGCGGTCACCGATGCGCTTGGCTGCCCACACGCCGTCGTCAATGCAGTGATAAGGCTGTACTGATGCAATAGCACCCATTTGTTTGAAAAGGGGCAAGTCTTCAAACCGAACGTGCTGGGCGTGTTCGATACGGAAACGACGATCCCAAGCAGGATTGGCTTTGACACATTCCTCAAAAATCTTCAAAGTCAGGTAGTTAGCTGAATCACCAATGGCATGAACCGACAGCTGCAAGTGATTTTTGTCGGCATCCAAAGCCCATTTACGGAGGTTTCCGTTAATGATAATATCCGAAGGCAAACCCTTGGTGTTGGGGTTTTGTTGATATGGTTTAAACATCAACGCTGTGCTTGAACCCAACGACCCATCGGCATAGGCTTTGAGCGAACCGAGCTTGATTTTATCTGAACCAAAACCTGCTTGAATCCCTGCATTGACAAGGTTTTTATAGTCGTTAATAGGCAAACGAGTATAAAAACGACAGGTAAGTTTGTTGTCTTTTTCGAGTGCCTGATACGCCACAAGGTCTGGCTGAAATGTAATGTCTTGTACGCTTGTGATGCCGTTTTCACGGGCTTCTTGCAAGGCACGCTCTACATAACGGCGTTTTTGCTCAGGCGTTGGTGCTGGTATAATGTTGTAAATCAGGCTCATGGCTGCGTCTTTCAACACACCTGTGGGTTCGCCTGTGCGAGGGTCTTTTACAATATCACCACCAGGCGGCACTGGTGTGTTTTTGGTGATTCCAGCCAGTTTGAGTGCATACGAGTTAGCCAAAGCCATGTGGCCGTCGAACCGATCTACAAAAATGGGCGTGTCGGGCGAGAAATCGTCGAGCATTTCTTTGGTTGGCAGTTCTTTCACCTCCCATGCCTCATGATCCCAGTTACCCGACTTAATCCACTCGCCTTTGTGCTCGGCAACGTACTTTTTCAGAATAGCTTTGAACTCAGCCGTTGATTTAGCACCTCGCAAGTCCACACCCAGCAGATACGAACCGCCATCGGCAAAGTGCGTGTGGTTGTCAATAAAACCGGGTAGCATCAGCTTGCCTTTGAGGTCAATGATTTTTGTATCAGCCTCAACGTGCTTGCGGATTTCGGCAGTGCTACCTACCATCAAAATTCGCCCGTTTTGGCACAAAACTGCCTGAGCCAGCGGCTGTTTGGCGTTTACGGTATAAACTTTGCCATTGAGGTAGGCTATCTTTTGGGCAACCGCCGTTTGAAGTAAGGTAAATGCCAATAGAAGGGTAGATAGTTTTTTCATAGAATAAGGTTTTGAATCGAGACAAAGACGCTTTGCACCTTAGCGTCCTTGCGGTAAATAAAATGCTCACACAAACTCCGACAGTTCTAACCAACGCAGTTCCTTTTCGTCTAATTCGTCAGTGATGGCTTCTATCTCTTTGGCCCATTTGGTTAGGTCTTCGTAGCTGTCAGAGCCAGCATTGAGTTGGTGCGTCAGCTTATCCTTGCGTTCGGTTAGTTTAGCAATTTCTTTTTCAAGCGTTTCAAACTCTTTTTGCTCCTTGAATGATGGTTTTCTCTTGGATACTGGAGTATTATCAGAAGTTGTATCATACTTCGTTTCTCTTACTTCTGACTTCGTATTGGGTTGCAATCCGCTGGGCAGCATTCTGCTTCCTACTTCGGCCTTTATCTCTCCTACTTCTGCCTTCCACTCACGATAATCGGAATAATTTCCTGGAAAATCTCGAATTTTTCCTTCATTCTCAAAAACAAATAAGTGTTCGACCAACCTGTCCATAAAATAACGGTCGTGGCTCACAATGACCAACGAACCCGCAAATGTTTGCAAAAAGTCTTCGAGGACATTAAGCGTATCAAGGTCGAGGTCGTTGGTGGGTTCATCCAAAATCAAGAAATTAGGATTTTGTACCAGCACCCGCATCAATTGCAAACGTCGCTTTTCGCCACCTGACAGCTTCGACACGTCGTTGTACTGCATGGCTGGCGGAAACAAAAAGTGTGTCAAAAACTGACTCGCCGTAATGGTTTCGCCTGTGCCGAGGCGGATTACTTCGGCCACGTCGTTAATGATGTCAATAACTCGCTGACCGTCTTTAAACGGAAACTCTTCTTGGGTATAATAACCAAACTTGGTGGTTTCGCCGAGGGTTACTTTGCCCGAATCGGGGCGTAATTGCTTGGTAATCAACTCGAGCAAGGTGGTTTTCCCTGCGCCATTTTTGCCAATAATACCCACCCGGTCACGTTTCTGAAAGGTGTATGTGAAGTTATCCACCACTTTTTTGCCGTTGTAAGCTTTGCACAAATATTCAATTTCCATGACTTTGGAGCCTTGGCGAGTTACCTGCACATTCAACTGAACTTGGCTGTTATCTAATTTCTGGCTGGTTTTATCTTTCAACTCATAAAAAGCATCAATGCGGTATTGTGCCTTGGTGCCACGGGCTTGCGGTTGGCGGCGCATCCAGTCTAACTCCTTGCGTAGGAGGTTCTTGGCTTTGTCCATCTCAACCGCAAAAATGGTTTCTCGGTCTGCTTTTTTCTCCAAAAAGTAGGCATAATTACCCTTGTGGCGATAAATGCGCCCTTCGGTGAGTTCCCAGATTTCGTTACAGACTTTGTCTAAAAAATAACGGTCGTGCGTGACTAAAATCAGCGTGGTATTTTGTGAGGAAAGGTATCCTTCGAGCCACTCAATGGTCTCTAAGTCAAGGTGGTTGGTAGGCTCGTCAAAAATCAACAGGTCGGGGTTGTCAATCAAGATACGGGCCATTGCTACCCGCTTACGCTGGCCACCAGAGAGCTCGTTAATCTTTTTGTCGAAGTCACTAATGCCGAGTTTACCTAAAATCTGCTTCACTTTGGCTTCATAGTCCCACGCCTTCAACAGCTCCATTTCTTCAATGGCTTTGGTGAGCTCATCTTCGCTTTTTGTTCCTAATGTTTCACTTCGTAGAATGGCTTTTTCGTAGTTTTTTAGGGCTGCCAAAATGGGGCTATCGCCCGAAAACAGCGTATCAACAACAGTCAGGTTTTCGTCAAAAGCAGGATTTTGAGACAAATAGCCTACTCGCACACCCTTGCGCACGCTCACGAGGCCGTCGTCGGGTAGGTGAACACCCGCAAAAACATCAAGCATAGAGGTTTTACCCGAACCATTTTTGCCAACAATGGCCACTTTGCCACCCTGACTTATGCCCACAGACACATTACGGAATAACCAACGTTCGCCCAAATTACGGGCAATATTTTCAGCAGAAAGATAGTTCATAAAAAGTTACTTAAACACAGTTTGTACTTGGGGTATGTGTTACAACCCAAGGGTGAGATTTTATCGCAAAAGGTATATTGTACTGACAAAGATAATAGTAAATTTGAGGCATGGGGTGTATGTACCCAAACAAAACCAACACAACAAGCATGGAAGACATTTTTGCAACCGAAAAACTCCAACAACTACTGCCACGCATTAAAGAATTTGTAGAAAACGAACTCTACCCACTCGAAACTCCCGAAAACCTTCAAAAACCCTTTTCGCACGTTGCAAAAGAGTTAGACAAAAAACGAGAATTGGTAAAGCAAGCTGGCTTATGGGGCTTGCAATGGAGCGAAGAAGAAGGTGGAAAGGGCCTTACGCTTTGCGAGTTTGGGCAAGTTTCGGAAGCATTGTCGTACTCACCTTTTGGCATTTACACCTTTGGCTGCCAAGCACCTGACATCGGAAACTCAGAACTAATACACAAATTTGGTACGCCCGAACAAAAACACAAGTACCTCGAGCCTCTCAAAGAAGGCAAAATTCGTAGTTGCTTCTCCATGACCGAACCCGAGTTTGCAGGTTCAAATCCTGTCAATATGGGAACAACAGCCATTCGAGATGGTAACGAATACGTGATTAACGGCCACAAATGGTTCACTTCATCGGCTGATGGAGCGGCGTTTGCCGTAGTGATGGCAGTAACCAATCCAGATGCTGCGCCGCACCGTAGGGCCAGCCAAATCATTGTGCCAACTGATGCACCGGGCTTCAAATTGGTTCGCAACATCCCCATTATGGGCGAAGCCGGCGACCATTGGGCAAGCCATGCCGAAATCATTTATGAAAATGTGCGAGTGCCTGTTGCTAACCTTATTGGCGGCGAAGGCATGGGTTTTGCTCTGGCGCAAGAACGCCTCGGCGCAGGGCGTATTCATCATTGTATGCGTTGGATTGGTAATGCCGAGCGGTCGTTTGATATTATGTGCCGTAGGGCAGTAGAGCGTGACATGGGCGATGGTCAACTGCTTGGCGAAAAACAGTTTGTGCATGGCTGGATTGCCGACAGCCGTGCCGAAATAGACGCCGCCCGCCTAATGGTATTGCGTGCAGCCCGAAACATTGACCACTATGGTGCTTCGGCAGTGCGTGATCAAATTTCGATGATTAAGTTCTTTGTAGCCAATACCTTGTTGCGAGTAGTGGACAGGGCTATTCAGGCTAACGGAGCACTGGGTATTACCGAAGATATTTTGCTGTCGTTTTGGTATCGGCATGAGCGGGGTGCTCGTATCTATGATGGTGCCGATGAGGTACACAAATCAGCTTTGGCTCGTAGCATCTTAAAAAATTATGGGCTGGATATCCGCCGAAAAGCACAGGAACGTAAAAGCTGATAAGGTTACTCTCTGAAAAACAACACTTTATGCGCCCATTATTCATTATTTGGATACTGACTATCAGCACCGTTTTTGCCCAAACCGACGACTTTGACCCTGAATTGGCAGAACAACTGGCTTACAAACAAGGCAAGCCTGCTCCCAATTTTGTACTTGAAGACGCACAAGGCAAAAAAGTTTCGTTGGCGAGTTTCAAAGGCAAAGTTGTGTATCTGCATTTTTGGGCAGAATGGTGCGGTGTGTGTATTGGCGAATTGCCCGAACTCAACAAAATGCACGCTCGCTTGGCCAAAGAAAATCCAGAAATAGTCATTCTAAACATAGCAACTACCTCCGAAAAGCCAGCATGGAAAAAAGCCCTAATTAAGCACCAAGTGGCTGGTATCAATCTTTTTGATGCTTTGGGTGAAAATGACCCCAAGCGGGTTAGCAAGTTGTTTGGCTTTGATATTTTACCCTCTTATGTAATTATTAGTAAAGAAGGTAACATCATTGGTTACGACGTTCCCTCGCCCGATGAAGACATCATGACTGACTGGATGCTTTTGCAAGCAACTAAGGGCATAGCAGCCCCAAAATCGTATGAACTTTACGCTAAAAATACCCCAGAGTTTGTAACTTGGATGAAAGCGTATTTAAAAAAATATGCTGATTGAAGACAAGAAATGATGAGATGTGAGACAAGATAATATTAACGACACCTATTTCCATTATCCGAGTTCTCACATAAGTCGCCTAAGCCTGTCGGAATGTGCGATTGGCTTGTGCAAAGACAGCGTTCGGCGATGTTGTGAGAACGCCGAACGCCCGGCGGTGGAGGGCAAAACCTTACTTAATCAAAAATGTACTAATAGCCCGAAAGGCTAAAAATAAGATTTCAAAACCTATGCCTAATATAAAAATTGATGCTCCTAAGGAGGTTCGTGCTGGTGAAGAACTTAATCTTGGCTTGCTCAATGACTTTTTACAAGCACAAGATGCCAAACCTGCTCTTATCACCGAGGTAGCACAGTTTCCGGGTGGCTATTCAAACCTCACGTATTTTCTCAAAACTGCCGACGGAACCGAATATGTATTACGCCGTCCGCCTGTAGGAGCTAAAAATATCAAAGGCGGACACGACATGGGGAGAGAATTTAGGGTATTAAAAGCCGTTAAAGAGGCAGGTTATCATAAAGTGCCTAAACCCATTGCCTATTGCGAAGACGAGTCAGTGATGGGCTGTCTGTTTTACATCATGGAACGGGTACAAGGAGTTATTTTAAGAAGTAGCAATGCCCACAAAATGAACCTTGAACCTGCCCAATTCAAAGCTACTTCAGAGGCTTTGGCAGACAACTTGGTAGCCTTGCACTCGCTCGATATTCAGACTTCGGGGCTTATACAGTTGGGTAAACCCGAAGGCTATATTCGGCGGCAAGTGGATGGTTGGTACAAACGTTACCAAGCCGCCCAAACCGAAGACATTGCTGCAATGGAGCAACTTTATCAATGGCTCAACAAACAAATGCCTGCTGAAAATGCCCCAACTTTGATCCATAACGATTATAAGTACGACAATGTAGTGCTTAATCCTAACAACCTGTCAGACATGGTTGCGGTACTTGACTGGGAAATGTGCACCATCGGCGACCCATTGATGGACTTAGGCACTTCGCTTTCGTATTGGGCAGAGGCTAACGACGGTCCATTTGAAAAGACCTTTAACCTCACTTGGTTGTCAGGCAACTTGACTCGTGCCGAATTTGCCAGCCGTTATTCCGAAAAAAGTGGCCGAGATGTGTCAAAGGCACTTCGCTTTCGTATTGGGCAGAGGCTAACGACGGTCCATTTGAAAAGACCTTTAACCTCACTTGGTTGTCAGGCAACTTGACTCGTGCCGAATTTGCCAGCCGTTATTCCGAAAAAAGTGGCCGAGATGTGTCAATTATTTTGTACTATTACGTGTTCGGACTGTTCAAGAATGCCGTGGTGATTCAACAGATTTACGGTCGCTACAAAAAAGGCCTCACCCAAGACCCTCGCTTTGCCCAACTCATTGTGGGTGTACACGCTTTGACAAATGTGGGGGTGAAAGCGGTGGAGAAGGGGGGGATTTAGAAAAATAGCTATGGAATCATTAGAAAAGGTAATACTGCTAAAAAAAGAGTTGGACAGTTTACGCCCTATCAGTAAGGCGCAAGAATTTGCCATCATGCAAAAATTTCGCCTTGATTGGAATTATCATTCTAATCATTTAGAAGGAAATTCTTTGTCTTTTGGTGAAACTAAAGCTCTTATTTTGTTTGGTATTACCGCCCAAGGTAAACCGTTAAAAGATCATTTTGAAATCACAGGCCATGATGAAGCCGTAAAATGGATTGAAGAAGTCGTAAAAGAAGAACGACCATTGACAGAAGCCTTTATTCGAGAATTACATAAGTTGATTTTGAAAGAACCGTATGAAAAAGAAGCGATAACCCCCGAAGGATTACCTACTAAGAAAAAAATACAAATTGGCCAGTATAAAACAACACCAAACCATGTGCTTACCCAAACAGGAGAGATTTTCAGGTTTGCAACTCCAGAAGAAACACCTGCAAAAATGCAGGAACTAATCGAATGGTTTCGAGAAAAAAAAGAAGACCATGAAACCATTCCACTCTTATTAGCTGCCGAATTCCACTATCGTTTTATTCGTATTCATCCCTTTGATGATGGTAATGGGCGCACAGCTCGTATTCTAATGAACTTTATTTTGATGCAGTACGGATACCCACCTGTCATCATCAAAACCGAAGAAAAGCAACGCTACCTGTCAGCACTCCAACAGGCCGATGCAGGCATGATAGACTCTTTTATTCATTATATTGAGGAAAATCTAATTCAATCACTGGAATTGATGATTAAAGGAGCAAAAGGTGAATCTATTGATGAACCCGATGATGTAGAGAAAGGAATTGCTTTGATAGAAGCAAAGCTTAAAAACTTGGGAAAGCTATCACAGCAACATGAACTGAATAGGAAAACAATGTTTGAGTCGTTTTATCAGGAAAGTTTTTTACCACTTATCACTAAATTCATTTTGGAAAATGAAAAGATGAAGAAGTTGTATGAATATTTAGACTTCAAAGTCAATAAGAATAGAGAACCTGAAAATGACTATACTTTTACGGTTTATAGCAATAGTGAGATACCAAATTTTGTATATGACTCCCTTAAAGCAACCGTTGATACAATTATCAATTCATGGAGCATAGAATGGAGTATAATGGCTGACTTTAAGAATTTTAAACTTCCACCAAATATTAATTTATTCAATCCAAATTATTCAAATTTACTCACAATAGAATTTAATTATGACACATATAAAGTTAGAAATAATTACTATGCCCAGCCAAAGGTTGAAATTATTAAAAGATATGATGAGGTTTTAACTACTGAAGAAATAAACAGTTTTGTTTTGGCGGGCAATAAAGCTCATCAAAAACGTATAGAAGAAGAAGTTGATAAACTAAAAAACTTTTACACCGACTAAACCACTAACCATGCAATCCCTCCTCTGCAAACAATTTGGCCCGCCCGAAACATTGGTGCTTGAAGACGTGCCTTCGCCACAAGCTGGCAAAGGACAAGTCGTCATTAGCGTGCGTGCCTGCGGGGTGAACTTCCCCGATACGCTCATTATCGAGAACAAGTATCAATTCAAGCCACCACTGCCTTTTGCGCCCGGTGGCGAAGTCTCAGGCGTGGTTACGCAAGTAGGCGAGGGTGTACGACACCTCAAAGTCGGCGATAAAGTCTTTGCTCTCACGGGTCACGGAGGTTTTGCTGAAGATGTAGTTGCTGATGCCTCCAAAACCCTGCCGATGCCTCCTGGCATGGACTTCGTGACGGCAGCATCCATGATGTACACCTATGGAACGTCGTATCATGCGCTAAAAGACCGAGCCATGCTGCATGAAGGCGAAACATTGCTGGTGCTGGGCGCAGCAGGCGGCGTGGGTTTAGCGGCAGTTCAAATGGGCGTATTGGCTGGGGCTAAGGTGATTGCAGCGGCATCGTCGGAGGAAAAACTGGCCGTTTGCCGAGAAATGGGCGTAGCAGCAACTATCAATTACACCACCGAAGACCTCAAAGAACGCCTCAAAGAAATCACTGGCGGCAAAGGAGTGGATGTGATTTACGACCCCGTAGGCGACAAATATACAGAACCCGCCCTACGTTCCATAGCCTGGAAAGGCCGCTACTTGGTAGTTGGTTTTGCGGCAGGCGAAATCCCGAAAATTCCGCTCAATTTGGCCTTGCTCAAAGGTTGCCAAATTATTGGTGTGTTTTGGGGACAATTTGCCACACTCGAACCCATGAACAGTATGCAAAACTTCAAGGAGTTGCTGGGGATGTTTTTAGATGGTAAATTGAAACAACATATTCACAAACTGTATTCTCTCCAAACAGCCCCACAAGCATTGCGAGACATGATAGACCGTAAAGTAGTGGGCAAGGCTGTGGTGGTTATTTAGAAAAGATTTTGAAAACAATGACTTAGCATAAAAACTTCAAGAATATGAAAAAAACAACACTTGTAGAATCGCTGGAAAACCTGCCCGAAGAGTTTAGTTTAGAAGATATTATTGAACGCTTGATTATATTGGATAAACTCGAAGACGGGCGCAAACAGTATGAAGAAGGAAAAATATTTACTCATGACCAAGTGAAACAAAAATTAGAGAAATGGTTGAAGTAATATGGACAGAGCAGGCTGTGGATTCGTTGAACCAAATTGCTGAATACATTGCTCAGGATTCTGAAAGGTATGCCTCTGCCATTGTAGAGAAAATATATTCAAAGGAACTCTACCCTGCTAAAATAATCATTTGATTTAGAGCGAGTTGCCTTTTTAGCCATCGGAATAGTCGCCAAATCACTAACCTTATTGAAGGGGTCTGCCTGCCGTTAAGAGTTATTAAACTGCGCCATAAGTTTAGGCCGTGTCGGGCGAAGCTATTGACTTTGTAGCCATGTTTTTTTCGTTTGATGGGTTGAACTTTTTGATGAAAATAGACCCCAATACTTGCGCAACAAGCGTATGCGATGCTCACTAAGGCCAGCAGCTTGCTGAGCTTTTTGAGACAGCGCAGATGGGTGGATTCCAAATCAAAACCTCGTTGTTTAAGATTCTGAAAAAACGCTTCAATACTCCATCGTTTACGGTATAACTGTCCCATATATTCCACTTTTACCGTACCCATTAGATACAAATAGTCGGATGGACTCAGTCGTTTAATCCACACACTACCCCAGCAGCCATCAAGTTGGGCATGGCTCACCGAGTAGGTAGCACCCACGGCTAAGTCTAATTCCTCCACACGCCGAACCACGTCGTTTTCAAGCGTGAAGGTATGATGTTTGGGAATGCGCATGAGAAATGGTAAGTTGTTGTCTTTGAGGTATTTTATCCACTTGTGACCCACAAACTCTCGATCGC
The DNA here is from genome assembly GCA_044228045.1 of Spirosomataceae bacterium. Lineage (GTDB taxonomy): Bacteria > Bacteroidota > Bacteroidia > Cytophagales > Spirosomataceae > JAXLVB01. The sequence goes on from JBGAVQ010000076.1 coordinate 21,167, forward strand.
CTACCACCAGGCCTATCCGCCTTTTATCCAATATAGCAAAACACTTCTCGAGCAAATCAATCCGGTCTTGGCTACTGGAATTACCTGATTTGTTGTCTAATAATTCCCAATAAAAGGGTAAATGTAAGTCCCCATATCCCACTAATACCATGAGAATATTTACCTGACACTGACCAAAATCCCATTCAGTACGGTCAATGCTTAGGCGCAGTTTGTCCTTTTTAGGTAGCAAACACATCATCAGGTGAGCCACCGCATCAAAGTTCATACTTACTTCTCGAAAAAAATCCTCGATTCGGTTTTGATTTGAACTGATTTTGACCTCTGAATTGAGAACTGTCGCTAATTCACTAAAGTGTACTTTACGGAGTTGGATCAGCCCTAGTACAAATAAGGAAACAAAGTTTTTGCGGGCTAAATTCTTTACCATTGGTACCGAATGTAGAATTTGTGTAATTTCGTCCTTGAGGCCTTGCTTCATGGGAATTGGATGCTTTTGTAGCGTTAGATACTGCAAATATCCAATTCCTTTCTTTTTTGTCGTAATTTTAGCAGGGTAGAGTG
>JBGAVQ010000435.1:0-2728 GCA_044228045.1 Spirosomataceae bacterium
CCCCAAAATCGGTACAGTTTAGCGGATAAATCTGCTGGATTGAGGGTGTAATCAATCTGTATCATAAAAGGTTTTAGAGGTAATAAATAGTAGTGCAAGTAGCTAAAATAAATCAAAAGAATCAGGGAAATGAGGAGAAAAATGTGATAATTTGAATGAAAATGTTTTGACTATGAAAAAAACAGTTGCCCTCCTCCTTTTTCTATCGCTCAATGCCTTCGCTCAGCATGCGGCATTCCGCATTGACTCCCTACCAAAACAAGGGATTTTACTTGACAAAGGCTGGAAATGGCATGCTGGCGATAATCCTGATTTTGCAAAAGCTGATTTTGATGACTCAAAATGGGAGAGTATTGACCCTACGAGAGATATTTATTATTTCCCACAGGTACGCAAATCATCGGTTGGTTGGTTACGTATTCACTTGGATATTGATAGTGCGCTGCTAAACAAAGCCTTGGCCTTTCAGATTAGGCAGACTGCGGCTTCTGAGGTGTTTTTGAATGGAAAACTGCTGAAAACCTATGGCGTGGTGAGCAACCAACCAGATCAAGTAAAGGCTTACGATCCTGCGAATAAACCATTCGGACTTTTATTCACTCAGATCAATCAAGTAATAGCTATTCGGTTTTCAGTGCAAGAAGGGCTTCCTTATTTTGCCTATATTCATCCTTTTTACTTTTTTGAATTTCGTATTAAGGATGTAAGTGACACTGATGGGCTTAACCAAAATAGACTATTTCTCATGAATCTAATCTATGGTGGGCTTTTCTTACTATTTGGGTTAATTCATTTGGGTTTCTTCATTTCCTTCCCCAAGCAAAAGGCAAACTTATATTTCTCTCTATTTGCTTTGTCAGCCAGTGTTGCCAATTTGCTATATTTTTATACACTTCATAAAAATGATATCGCCATCAGGGTTTATGCTGCCATCATTGATTCTATTTTCCTAATCAGTTTTTTTGGTTTATTCTTGCTCGTAGCAATACATTATCTATTTCCCAAACCGAAAGGATTTTACTTTTGGTTTTTGGTCATTTATTCGTTTTTTGGCTTTGTAATTGGCATTTACTCCTTTAGGTGGGGATTTCTTTTTGGTTTTATAGTCCCACTTTTTCTCTGCAATATTGCCTCCTTCCGAATCGTTTTGTCCGCCTATCTACAAGGCAAAAGAGCCGTAGGCTTACTGGTTTTTGGGATAGGAAGCCACATTATTTTATATCTTGTATTTACGCTGATGGTCTTGCGCATTATTCCTGGTCGGATACCTATTGGATATGGTTTCTTATTAATAGACTTATTTTACCATTTAAGTATGGTTGTGTTCAGTCTATCTTTTTCTATTTATCTCGCCAGAGAATTTGCCTTCACCAGCAAAGACTTAGAGAAGAAATTAGAAGAAGTCCAACAACTCTCCGCCGAAAAACAGCAAATCCTCGCTACACAAAACGAAACTCTTGAAAAGCAAGTAGCCGAACGCACTGCTGAACTAAAAGCCTCTCAAAATCAACTCATCCAAAAAGAAAAGTTGGCAAGTTTAGGCGAACTCACCGCAGGCATCGCCCATGAAATACAAAACCCTTTGAATTTTGTCAATAACTTCTCGGAAGTCAGTGGTGAATTGATGGACGAAATGGAAGAAGAACTCAAAGTGGGAAATTCAGACATCGCCATCGAAATAGCAGGGGATTTAAAACAGAATTTATCTAAAATCAACCACCACGGCAAACGAGCGGCGAGCATTGTATCAAGTATGTTAGAACACTCCCGCAGCAGCACAGGCGAGCGAGTGCTGACGGATATTAACAAGTTAGCCGATGAATACCTGCGCCTAAGTTATCATGGCATGAGGGCTAAGTATAAAAACCGTGTGACGGCCCAGTTCAACGCTGATTATGAGTTAGTTGCGGATGAAAATTTGCCCCTTATCAACTGCGTTCCGCAGGATATGGGGCGGGTGTTGTTGAATTTAATCAATAATGCGTTTTATGCCGTTTCAAAACGTCGGCGAGCATGCCCTGTCTCGAACCTCGCCGACGTTCAACCAACCGTAATTGTTTCAGAACCCCTGATTAGCAATCAAATAGTTATTGCTGTCAAAGACAATGGTAATGGTATTCCCGACAACATCAAAGCCAAAATATTCCAGCCCTTCTTCACCACCAAACCCACGGGTGAAGGCACAGGATTGGGGCTGAGTTTGGCTTATGATATTATTACAATAGGGCATGGTGGGACGATTGAAGTTGAGAGTGAAGAAGGCGAAGGGACTACTTTTATAGTAAAATTGCCGATGGCTTAACCACCGCCTACCTACTGACTAACCTGCTATTTCAAGCATCTTACCAAGGATATTTTTAATCCTTTCGACACCCTTTTAGGGCTATCAACTCAGAATAATCTTTTTGAAGTAAACCCTACAAATACAAACAAGGTTGTATTGAACTCAATGACTCCAAGGTTTGACCTTTGTGGTATCAAAAGCCGTAAAAAACGCTCCAAAGCATGATTTCTACGTTTCAATTCACAAAAACTACGGCCTGTAGGTATATTTTTTTTGTCGGTCAATAGCAGCCACAACTTTGCATCGTCAAAATAAATGACATAAAAACAAACCATTTTCAAACAAAAAGCCATGAATTCTTTAAACATTTCAAGTACCAAAAAAACAAAATCAGTTCAGTCGTTTATTGTTATCAGTACCAAAACCATTCTATTTGTAGTTGCC
>JBGAVQ010000077.1:0-21409 GCA_044228045.1 Spirosomataceae bacterium
AGGAGTTTGACAAGCTCAGAAGACAACGAGAGAAAAAAACGAAGCGGTATGAGCTTAAAATCAATGAAGGCAACAACTTCATGCGGATTTTTGGAGAACCGCCCACCTATTATTCTGAAATTGACACAAAGGCTAATGTAACCAATCTTTTAAAATATCTTTTTAGCAAAGGTTTTTTTAGGGCAACAGTTTCGTACAAGACTGATACTTTGTTGTTTAACACCATTCGGGTCACGTACCAAGTGGACGAAAAATGTCCTTACCTATTAAAAGAAACGTCCATTGTCACCACAGATAGCCGCATAGACAGTATTTTAGAAGCCCACAAGCACGAATCGTTTTTGAAACCGAACACACGCTACGATGCTGAACTGGTAGTAGGTGAACATTTGCGATACGAACAATTGCTACGCAGTAATGGCTATTTTTATTTCAGTAGAGACTACATTCGTCCACAAGCATTTGCTGATACTACTCGTTGCGATTCGGTACAATCTTTTGTGTCCTTAAAAATGAGGATTGACAACCCACCCAAACGCCCGAACCACCCGTATTTTTACATGGGTTCTACCAAACTGATTGTAGATGGTAGCTCTGATGTGTATGACACACCCATTGACACAACCTATTTTAATGGCATTGACTATCTGTTTGTAGGCCGAAGGTACAGTACCAAAATTCTGGATTCTAAAATTTATTTGCGCCCAGGAAAAATTTTCAACATCAATGACCTTTACGAAACACAGCGTCAACTGGCTAATTTAGAGCAATTTAAGTTTGCTAACCCCTCGTTTGATTCAACTGGCAACATACTAAAAACGCAGATTTATACTGTACCTTTAGAAAAATACCAATTTACGAGCGAAACGGGATTCAGTGTTTTTCAACAAGTACCTGGGCCGTTTGGAAACGTCGTGCTGCGGGTACGAAACATCTTCAAAGGACTTGAATCTTTAGAAACCAACTTGCGAGCAGGCTACGAAGGTCAAACGGGTTTTTTCCTTAACGATTCGAGCAAAGTGTATCAGAGCCTCGAATTTAGTGCCAACACCTCGCTCATGTTTCCACAAATCTTGTTCCCGGGCAAAATTGCCAGTCGTTTCAATAAATTTAATCCCCGCACACAAGTTGGGGTAGGCTTCAATTTCACGAATCGGCCTGAGTACAACCGTTCCAATTTCAAGCTCGCCATGAACTATACATGGCAACTAAGCCAACAAAAAGCTATTACACTCTCATTATTAGACTTCAACTATATTCAAAGCAAGTTTAAGCTCAATCAATTTGAAGATTTTCTCTTTACGGAGCTTCAAAATGGCAACAATCTTTATTACAGTTTCCAACCATCCTTGGTATCAAGCATAAGTGCATCTTACACCTACAATGGTAACATATTGGGACAAAACAAAAAATCATCTTATTTCAAGGTGTTCTTTGAGTCGGGTGGCACTACTTTAAATCTTTTAAAATCAAATGCTTTCAACTTTTTAGAAGGCATTTTTGGGCAGCTCAGATACTATCGTTACTTCAAAATAAATGGTGATTATCGCTATTACCTTCCCATTGACAGGAAAAACAAAACGACCTTAGCCATGCGAATTAACGGGGGGATTGCCTTTGCCTACAGTAGTGACGACGTGAACGTGCTTCCTTATGAAAAATATTTTTTTGCAGGCGGTACTAATAGCATTCGGGCCTGGCGACTACGCCGGCTTGGGCCAGGAAGCAGCACACCATCGCAAAACGCAACAAACTCAAACTTTACGCCCGAAAGTCCTGGTGATATTTTGTTAGAATCAAGTGTTGAATACCGCTTTCCGCTCTTCAAAATGGGTGGAATGCTCAACGGTGCACTTTTTATTGATGCTGGCAATGTGTGGAACCTCCGAAACATTTCTAACAATGAAAAAGCTGTTTTTCAAGCAGATAGATTCTTTAAAGAGATTGCTGTTGGTACAGGTTTCGGCGTGCGGTACGATTTTACTTATTTTGTAATTCGGGGCGACTTTGGACTTCGGGTGCATGACCCTTCTCGGGAACTGGGAGACCGCTGGGTACTCTTCCGAAAAGATGTGGACAATAAACTACTTTTCAACCTTGGGATTGGTTACCCATTCTAATTGAAAATCTGCCATTCTGTCAGTTAATCCTCAAAAAAGTCGTATCTTTGTGGGGAAATTGATCGGCTATCTGCTATCTGGAATCAAATATCGGCTATCTGGAATCAGGTATCGGTTATCTGGAATCAAGTAAGAAAAACTTAACATGAAATCTCTCGACATATTAACAGTAGAAGAAAAAGAGGCAGTGGACTTACCTCGAATCACTGAAAACGAAGAAAGTACGAGCGGAAAACGAAAAGTATATATTGAGAGCTATGGCTGCCAAATGAACTTCTCAGACAGCGAGATTGTGGCTTCAATATTGCGAAAAGATGCTGATTTTGCCACTACTTCGCACTTAGAAGAAGCCGATTTAATTTTGCTTAATACCTGTGCAATTCGTGACAATGCCGAGCAAAAAGTACGAAATCGCCTAAAATCATTTACAGGCCTCAAGAAAAAAAAGCCAGAAACAGTAGTCGGTGTGTTGGGCTGCATGGCTGAACGCTTGAAATCAAAGTTTCTGGAAGAAGAACGAATTGTGGATTTGGTCGTAGGGCCAGATGCATATCGAGATTTACCCAGATTAGTTTCGGAGGCTGCGGAAGGTCAAAAAGCCGTGAATGTGTTTTTGTCTCGAGAAGAAACCTACGCTGATATTGCACCAATTCGCTTAGATTCTAATGGAGTTTCTGCCTTTATTTCTATCATGCGGGGTTGCGACAACATGTGCAGTTTTTGTGTAGTGCCTTACACCCGTGGGCGTGAGCGCAGCCGTGACCCGCACAGTATCGTAAAAGAAGCCACAGATTTGTTTGAACAAGGATTTCGTGAGGTAACCTTGCTTGGCCAAAATGTAGATTCTTACAAATATACCGCCCCCGCAGGAGGCTCAGTGGTAACATTTGCTAATTTGTTAGAAAAGGTAGCCCTTGTTCATCCAGACTTACGAGTGAGATTTAGTACTTCGCATCCAAAAGATATTTCGGACGAGGTACTTTATACCATGAAAAAGTACGAAAACATCTGTAATTATATTCACTTGCCCGCTCAAAGCGGTAGCAGTCGCATATTGGAATTAATGAACCGCACTTACGACAGAGACTGGTACATTCAAAAAATTGACCGAATTCGAGAAATCTTGGGCGAAGACTGCGGCATTTCGCAAGATATGATAGCTGGTTTCTGTACCGAAACGGAGGAAGATCACCAAGATACCCTCTCGTTGATGGAATACGTAAAATATGACTACGGCTACATGTTTGCGTACTCAGAACGCCCAGGCACTCCTGCTGCCAAGAAACTAAAAGATGACATTACAGACGAGGTAAAAAACCGCAGACTTCGAGAAATTATTGACCTACAACAAAAACTGTCGCTTGCTCGTAATCAAATGGCTATTGGCAAAGTACATAAAGTGCTGGTAGAAGGTTATTCAAAGCGTTCAAAAGAACAACTGCAAGGCCGAAACGACCAAAATAAGGTAGTTATTTTCCCGAAATACAATTTCGAGAAAGGGCAATACGTCTATGTTAGGGTGCATGACTGTTCGTCGGCAACCTTGCTTGGCGATGTAATAAAGTAATACCTGAGGTATCTTTTCCATTGCCTCCTGCATAAGGAGAAAAACAAAGTAGGCATTGACTAATTCTGAATTACAATCAATAAAAGCCCGATTTGGCATCATAGGCAATTCACCAGCACTGAATCATGCCATAGAGGTGGCTATGCAAGTAGCTGGCACTGATATGACAGTATTGATTTCGGGTGAAAGTGGTAGTGGAAAAGAATCATTCTCGAAGATAATCCATAACATCAGCCATCGAAAACACAACAAGTTTATTGCCATTAATTGCGGTGCTATCCCCGAAGGAACCATTGATTCTGAGCTATTTGGCCACGAAAAAGGGTCCTTTACAGGTGCTATAGGCGAGCGCAAGGGTTATTTTGAAGAAGTAAATGGGGGGACAATCTTTTTAGATGAAATTGGCGAAATGCCACTTGGCACGCAGGCACGCCTCTTAAGAGTGTTAGAGTCAGGCGAATATATAAGAGTTGGGTCATCTAAAGTACAAAAAACCAATGTTCGGGTGGTAGCAGCAACTAACCGTAACTTGCTGGACTGGGTAACTAACGGAACTTTTCGAGAAGATCTTTATTATCGTCTCAATACTGTGCCAATCAATGTCCCTCCCCTACGAGATAGAGGCATGGATATTGAGTTGCTTTTTAGAAAATTTTCAGCTGATTTTTCAGAGAAATACCGCATCAAGCCCATCGAACTCACCGACGATGCCAAAACTTTGCTCATTTCTTACCGATTTCCTGGCAACATCAGGCAGCTAAAAAACATAGCCGAACAAGTTTCACTACTTGAAGTAAGCACACGCATTGTAGATGCCCGAACGCTTGCCAAATACCTACCCGAAGAAGAACGAAGTCGTGTACCTGGCATTTTTAGAGAGTTTGAATCAGCTGGTAATCAAGCAATTAACGAACGTGACTTACTGTACAGAGTACTTTTTGATTTGAAGCGGGATGTCATTGAACTCAAAAAATTATTTTTTGAAATGCTTCAAAATGGCCATAGTGCCAGCGATGTACTTTCAAAACACCCCGACTTATTTAGCAGCATTGAACATGAGCCAATGATAAACGATACGAAGGGAGCTAAGTTGCTACCTTCGGCAATTGAACCTGCTTTTATTCACATTGACAACGTACCCAACATCCATACCGAAGTAGTGGATGTAACGCATGAAACAGAAGAGGACAACGCATTTTCGTTAGATAAACACGAAAAAGATATGATTTTGAAGGCTTTACGTAAAAACAACAACAAGCGTAAATATGCCGCACAAGCACTTGGTATTTCAGAACGCACCCTATATCGCAAAATCAAACAGTATGGAATTGAAGAAGAATAGTTGGTTAATGGGTATCGGGTATTGGGTATTGGGTATCAGGTATCTGCTATCCGCCATCTGGCATCAGGCATTTGGCATCCGGCATCTGACATCCACTATCTACTATCTGCTATTGATAAGCCTTTGCACTGGTTGCTATACATTCAGAGGTTCCAGTATTTCACCTGAATTGAAAAATATTCAGATTGCAAATTTTGCTATGAACACCTCTGGAGGACCAGCCAATATGGCTTTGTCTATGTCAGAGAAAACAAAAGAATATTTTCAGAGAAACTCCGGGCTAAAATTGGTGAGCATAAATCCAGATTTACAGTTAGAAGGGAGTATTACTGGATTTGAAGTGAGTCCAGTAGCCCCAACAGTTTCAAGCGGTAGTAGTAGCTTCAGCAACAGCCAACAAAGCACCGATCGAGGTGGCCTCAACCGACTTACTATAACGGTGCAAGTGCGGTTTACAAACAACAAAGACGAAACCAAAAATTTTGACCAGTCCTTTACATTTTATGCTGATTTCCCCCAAAATCAAACCATTACACAAGTTGAGAGCAGTTTAGTCCCCAAAATTTTGGATCAATTGGTATTAGATATTTTCAATAAAGCAGCTGGCGATTGGTAACCAAATGCATCGGTGGGTAATATCAGGAATCTGGCATCAGGTATTCATTTATTATGTACTTTTGAGCTATTTCATATCTCATAAACCTATGGATAAAGAATCATTTTCGTACCTATTAGTCAATCCATCTGAAATTGGAGCAACAGATGTGCAGGAGCTCGAAAACCTGACTTCGACTTATCCTTATTTCCAACTGGCACATAGTTTGTTAGCAAAAGGTCATTACGAGATTACTAATAATGAACTTGCTACCGAAAAACTTAGAAAAGCAGCTGCGTATGCTTTAAGCCGCAATGCGCTCCGCAAACTGATGAACGGTGAATTGGCGACCGAACAATCAAAATTTGCTTCGTCGAGGCTTATTTTGAGTAGGTCTGTTCAAACCGAAGAACACAAGCCCGAAAAACACCCCGATATTAGCCCGATTCAGGCCTTGCGAGCCATTGATTATACCGATTCATTGCTGGTAGAAGAAAAGCAAAGACTTCACAGCGACACTATAAACAAACCACAAGAGTCTGATATACAGCAACAACAAGAAATAATTGAGCGATTTATCAAGATAGAAAAGACCATTCGTCCATTACGGGCTAAGGCAGGAGAATTACCCGAAAGCACAGAGGATTTGGCCGAAAAAACTTCGCCCAGTTCGCTCAATTTAGTAACGGAAAGTTTTGCAAAGATTCAAGCAAAGCAAGGAAAAATTGAGAAAGCCATAGAAACTTACGAAAAACTAATTTTGAAATTTCCACAAAAAAAGACGTACTTTGTGGCAAAAATCGACGAACTAAGAACAAAGTCTGTTTAAAAATCAAGCAACAAAATAGGGTTGCACGCTATTCTTTTTATTTAATAGCAAGAATCAGCCACTATAAACCTGTAAACTTTTCATCTCATCATGTTCGGAACTATCATTGTATTGGTCATTATTATTGCCGTATTGCTTATGTTGGCTGTGTTGATTCAGAACCCAAAAGGCGGCGGACTTAGCAGCCAATTTGGTGGAGGCGGTGGTGCTTCTCAGCTTTTTGGTGTTAAAAAAACCACTGATTTGTTAGAGCAAATCACTTGGGGATTTGCGGTTGCCATTGCGGTTTTGACACTAAGCACTCATTTCTTTATTGAAAAAACGGGTACTGCCGAAATCAACTCAGTAAACGTAGAGAAAGCACAAACCAAAACTGTACCTGCTGGTAACTTAGCACCTGCTCAAACGCCACCAGCTGCACAACCTGCTCAAACACCGACAAAGTAGGTAGTTTACAGTACTGCATACCTTTGAACATTTAACTAATTAAAAAAGCCGTTAGCAGCCCTAACGGCTTTTTTAATGACCAAAATCACATTTCCACCTTTCTTCCCCCTCTCCTACCGTTTGCTCAATTTGAGTTGCTCAAACCAATTCAATCTACTACCTTCACCTCAAAAAACACTATCCACATGATAATCATCGCCATTTTACTTATTGTTGCACTCATCGGGGTTTTTACGTATAACTCCCTCATCGCTAAGAAAAACGCCGTTGATAACGCTTTTTCTTCTATAGATGCCATGCTCAAAAAACGCTATGACCTCATACCAAACTTGGTTGAAACGGTAAAGCAATACATGAGTTATGAGAAAGATACCATTACCAAAGTAGTTGAACTTCGTTCTAAAGTACTTAGTGGTAATATTGCTTCCGAAGAACGTGTGCAAATAGAAAACCAAATCAGTGGTGCATTGCGTAACATTATGGTCTCAGTTGAGAACTATCCCGACTTAAAAGCCAGTCAAAATTTTGTACAATTGCAAGGTGCTTGGAATGAAATAGAAGAACAGATTTCTGCTGCACGAAGAGCCTACAATGCAGCTGTACTGAACCTTAATAATGCCGTTGAGCAGTTTCCCTCAAGTATTTTTGCAGGAATGATGAATGTATCTAAAAGAACATTCTTTGAAATTGCAGAAGCCGAACGACAAAATGTAAAAGCATCTGATTTGTTCAAATCATAAAAAGTTTTGCTCGCCATGGCCTTTAACCGTACCGATGCTGAGTTTGAGCAATATTATACTTCTAATCTTTTCCAAACTTTACAAGAACTTGAAGTGCCTCGTAAAGCAGCCCGAAAAGACTTAATTGAGTGTATTGTTCTGACAGCTACTATGTTTGCCTGTATTGGAGGAATCTTTGTTTTTGGTACGTGGATTCCAGTTGTGCCAGGGGCACTGGTTATTTATTTCATGGTAAGTCAGTTCAAAAAATATGCAACTTCATCGGCTGAATATAAAAATGCCTTTAAAATGACAGTCATCAAACCCATGATTGCCTTTGTGGAGCCGTCGTTGGCATATCAGCCTTACCAAATGATTTCGCAAAGCGATTATTATCAAAGTGGGGTTTTTACTACCCGGGTAGATCGGTATTCGGGGGGTGATTTGGTATCAGGCAAAATAGGAGAAACCAGCTTGCGTTTTTCAGAAGTTCATGCCGAAGAAAAGCGTAAAACAACAGATAGTAAGGGACGTACCCAAACTCACTGGGTTACTATATTCAAGGGGATTTTGTTCATTGCTGATTTTAATAAGCATTTTAATTCTCGAACCCTTGTGTTGCCCGATAATAGTGTAATGCAATTTTTTGGCTCAATATTTGGAAGACCTGACAACTTAGTAAAGTTGGAAGACCCAGCATTTGAAAAACTTTTTCGGGTTTATGGCGACCAAATAGAAGCCCGATACATTTTGTCTCCCTCGTTGATGGAACGAATGAAAAACTTTTCAAATAAAACCAATCGCCCTCTCCATTTTGCATTTATCAATTCGAGCGTTTACATTTTTATCGGTATTAACGAAGAACTTTTTGAGGCAAAAGTATTTTCTTCTGGCATTAAGTTTGGCTATCTCAAACGCTACTTCGACTACCTCCAACTCAGCATTAGTATTGTGGACGAGCTAAATCTAAATACTCGCATCTGGTCTAAACAGTAGCCATTATCTATGACACACCGTTTAAAAGCCAGATTTGGCACTTTTGTATTATTTTTCATTTTAGGTTTTGCTTTTTCATCATGGGCATCTCGTATTCCAGATATTCAAGAAAAATTACACCTTAGTGTATCTCAATTAGGTGGTGTGCTGCTTGGAATGCCAATTGGTTCGATACTTTCGGTATTTGTTACTGGATATTTAATTGAAACCTTCGGGAGCAGGCTTATTTGTTTGTGGTCAGCTATTTTTTCAGGAACCGTTCTGGTTTCTTTGGGCTATGCCCCAACGCCACTACTTCTGACCGTTGGGCTGGCGTTTTTTGGCGCAGCTGATAATATTCTCAATATTGCCATGAACACCCAAGCAATTGGTGTTGAGGCTCTTTATAAAAAAACGTTGATGTCCACCTTTCATGCTGTTTGGAGCTTAGGAGCAATGGGTGGTGCGGCAGCAGGCGGCTTTTTTGCTACCTATCAAGTGATTCCTTTATCACATTTTTTGATTGTGTTTGGTTTCATGACTGTTTCAGCATTTTCAATTTTTGCTTGGCTTATCCAAAGCGACCCAAGACCCGAACAAAAACAACCACTTTTTGCCCTTCCAGACAAAAGTTTGTGGGTTTTGAGTGCTATTTGTCTATGTGGAATGATGTCTGAAGGAGCAATGGCTGATTGGAGTGCTTTATTTTACAAAAGTACACTTACAAATAAAACCTCATCACCTACAATGGGCTACACCGCCTTTGCCTTTGCAATGTCGGTAGTGAGGTTCACAGGCGACTGGTTCATTAACAAAGTTGGAACTTTCAAAACACTAATAATCAGCGGCTTACTTATGTCGTTAGGTTTACTAATTGCGTTGGGTTTCGCTGTAAGTTATGCAGTAATTATTGGGTTTGGGCTGGTTGGGGCTGGTGTAGCGTGTGTAGTACCTATTGTGTACAGCACAGCTGGCAAATCAAAAACCATGTCGGCGGGTATGGCAATAGCAGCAGTTTCTACCATAGGTTACACTGGTTTTTTGGTTGGTCCTCCTATCATTGGATTTATTGCCGAAGCTACTTCGCTTCGATTTTCGTTGGGAATTGTCATATTACTTGGCCTTTTAATAGTGCTTTTGACCAAGAAAGTACAGGCATAAATTGATGTTTTTATGAAATCATTACCAAATACGTTCAGCAGACTACCTAAACAGTTAAAAAATCAAGCCAACTAAGACGATTTTTAACATTCAAACACTTTCTCCGTAGTAAGAAGCAAAACCTTACTCAATCCATTTTACCAAAGCCTCAAATCTTGTTCAAGTTGATATCGGTCAGACTTGTGTTCGGCCAATATCAACTTGGACTGTTGATTAGATATTTTACAATCACTCAGCTATCTGTTCAGAAGGACTTCTTAACAGCCATGAATATAGCCTTGACATACAAGATTAGATGTCATCAAATGCATAGAGGGGATCTAAATGGTGGTCATGGCCCATTTCGCAAATCGGGTGAATAATGCCATCATCCAAACCATAAACCCATCCATGTAAATAGGGTCTTTGCTCATGTTTCCAGCACTTTTGTATAATACTGGTTTTGGCCAAATTCATAACCTGTTCTTGAACATTCAATTCAATAAGCCGATTCAATTTTTGGCTTTCTTTGGTCTGATAATCAATTTCTTCTCGATGCATCCGATACACATCTTTTATATTTCGGATCCATTTATTGATGATATTAAAATTATGAGAAGACATAGCAGCTTTAACGCCACCACAACCATAATGTCCACAAACAATAACATGCTTTACCTTAAGATAATTAACAGCATATTCCAATACAGCCAAAAGATTCAAGTCAGTATGAACCACCATATTTGCAATATTACGATGGACAAATATTTCTCCGGGTTGGGTTCCTGTTATTTTATCGGCAGGTACACGACTATCACTACAACCTATCCATAAAAACTCTGGGCTCTGCACCTCGGATAATCTATGGAAAAATTCGGCATCTGTTTTGACAACTTCTGCTGCCCAATCTTTATTCTGTTTTAGGAGTTGTTCGATTGATTTCACGTTTTTAAATTTTTTCATGTTTGAAAATGTTAATGCCCCGATACCCCTAAAAATTCAGGGATATTTAAAAGTGTTAGGTTAATCTGTTTAAGTTCGGCAGTATTTTTGAAATCGTGTAGCATTTCGAGTACATCAATATCAATAGTATGTGATTTGCTTCCGTCAATAACTACGCTTGTGTTTTCGGGCAGGTCATTCAGCATAGCCGCTATGCTCCCTTTATTAAGAAAAGTTACGTGTTCATCTAAAATAACAGTAATTTTTTCTTGTTCTTGCTGCTTTACTCTGTTAAACAAGTAGGCTCTCCGGTAATTGTTGCGCAGAATAAAAAACACTGAAATAGCCATTCCAACACCAATTCCTTTTAACAAATCCGATAGTTGGATTGCAACAACCGTTACAATAAATGGCAAAAATTGATCCCAACCTAATTTATACATGGATTTAAAAAGTGAGATTTTTGCCAATTTGTAACCAACTACCAGTAGCAACGCTGCCAAGCACGCAAGTGGGATTTTGTTAAGAAGTGACGGAAGTGCTATTACACTGAGCAATAATAAGAAACCATGAATAATGGCAGAAAGTTTGGTCTTACCACCCGAATTGATATTGGCAGATGTACGAACAATAACCGCCGTTAAGGGTAGTCCACCTATCATTCCTGATATCAAATTGCCGATTCCTTGCGCTTTTAGTTCTCGATTAGTTGGCGTATCACGTTTGTAGGGGTCGAGTTTGTCTGCCGCCTCTACACTTAGCAGCGATTCTAAGCTGGCAATGATAGCAATAGTGATGGCCGACACATAAACCTGGTAGTTACTAAGTGCCGAAAAGTCGGGCAAGGTAAATTGGCCAATAAAATCAGTAGCAGATTTAGCGACTGGCAAACGTACTAATTCTTCGCCTGATAAGTAAAAAGCTGGGATACTAATTTTGAACCATTCATTAATTACAACGCCGAGAATTACGACTAACAATGCACCAGGTACAACTTTGAAGAAGCTGTATTTTTTCAAAAATGGACGTTCCCACATGATCAATATTACGAGTGAAATCACAGCAATAATGACTGCACCTGGGTGAACATAGACAAGTGCCTTGAAAATCTCTGAAAATGTATTTTGCCCATCTGATTGAATAAAATCGAAGTCACCTTCATTGTCTTTGTCGTAACCAACCGCATGTGGCAACTGTTTGAGTATCAAAATAATACCGATTGCTGCCAACATTCCTTTGATAACACTGGACGGAAAATAATAACCAATGATTCCAGCCTTCAAATATCCCAATACAAGTTGGAGTAAACCCGCCAGCACAACAGCTAACAAGAACACTTCGTAACTGCCCAATTGAGTAATGGCATTTAACACAATGACTGTTAACCCAGCAGCAGGCCCACTCACACTTAGTGCCGACCCACTTACAAATGCTACTACTATTCCACCTACAATTCCAGCAATTATTCCAGAAAATAAAGGTGCACCAGATGCCAATGCAATACCCAAACAAAGCGGTAGTGCCACCAGAAAAACGACCAAGCCCGCAGGCAAATCATTCTTGATGTAGGCAAATGTTAATTCATTTTTTGATTTGCTTTGAATAAGCATACTCATAATTCAAATAGTTGATTAGCTGAACAATGAGGCAAAATACAAGCGTAGTTTGACCACATTCAGTGAGTCTATTTATTAATTTCAATAAATACAAATAAGTCACTTGATATACTGCTTAAATTAAACAGCTGATAGTGAGCTGGTTGTAGCTAATTTTCTAAAAATTACTATAACATAAGTAAAAAAACATAGAAGTATGTTTTCAGATTATGGTATATAACTTGAAAAAACCGCTAAAAATTAGGACCGAGGAGGAGGGATTTGGATTTCGTAATGCACTTGTTGAAATGCAATAGAAGAGTAAAGGAAGTGGCGTTGTTGAAATTGCATTAAATCAAGTTCACATTTACCATTTACAAGGTATAAGGCAGCTGCTAAAAACTTATCGTCATCCAATTCAAAGTTATCTGATTCACTTGATTTAGAGTTTGTATCAGGTTCTTCTTCAACATTACTATTGATAGAAATAGACGATTTATAGATCAGGTTGAGGTACAAATCGTTGTATGTATTTAATGCAATGATGTGAAACACCAGCAGTAAACAAAAAAAGCGTACAAATATGTGTGTGCCTTTGATCATACCACAAAGTTGTGTATTATTTAAAGAATAACAAAAATTGTTTTGCTAAAGTACTGTTTTGTGCTGTTTTATTGCATTTGCAAATTAGTTTACCAAATATAAATCAAGCAAAAATTTTAACAAAATAATTGTCAAAATGCAGATTGTGAAGCACTCAATAAGAACGAAAAGAGGCGAAAACCAGAAAGGATGACCGTGTTAGGAGATTTTCAACCGTTTAATTTTGCATCAAATAAAATTGGATTCTGGATTCATTAATGTAAGATATTAGGTGATTACTTTCTTACAAATGAAAAATTGGTGTAATACGAAAGCCTGACTGTTGGGTTATTTTCTAATATTGAATTAGAGAAATTCCAGATGTTTTGATGGATATAACTCACCTGTAATTGATGCTGCGGATTAAGATTATACCCAAAGCCTGCAATAATTCGGTTTTGATTCATAAATGTTGCGCCTGCATTTGAGCCGATATTAAAGAAGGCTTCATCCCCTATTATCCCAAATAACGTTGTGGTTTTACTGTCCTTTTTGAGTAAAGTATAATTCAATAATAGCATATAGCGTAAGCGATTTCTGTAATCAAAATGGTCAATTACGTAAGAGCCATCAACTGTTTTTACAGCTATACCCACGTAACGATTCTCGTCTCTTAGCCTATTAATCATTTTAAAATCCCCAAATTGGTGTACAAATTGCCCTTGTAACCAAAGATGGTTTTCTGGAATTGTTGTTTTATTGATGGCTGGGTTACCATATACATAAGTGTCATAGTGCGTGTAGCCAATGCTACCAACTAAGCGTTTTGTTAACTGATAATCGAGCGAGGGCCTGATAAACCATTGTTGTTTTTCACTCAGACCGTTCGCAAATCTGAATGTTCCTTCAAGCGTAAACGACAGTTTTCGGGTGAGCATATTCTTGCCAAAATAATGTAACCAAAAGTCATTATTTTGACTGTACACAGTTTGGGTGAAGCCAATTGAGGGGCTTATCCCAACTAATAAGCAAACTATAAAAAACCTCAAAACTTGTTTTTGCAAGATTTGGCATTTCGATTTTAACCAGTTGGGGCTCTTGGTCCAGTTGACACTATTTAATCTACGTGCGAAGTCTGTTGTTTTATTCATTTTTATAAGAATCTACTGTGAAATAGGGATTTTATGATATTTTCACTAAATGTGCAAATTTTGTTGGGGAATGCAAGAGCACATTCCCCACAAAATAACAACTTCCCTAAATCAATCTTTACCGGATTTTGCACCGGCGGGCATAGGTTTGCCAAAAAATCAACAAACTTTATCGTAAGGGTGAATAAACTATCGTCTATTCAACACCTGTTGTGACGAATTAAAATAAATCAAACAAAAAGTTTCGATTAAGAATAAAAGCTATCGAAATGATGCGTCCATCAATCGGCTGTAGGAAGAAAACAAGATATCAAATACGGAGATTTTGAAATCGGGTAAACAGACGTTTATTAGTCTTGCTAATGGCCTGAGTTGAGAGAAGGGTTTGAACCTGATGAGAGAAAAATGGCGAAAAGAAAAAACTTAAATTAGTGTAAGTAGCTGAATTTATCGGCAATTTGGGTTAATCTTCTTGGGTAAGCAGCCGAATTTATCAGCAATTTGGGTTCAGAGTCATCCTCTTGAGATTCTTCAATGGTGACTACGGCACTTAATAAACTAATTTGATATAGATTTAACAATTTATGGCTTATACTTTCTTTTGAATTTACTGGAGCAGTAGTATCATTACCACTACACCCCATGCAAGGCATAGAAATAACTCGAAGGCTAATAAACAACAAAAAGCAAAGCAGATTCAATTGTTTCATTAACTATAATAAGGTTAGTCATAACCGAATTAAACTTTACTGAAAAATCGTAAAAGGTTTTATGTTTTCCAAATAAAACCAAGTAAAATCACAAAAAACGACTATTTTTATAGTAATTTCTTGAAAAAATTCAAAAACAAACCAATTTTCTCTTAGACTTTTTTTAGTTACTACGACGAACGAAAGGCTACCTCATGATAGGTTTTTAGATGAGGCCCAAGGAAAATTCGTGAATAAAGACGAATTAGCGATATACCCGACAAAATAAAACTTAAAGATATTGAGATTGCTAAAATGTATTGGTTTTGATGTATATGGCCAAACACTAAATCAAGTCCAATAAAAGTAGGAGTTATTGGAAAGCCCGCTAATCCCAAACAGGCCAATAAAAAAAGTAACGCCAGTTTTGGATGTTCAAAAGCATGACCCGAAAATTGATTCAAATCAATGCTTTGTTCCAATTTTTTGAGTCTTTTTAGGCATAAATAGCCCATGACACCCGAAATTATAACACCGCTTAGGTAAAATACCGATTCTCTAAATTCAAATTTTTCGTTGAATGATATTGCCAATGCTATCCATAAATGATTCATTATGAGGAGTAACCAACTCATCAATGGGCTTTTTCTTTCAGAATATGACTTTATTATCATCAATAAACCAATGAAAGCAAATAATGCAGGCAAATATTTATGGTGTTGATTAACCGACGAATCACTCATAAATAAGAATACTAAACCAATAATATAGGCAGGAATAAACAAGAATAAAAGCCGATTGACTGTAAGAAAGTCTAATTTTCGACCAACATCTTTCAGAGGCTTCCAAACCATATAATTCATGAATAATTCGAGATTCCACTCTTTTAGGCTTAATTGAAAAATAGAATATTCGATTTTTTTAGGCAGCGAGTCTTCAAAAGTATGTTGGTGAGGCACAAAATTATAGAACTGTTCACGTATCATATAACTCACCACCGATGGCGAAACTAACAATTGATACGTTCTGAAAAAGGCATTTCCTGCAAAGTGAAACAAAGCAAATTTTTCAAAACCCAAAGCCATTTCAATAAAAATGATTCCGATTTGTGCCACCGAAGCATAAGCAATCTGACTTTTTACTGATGATTGTACCCTTGCAATAAGCGAAGCGATAATACTGGTAGATAAACCAAGCAAGGCAATAAGTACACGTACCGAAATTTGATGCTCCCAGAAAGGGTGAGTTCTCAACAAAAGAAAAACACCTAAATGCACCGAAAGCGAACCATAAAAAATCGCACTTGAAGGCGTTGGCCCTTCCATGGCACGAGGCAACCACGAAGAAAATGGCAATTGTGCCGATTTGGCTGCTGCTGCCACCAAAATCATAATCGAAATAAAAACACCGGTATAACTGTGGCTCAGTAGGTGTTCGTGTACCAATTCAAAGTTATTGAGTTTCAAAAATGTGATGTTTTCGTGCCATAAATGGTGGCTTGCCCACATTGCCAAAATCAAGCCCACGTCGCCGACTCGGTAAACCGAAAATACCTTAATAGCATTTTTTACAGGCAAATATCTATCTCTATAAAAAGAAATAAGTAGAAATGAGCAAATACCCAATATCTCCCAACCAATGAAAAGCGTTTCAAAATTGCCCGATAAAATGGCAATGCTATAGCCCAAATAAAAGAATAGAATCGTATTGAAAAAACGTTTGTAACCACTTTCTCGATGAAGATAATATCGGCTGTAAATTGTAATCAAGAAGGTAATAAATGAGCCAACCAAAAGATATACAACAGTGATTTTGTCGAAATATAAATCCAATAAAAACTCATATTCTTTTGATTTGAAAATATCAACTTCTTTTAAGTTAAGAACAGGATATTGATTGAGTAGCCAATAGGTAATAAAAATGAGCAAACTGAGTAAGTTTATACCAACGGTTAGAAACGCCACCCAAGAGAGGACTGTTTCTTTTTTATCAGAAATAAACAAACTGATGATTAGCCCCAAAAGAGGAATAAAAACAAAAAATTGAATGATTGAAGCCATATTATACGCTTTCAAGCAAAGTGTTACTTTATCAAATAAACAGGAAAGTTTTCTTGGTGCGATTCTAACAAAATAGCAATGTCATGCACCGAATCAAGCGATTTTTGTAGCGGTTGATAAATACTAAAATCGCCATTTTTGAAATAAGAAATCTCTTGTGTTTCAGGGTTTACGACCATCAAGTGTATCCATTCGTTCTGAAACCACTCATAAGTTTGAGCAGATTTTTGAATAGATGCCAAAACGATTTCGGGGAAATGCTCAACAATTACCATCAAGCGTATTGGGTCGTGGACTTCAATCATTTGGTTTGGTAAACCTGGTCGTAAATCGCCGTCAATGCCATTGGCTACACCAAAAAGCCCCATCACATTGTGCGGAAGTTTCGAGCCAGCACCCAGTTTGTGGTTATCAACCCTCGAAAAATAATATTCAAGGTTGATGCCGCCACAGACAGGAGCTACGGCATTCATGATGTTTACAAGGTATTTTCCTTCGGGGTCAACTTGGTAGTCGAACGAATTCATAAACGAACGTCGGTCTAAAAATAAACCTTTCGACAACTCTCTTCTGCCAACAATACAAAGGGCGTTGGTAGCATGATTTAACTCTGGACGAGGCTCGAATAATGACACTGCTCTCGTTCTTATTTTCTCATGAATTTGCTCTGGACTCAACGTTGTATCAATTGACTCAAATCTTCTTGAACGTTCTTTGGCATTAAAATCTAAGGATTTTGTAAAAAGCACCTCGTTTTTTGCATGATTTTTTAGGTTTTCGGCAGAAAGTATATCTAAATCATAAAAAGCGATTTCATCTTTGGTTGTATCGTGCAATGCTCCAATAAACTGTGTATGTGCAGGAATATCAATGCCTTTTGTAAGTAAGATTTCACGCACTTTTGCATGATTCGCCATAAAACTTATGACTCTCGCATTAACCGACCCTGGCCTGCCCGAACACGCTCCGCAGTCGTATCCTGCATAGTGCGTATTGTTTACACTGCTTGCTCCATGCCCCACCACATAGACGATTGGAGCAAAATCTTTCACCAAACCAATGCTATTCAAGAGGTTTTCGACTCGCTGTACCATTTCAGGAATGGTGAAACCTATTTGAAGGTCAAACTCACGGTCGTTAATGTCTTTATTTTCAATAGAAAGTACCGACAATTTATCCATGTGCCTAAATGAAGACACCGAAGCGGTACTCATCGAAGGTCGGAAAATATTCAGGAATAAACGGAATGCCGACCAAAAACCAAGTGTTTGCGAAATAAGCCAACCACTAAAAAGTGCATGACTTTGTTTTCGGAAATGTATATCTTGTTGTTTTTTTGTCTTGCCACTTGCCGAATCGTCCGAAAGTTCTTTGATTAAATATTGGGGCGTTACGGGAGCAGGGCATTGTTTGGTATATGAATTGGCATATTCTGGCTGAAAAAAGAATTCTACATCAAAGAAACCAGCTGTACCGAAGGTTTCGCAGTTTTCGTCAAATTTTTCGAGATAACGGCGTATCGAACATTCTCGGTCATCAATACAAAACATTGCCTGAAAACTTTGCTCTTCTGTTTTTCGGCGGTCGCCTACATTCTTTTCGGCATGGAGCGTTTCTTTAATTCCCGCAAAAACTTGGTCATAATAACTCCATTCAAAGGCATCTTGCCAAATATTAAGCAATTCATGGAGTTCTGTTTTTGGTACATCTGCAAAAATATCAGTTGAAAAATGCTCAATATTTCCCTGAGAAATTGGTGTCCATTTTTCACCAAATTTATTATCAAGGGCATCAATTTCGAGCAATAACTCAAAAATTATCAATTCACGAGTCGAAATTTTCTTGGTATTTAACAATGTTTGTGGAAAATCTTCAATGACTGAAACAATACCAGACCAACCTTGATGAGCAAATTGTTGGTCGAAAATATATTGTTTGTAGAGTGATTCATCGCCAACGACAATTTTTAGCAACTCCTCAATTTTATAATCGCCTTTTAAAAGAAGTTTTTTTGCTCTTTGGGTCTTGAAAAAACTCGTAAAAGTATGTTCTTCCATTTCTCGAAGCGAATCAAGAAAACCTTTATGCGAAACGGGAAAATTCCAAATAGCAATGCCTTGGTCGAGGTAGCTGCACAGAATGCGAAACAAAATTGGATGAACCAATAAATCTAAATCTATATAATATCTCTTTTTCCAATTAGCCCTTAATTGACCAATTCTTGGCTTATTCGACTCGTCATATTTGTCATAAATTGCTTTTATTTTCCAGTCTTCAAGCAATTCAATTCCTTTTTTTTCTGAAATAACTCTTTCTAAAATCAATGGATTGATACGCTTTTTGTCATAAAGAGACCTAAATTCTTCGAGCGAAAGTGATACTTTATATCCGAATATTTTTGAGGCATTACGAATCGCATCATAAAAATATTGACTCTGAAAAGCATGTAATGTATTATGATGAACAAAGTCTTTGAGCGGAGCTTGTGCTGGTAAAAAGTGTTTTAAGAGGTGAATAACCTCATGCTCATTAAAGCCTTTGTGCTTTGTAGTCATAATTCTAAAATTGGGACAATTGGCTCGTACTAAAATAATCGTACAATAAGACGTAATCTGTTCATATCAAAACTGAATAGAAGTAGTTTACAAAAAGGTTAACTTTAAAGGTTTGTAAAATAAACTACATTCACCTCAACTAAGCGTGAGGTTAATTAATTGATTTATCAAATACGTTGTTTTTGTAAACTGATGTCAAAAACGCTCTTAAAGAAAAGAAGCAACACTTAAAAATAGAATTTTAAGCAACAAAAGAGAAGGAATAATTTTGAACTATTGAAGGAGATAACCTTATTTTTGAAGTTTCCAGAAAGATTAATTTGGTTATTTACAAGCTGACTGCTACCAGAAAGTGTTGCTAAAGAATCACCTTTTGTATCTTCTTCTTTTTCAAATAATGAGCTTTCGTCGTTATCGAAAAGATTATCTTCGCACCAAAAGAGAGGATTATTTGGTGTACCATCATGATGGTCGATACTTGCACTTATTGAACCTTGATTATTACTAATTTTCTGCGAAAACAGTACGCCATATCCACCACAAAATATACTCACAAACAACACTACACGGGTAAGGTGGGTTATCAGGAGTTCGTGTAAAGTGCTGTTTTTCAAGGGGAATTGAATTTTAATACAACAAAGGTAGGTATTAAACTCACTCTATACAATACAGGCAAATTGTTTAAAACAGTATTCAGGAAGTGTCAAACTGAATTTTGTTCAATTTCAAGACCATCTTGTCTGATTTTGATAGATTATCAACAATTCGTTAAAAATTGTATCAATTGGATAGAAATTTAGTATGTTGCAATGATGTTGAAACCCCATTTTGTTGCACTATGAAGATTTTTTACGGCTTGTTCGTCTTTTTTGGGCTGGTATCTCCTCTACTAAGTTTTTCACAACAAAACAATAGCACCCTTTTTACTTTAACAGGAATTGTAAAAGATTCAAAAAAAGGCACACCTTTGCAAAGGGCATCTGTCAGAGTTTTGGGTATCCAAAAATCTGTCATTACAGATCGAGATGGGTTTGTTTTTCGACTTCCAAGTGGCACCTATATTTTAGAAGCTCGATATGTTGGATATGAAGTAAAACGAGATACGGTAGAAGTGAAAGCACTTACAATACATGATATTGAACTGCAAGAAATGAGTAATCAACTTGAAGAAGTAATCATTACAGAGCAGTCCCAAGACCGAAACATTTCTGAAACTCGCACGGGTGTTACCAAACTGAGCATCAAGACTTTAAAGAAAATAAGTGCGATTGGTGGTGAAACCGATATTCTCAAAAGTTTGCTCTTATTGCCGGGTGTAACCACCGTTGGCGAAGGGGCAACTGGCTTTAATGTACGAGGCGGCAACATTGACCAAAACCTAATTTTGATGGACGATGCCCCCATCTACAATTCCTCACACTTAATGGGGTTGTTGTCGGTTTTTAACCCAGATGTCGTGCGAGATGTCACGTTCTTTCGAGGGGGGATTCCTGCTCAATATGGTGGGCGAGTATCTTCTGTTGCCGAGGTGAGAATTAGAGAACCTTTTGCAGATAGCCTGACAGTGCAGGGCGGCGTGGGTTTGGCAGCCAGTCGCTTGATGATAGAAGGGCCGCTGGCTGGCAAAAAATTATCCTTTCTGACTGCAGCAAGAGGGTCATTTTCAGATTATTTATTTAAGCTAACCAACAATGAAGTTCTCAAACAGACCAAGGCTAATTTTTATGAGTTTACAACAAAGTTGGCATTTAAACCCAATGAAAAAAATCAGTTTTTTTTGACAGGTTTTTTGAGTCAAGATGCCTTCAAGGTAGCAGGTGATTCACTTTCGGGTTTAGAGGTAAACGCTACTTCTACCCTTTTTCGCTGGAAAACAGCCAATGCTTCTTTCCGTTGGAATCATGTAATCAACTCGCAATGGGTCAGCAATTTAGTAGGCGTTTGGAGCGATTATATTTCAACCATGAGTAACGATGAACCTGAGTATGCCTTTGACTTAAAATCAAATATTCGATATCAAAACCTACGGTTTGAATTAGGGCATAGCACCAAAAGCCATAAGATGGACATGGGCTTCAATGCAGTTCGTTACGCAATCATG
>JBGAVQ010000436.1:0-2616 GCA_044228045.1 Spirosomataceae bacterium
CAGAAAGGTTGTAAAAAATAGACGAAAGCTAAAAATCCATTTCCCCCCCAACAAAAACATGAACCTTGCCCCTTTTATTGACCATACTAATTTGAAACCCAGCGCCTCCGAAACCGATATTCGTCAGTTGTGTGCCGAAGCGTGGGAGCATCACTTTAAAGCTGTTTGCCTTGCCCCTACCTACGTGCGATATGCCAAAAGTTGGCTCGAGGGTTCGCAAACGGCACTTTGTACTGTTATTGGGTTTCCGTTGGGGTATAGCACCACTGCAACAAAGCTGAAAGAGGCCGAACAAGCCTTAGCTGACGGGGCTGTTGAATTAGACATGGTAATCAACCTGAGTCAATTTAAAAGCATGGCTTACCTTAGCGTTGCCAACGAGATACAACAACTCTGCCAACTAACGCACGACGCTAAGGCGCTATTAAAAGTAATTATTGAAACAGCATATCTGGATTCTTTTGAGATCCACTCAGTTTGTGAAATGTGTGTAGATGCCAACGTTGATTTTGTAAAAACTTCTACAGGTTTTGCACCAAAAGGAGCCGAGTTAGCTACTGTGCAACTGATGCGAAGTGTGTTACCGCCTCATATTCAAATAAAGGCTTCGGGTGGTATCAAAACCTACGAACAGGCTCTTGCCTTTGTGGAGGCAGGTGCTACAAGGGTGGGTACATCGGCAGGAGTAGAAATTGTAAGGAAGAAACAACCGTAGGGGCAACCCTTGCGGTTGCTCCTGCAAAACATTCTGAGGCAACCACAAGGGTTGCCCCCATAAAAATTATGATTATCACCAATCCAAGCACTGCCCTATCACCGTAGATATGTCGAATTCAATTTCAACAAACTAAAAACAAAATTTTCACAAACAACTTATGAAAACCATTCAAAAAACAATCTTGACATTGGCTCTTGGCGTATTCGCAATTGTTTCAAACGCTCAAAACATGGACAACACCGTTACCGTAGGAGGCGAAGCCATGTACCCCATGAAAGACATTGTGGACAACGCCGTAAACTCAAAGGCACACACTACCTTAGTAGCTGCCGTAAAAGCCGCCGACTTGGTAAGTACACTCAAAACCAAAGGGCCATTTACAGTATTTGCCCCCGTAAACGATGCCTTTGAAAACTTGCCAGCGGGTACTGTTGAGACTTTATTGAAGCCCGAAAACAAGGCAACTTTACAAAAAGTATTAACCTATCATGTAGTAGCAGGCAAATTGGACTACGATGCCATCGCCAAGCTCATCATGTCAGGTAATGGTAAAGCCGAACTCAAAACTGTAAGTGGCGGCAAATTGTGGGTTATGATGAACGGTAAGCACAACATTAGCCTAAAAGACGAAAACGGTGCCATTGCCAACATCAGTACCTACGACGTGTATCAGTCAAATGGAGTTATTCATGTGCTTGATGCAGTAGTATTGCCAAAGATGTAATTTTTAGATTACCCAGAAACAAGGAGGGTTGGCATAAGGCCAGCCCTTTTTTATGACATCGTAGCAGAAAATGCAACATTGTTTCGGAACTTTATAAGCAGATTGTTGTTTATCTCAAAAGCGACTGTTACTTTTGCAACTCAGTTGCACAAATTATGAGATTTGCCATTTACGTTTCTACTACGGTTCTTACCACCCTCT
Source organism: Spirosomataceae bacterium (assembly GCA_044228045.1). GTDB lineage: Bacteria > Bacteroidota > Bacteroidia > Cytophagales > Spirosomataceae > JAXLVB01. Next base: position 1,644 of record JBGAVQ010000436.1, read on the forward strand.
TACATTCCATTTGTTGCTTGTTACCATTGGTTACGGCAGTAATGGGCATCGGAGGGTTTTCGTCTTCGTTGGGGTGGTTAATGCAATACCAGCCTTATTTTTTGGTTTTGCAAGGAGGGCTTTTGTGTTGGGCTTTTTACCGAAACTACGTACACCCGCACGGGTCTCGTACACACATTTTACGTGAGCGCCAGTTGCTTTGGTTTATTGTAGGCATTTCGGCGATTGCAGCTACTTTGCCGCACTCAGGCTTGCTGAAAACCGAAAAGCAACAATTGGCTACTCAGCAGTTGCAACGGATTATGAACACCCGGCAGGTAACTTTTGTGGTAACTGATGCTTACTATTCTGAGCAAGCACTACGTACGGCATTAAGCCAAATTGAAGGTGTGTTGGACTCACAAATTGTTTTTAAAAACCAAGAAGTCTCTATTCGTTTCAACCAACAAATCACGTCTAAATCCCTCATTTTGAACCAGATAAAGCAAGAGGGATTTGATGTAAAAGAACAGATTGTTCCTCAGTCAATTTCGTTGAAATAATTTCGGTAATCCGCTAACCCCGATGTGTCATCGGGGTTGGATGGTCTTGCGTCTCCGACGCTAAATAGCTACAACAGAACTTAATCCTCATTTAAAAACCATAAAAACACTATGAAAAAATCTTCTTTCCTCGGTGTGCTTACCTTAATAACCGTTATTTGGGCTTGTAGCAACTCCCTCAAAGACGATCCCAAGGTAAAAGAAGCAGGCAAAATTCATTTAGAAGCCTCCGAAATTCAAGAAGAAATAGAACCTATAGTTGAGCAAATAGATAGCTTAACCACCCTTTTGAGCGACAAGAAAAAAACCTTGGCCGATTCCTCAGCCAAACAAGCCGACGAGGTAATAGCAGCATTGAGCAAAGTTAAAACTGATTTTGAAGACTGGGAAGCCAATGTATTTGAAGTACCCGGTGTAGAGCACAGCCATGA
>JBGAVQ010000078.1:0-21327 GCA_044228045.1 Spirosomataceae bacterium
CTTTTTGGCGCAGATAGGGTTGCATAGTGGTGTAAGGTTCTAACTCTTTGCGTTCGAGCAATTTGATGATATGCCAGCCATACTGAGTCTGCACTGGTTTAGACACACTGCCTATGTCTTCGAGGCCAAAAGAGGCTTCTTCAAAGGGTGTTACCATTTCGCCAGCGCCAAAAGCAGGTAGCTCCCCATTGCTATTGCTCGAGCTGGCATCTTCTGAATACATCTTACAAAGTGTTTCAAATTTTTCGCCGTTTTGAAGTTTAGCATATAGCTCTTCTATCTTCTGGCGAGTCGCAGTACGGTCTTCATCGGTGGCATTGGGTTTAAAACGAGTCATAATGTGTGCCACTTTGAGCTTACCTCGTGAGTCACGGCGGTCAGTCACTTTAACCAAATGATAGCCAAATTGCGTGCGTATGGGCATCGAAATTTTGCCTTTAGGTGTTTGGTAAGCAGCCGTTTCAAATGGATAAACCATCTGAAAAGTAGAAAAATAATTTAAAGCTCCGCCATTAAAAGCAGCCGAAGGGTCAGTAGAATATTGTTTGGCCAGTGTAACAAAATCCTCGCCTTTTAGCAGACGTTCTCTGAGTTCGATTATTTGATTGTAGGCTTTGAGACTGTCTTGTGGTTCGGCATCAGGTGCACACGAAATCAGAATATGCGAAGCGTTCACTTCTTCTTTGAGGCGGTCATAGGCTTCTTTAACAAGAGCCTCTGACACGTTTTTCTCAGTAAGGTAAGGTTGTGCCAGTTGCTTGCGATACCCTGCTAATTCTTCTCGAAAGGCCTCGGTGGTATCTTTACCCAATTGTTCGGCTGCAATTACTTTCAATTTAAAATTGGTAAACAATTCGGCATATTCTTTCAGGCTTTTGTCTGAATTGGCACTGTCGGCAGTGAGTAAATTCTTTTTATAGACCTGTGCAAACTCACTCGCTGCAATTTCTTTATTGCCAATTTTCATGACAATAGGGTCGGCAGGTGGCGGTGGCACAACGGGTGCAGGCGGAACAACTGCCGTAGGTTCACTAACAGTAATAGACTGGTTAACAACGGGTTGAGTAGATTTACAAGCTACAAAAGTCATAGCTAAGAGGGCTACAAGACATACTCGTTGGGTCATAGATGTTGGGTTTGGGTCACTTAATTAAAACGCAGTTCTTTTTTAACGGTCAATACACCAGAAATAGTGTACAGAGCCTCAAAGTTAGTAATAAAAAGGCGAATCACTTACGTTTTGATGATTTGACTTGGCTTGTTAACTCATAAACGAGTTGATATTCGTAGGTTTCGGCCAGGTGCTTGTCTTTGAAAGTCACGGGAATCTGCAATCGAAAACCACTTTTTTTGAATTGCTTGGCATCAAGCAGGTATTGATGCTCGCCGAGCAGGTCGTCGGTATCAATGTAGTTGGCGTATTTCAATGACTCGCCAATCAACGAAAGTGCCAGTGTGATATAACGCAGAGGCGTGGCAGCTTCACCCACTTCCAGCGCCATCATGGGGATGGTGGCAAGGCCATTAGCTTTGCGCAGCTTGTCAATGAGTTGTTGCGCTTTTTGATAATTCTCAATTTCTAATACAATAACGTTAGCCCGAATCTGTCCATTAGCTGGAACATCTAAATGAACAGGAATAAATTTTGCCTGGCCAATCACCTGATTTTTAATGATTTTTTCTACTCCCCATACTTGGTTTTTAGTATCAATTAGTTGATTTTGGGCATTTACTGCTGTGAGCGAATAAACCATCAGGATTTCATCTGCACCAGTCAAGGTTTCTTCTAAATCAATTGCTTTAAGTGACTGTGGTTGAAGTGTGGACACAAACTGTGTTGGCTTGCATGCAGTTAAGATACAGCCGAATAAGATTGTCTGCAGCAAGATTCTTGCCTTATGTTGACAGTTATAGTCCATTTACGATACGAATAAGTGAGATTTTATCCTCTAATTTAACCACATTAAAATTGATGAGTATTCCCAATTTTTTATCTGATAGTTTCAGATACGTCAGCAGTTGTTTGTAGTGAACGTCTGCCAAGCCTTCTACGGATTTGATTTCAATAATCACCTTGTTATTTACCAATAAATCTAATCGAAAACCTACATCAAACTTGATTTCGTCGTAATACATTGGAACGCCAACTTGATTTTGAACATCTAAGCCTTCTTTCTCTAATTCATACTTTAAAGCCGCTTCATAAACAGATTCTAACAACCCAGGTCCAAGTTTAGTAAATACCTTGAAAACTGCTCCTCTGATTTTGTAGGAAATATCATTTTCTGTCATCTCCGTAATTGCTTTTGTGTGTTAATCTCGCAGAAGTTCGCAAAATAAATCCTTCGCAGAGGTACGCTGAAATACATCTTACTATTCTGCGTGATTTTGCGTAAAAATTCAGCGAGCTTCTGCGATAAAACATAGAAATTAAACCATCGGCTCTTGTTGGCTCAAGCAGTGAAAACTGCCTTGCCCCCAGATAATGTTGGTGGCTTCTAAACCAATAACAGAGCGGTCTGTAAAAACAGACGAAAGAATGTCCAGTGCCGTTTGATCTTGGGCACATTGATATATTGGAACCAGCACCCCAGCATTGCAAATATAAAAATTAGCGTATGAAGCAGGTGTCATAAAATCGTCAATCACAACAGGGTCTGGCATGGGTAACTCAATAACATTCAATTGTTTACCATTGAGCAAACGCATAGATTTGAGCATTTTGAGATTGGTTGCCAGCACTTCATGGTTTTCGTCGTGCAGAGGGGCAACGGAGGCCACTACGGTGTCTTGGTTCACAAAGCGGGTGGTGTCATCAATGTGTCCGTCGGTATCATCACCCACTATGCCATCGGCTACCCAAAGCACTTGCTCCATACCGTAATAATCGTAGAGGTATTGCTCAATTTGAGCTTGGCTTAAGTGTGGGTTTCGGTTTGGGTTGAGCAAGCATGATTTGCTCGTAAGCACTGTTCCCGCCCCATTAAATTCAACAGAACCACCTTCCATAATAATACCGGGATTGATTACTGGCAAACCCAAGTATTCAGCCACTTTGGTTGGAATATTGTCGTCGTCGTCAAATGGTGGGTATTTGCCTCCCCATGCATTATGTCCCCAGTCTAAAATAAGGCGTTGTTTGGTAGCAGGATTTATCAAAAAAGCTGGCCCGTGATCTCTGCACCAAGCATCGTTGGTGGGTGTTAGCAAAAACTCAACTTGAGACAAATCAACATTCCCCTTTACTAATTCTTTGATTGCCAAATGTTTAACCGCTTCGTTATGAACATTTAGACAAACTTTTTCGCCTTGCGAAATAGCCTTGATAAATGCCACATACTGTGGGTACATCTGTTGGCGTTTGTTGCCTTGCCAAGAGGCTTCGTTATGCGGGAACGTAAGCCACGTAGCCCGGTGCAAATGCCATTCGGGTGGAAAAAAATAGCCTTGTTGGTTGGGAGTTGGGTTCAATGAAGGATAAAATGAATGAAAGTGTAACCATTAAAATGACTGGAAATGAACAATTCAGAATTCGACCTTAATCAATAAACCGCTTAGTAATAGGCTGATAGCTATCAATACGGCGGTCACGGAGGTAGGGCCATGTGGTGCGGTAGTACTCGGTTTTATCTAAATCTATTTCTTGAACGTGTATTTCTTCTTGGTCGTGCGAGGCCAAATAGAGCAACCTACCAAATGGATTGGCAACAAACGAACCTCCCCAAAACTGCTGGTCAGCCTCTCGCCCTACTCTATTGACCGACACCACGTACAGCCCGTTGGCTACGGCATGACTGCGTTGAATAATTTGCCAAGCATTGTATTGTTCTTGGTCAATAACAGGGTCGGGTTCGTTAACGTCCCAACCAATGGCGGTGGGGTAAAACAAAATTTCGGCTCCCATCAAACTGGTAATACGAGCGGCTTCAGGATACCACTGATCCCAGCAAATCAATACGCCCACTTTGGCAAATTTGGTTTGGAATACCTTGTACCCTAAGTCTCCTTCGGTAAAGTAAAATTTTTCGTAATAACCCGGGTCGTCGGGGATGTGCATTTTGCGGTATTTGCCCAAATAGCTGCCGTCGGCATCCAGCACGGCAGTAGTGTTGTGATAAAGCCCCTGCGCTCGTTTTTCAAATAAGGACGCAATAATGACTACACCTAATTCTTTTGCCAAGCTCGAAAGCGTTTCAGTAGAAGGCCCCGGAATGGCTTCGCCCAGTTGAAAATTGGCGTGGTCTTCTATATCACAAAAATATAAAGACCTAAACAATTCTTGCAGACACACAATTTGTGCACCTTTGGCTGCCGCTTCACGCACACCTGCAATAGCTCTTTGCATATTGGCCTCTACATCTGCTGTACAAGCTGTTTGGACTAAGCCGATTTTTACGAGTTTTGACATATTTCAAGTAATCCTGAGTTACGAGTCTTGGATATTGAGAAGCGTTTTCTATTTTTATTCAAAAACAATTTCATTCATGCACTTAAAATGTCCCTTGGGGCATTGGTTGTAGCCAATTTTAGAACAAGGGCGACAGGAGAGGCTATTCACCTGCCAAGCCACAAAATTAGTCTGGTATGGGTACATCCCAAAGGAAGGCACGGTATTTCCCCAAATAGACACTATTTTTTTCTTGAATGCCGCCGCAATGTGCATCAATCCGGTGTCGTGGGTATAAACCATATTGGCTTGCCTTACCAACGAAGCCGATTGGTTAAGATTGTACTTCCCGCAGGCGTTGAAGATGTTAAATGAGGGGCAAAGTTTAATTAGTTTTTCTGCTGCTTCGGTGTCTTCTTTACCTCCCAGCAACATAATAGGCTGATTGATGCGTTGGCACAGTTCTACCATGCGTTCCATCGGGAGTTTTTTGGTGCCATGTTGCCCGCCAATAGCAAAAGCTATGTAGCCGTTTTGGTGTGTTTTGGGCAACAATTCAAGGGCAACTTCATCATATTTAGGAATAAAGTAATCGAGTCCTTTGTCATCATTCACTACGCCCAATGCTTCTACTGTTTTTAAATATCTATCTACAATATGAACATTGGGTAAGCGATTGATTTTGAGATTTACCAAGAGCCATTTTTCAAAATTGAGTTTGTCAAAACTATAACATTTCACCCCCGGGTTTAGCAACAACCTTGCTTTAATAACTAAGGTACGAAGGTTATTGTGGAGGTCAATAATGTAGTCGTAACGCTCTGATTTCAAATGAGTTATTAGCTCACCAATCCCATTTTCGAGCAAAAAGTAGCGGTCTATATAAGGATTGTTTTCTACCAAGCTACGATAGGCTTTTTTGGTAGCATAATGCACCTCTGCATCAGGCAATTGTGTTTTCAGACACCTCACTACGGGAGTAGTTAATACAATATCGCCAATAGAGGAGAAACGGAGGATTAAGATTTTCAAGGATTTCTCTTTTTTTGAAGATACGATTCCATGTCAGCAAGCGACAACGCATTGAAGGTCATCTCACGAGTAAGCCCACCCTTGCGAGCCACAGCAACGCCATAGTGCATATCAAAATATCCGTCTTTTTCGTGGGCATCTGGATTGATAGAAAGCATCACGCCTTTTTCGAGGCAATACTGAATCCATCGCCAGTCTAAGTCGAGTCGGTAGGGGCTGGCATTTATTTCAATCACTACACCTCGCTCGGCACAAGCATCAATAATCTTTTGATAATCAAGCGGATAACCTTCACGACTCAACAAAAGCCTGCCAGTAGGATGACCCAATATTGTAGTATATGGGTTTTCGATGGCCCTCAACAAGCGTTGGGTCGCTTTCTGAATATCCATTTTGAGGTTCTGATGAACAGACGCTACTATGTAGTCAAACGAAGCCAGTACGTCGTTGGCATAATCGAGTGAGCCATCTGCCAGAATATCCGACTCAATGCCTTTCAAGATTTTGAATGGCGCTAATTCGGCATTGAGTTGGTCAATTTCTTCATGTTGCTGCTTTACTCTGTATTCATTGAGTCCGCTGGCATAAGTAGCTGATTTTGAGTGATCTGCAATACCTAAGTATTCAAAACCCAGTTCTTTACAAAACCTTGCCATGTCTGCTAAGCTATGCTTACCGTCAGAATAGGTGCTGTGATTGTGCAAAATACCTTTGAGGGCTTCCCAAGTAATGAGGTTGTCGTTGGTGTGTTTGCTTGCCCAATCAAACTCAAAGGTTCCTTCTCGCATTTCAGGAACAATGAAAGGGATTTGGGCTTGCTCATAGATGGCTTCTTCAGAGTCAAATAATTGTTTGTTTGCCAATTGAAAAAGTGTGCCGTTTGTCACTTTCTGTGCTAAATGCTTGGGTGAAGACGAATAGATAAATACCTCATTTTGAAATCGTTGAGGCGAACTCACCAGCACTTCAACAGGTATCAGTTTATCTTCAAATTTACCTCGCCACACAAAGGGGTTGGAATTTTTTTCGTCTTGCTGCAAGAAATCGAGACTGTTCAAAACTCGTTGCACTGTCATAGGGTTTTCGGCAGCTACTAACAACTGAATGGTGCTGACCACTTCGTTTTTCCGTCGCAACTCTCCTACCATTTCTACCTCCTGAAAATGCTTTTCTAATTCATCGTATAGCACTTGGGCCAAGGCTTCAGCTTTGTTCATACGAAGTTTGGCAGCGTTTGACTGCAAAAATTGAAGTGCTTTCAAGATTGACTCTTGGGTTTTGTCACCAAAGCCCTTAATCTTGGCTATTTGGCCGTTTTCACAAGCAATTTGCAAGTCGTTGAGGTTGTCAATGCCTGCATCAAGCCAAATTTGGCGGATTTTTTTTGCTCCAATACCACTCACTTTGAACATCTCTAACACGCCTTCGGGGGTGCGAGATAGCACTTCGTTGAGCTCCGAAAGCTGCCCAGTAGTTCTGATTTCTTCAATTTTCAAGGCAATGCTTTTGCCCACGCCTTGGGTTTTGATGAGGTCTTCTACCGAAACGGTAGTGAGGTTGAGCGGTGATTTGTCTAACTGAAATGCGGCTGACGAATAGCCTCTGACTTTAAACTCGTTTTCGCCATGCAATTCGAGCAATTTGGCAGTTAGTTCTAAAATTTCGATAATGTCGGCGTTTTGCATGGCAATATTAAATTCTCATGTTTGGTGCATAAAGTAGCAAAATAAGCTAATTAGCTACCAAAAGTAAGAAGTTTATTGCCTAAAAAATGCTATTGGCCCCAGCTTTTCGTTAGTTTGTCAAAAAATGATTCTTGGTTGAACACTGCAATGCTTGCTTTGTAGTACAATCTAAACAGCCTTCACTATGCTTACGCTTATACTTTTGGTAAACCTCTTTGTGCCTACTTTGGCTAACAACCCTACCCTAAAGGTACAGGTATTAGGATTAAAAAATGATAATGGGAAAGTAATGATTCAGCTGATGGATCAACACAAAAAGACAGTAAAGCAAGCGATACTGAGTATTAAAAACCAAAAAGCAGAATGGATTCTGAATGATATTGCAGGTGGTCGCTATGCGGTTAGGTTGTTCCACGACGAAAACAACAACCAAAAAATGGACACCAATTTTATGGGAATCCCCAAAGAAGGTTATGCTTTTTCTAACAATGCAAAGGGCACTTTTGGCCCGCCAGCACATGAAAAAACGCTGTTTGACTGCCAAGCCGACAAAACAATTGATATACAGGTTGTGTATTGAAGCGTGTAATTATAGAATTTCGGATTTACGATTTTGGAGTTCGGATTGAATCAATTCACTGATTGACAGACCATTACCTATTTAAGTAGTTATTCATTGAACTACTTAACGGTGTTCGATTGCCATTGTGCCTGCCCCCTCTAACTCTACCGCCACAAAGTCTTTTTTGGGTGCTTCACAAGTGGGACAGGTATAAGTTTTGGGGAGTTTGGTAAACGGAATTCCAGCGGTAATGCCGTTGAGTTCGTCACCAAAAATAGGGTCATATACCGTAAAACAGTGCTTGCATTGATGCACTTTGGGGGCAATAGATTTGACAAGTTCCTTACTTTTAAGTGTTTTTTCTACTTTTTCAAGGGTATTTTCGGCAATTTTCTTGTTGTAAAATAACACCGACCGCCTCAATTGTTCGGCCAAATTGAAACGACTTACCCCTTCGGCAAAATAGACTTTGGTGCGCCCGTTGGGGTCAAAATCTTGGGTATAAGAAATATCATATACTTTAAAAAGAGGTATCAGATTCAGCCACTTCCACGGGCGTTGCCGCACCATAATAGATGCAAAAACTTCGGTTTTGGGAATGGTTTTGATGCCAAAACAGATGCCAAAGGTACGCAAATCGTCTTTGTCAAATGCCCTAATGAGCGACTGTTTGAGTGATAAAGCCTCGGGTGAATCGTCTTCTACTTGCCAATTGAGTTCATTGGCTGCATGGCGCACATTGATGGAGTGTTTTGCTAACAAATTACTCCATTTACCTCTATTTTCTTTATTTATACCTTTGATAATGAGCGATTTCCATGGCGTTAAGCAAATTAAACCAACCTTGGTATCTAAACACAACTCACATAAATCAATCAAAAATTGCGTTGAAAACAGCTCGTCACGACGATAAATGCCAAGCCAAGTTTTATCGCCATAACGGTTGAAGCCTTCATAATAAGGTAAATTAAAGGTAGGAAGTTGGAGGGCTTGCCCCACAGGCAACGAAATGCGTTGAGGAATTTGGTCAAATAGCGAAGCTACGTTGTTGTTACCACTCAAAATCTGTGCTTCTAAGGCTTGGCAAACCTTTGAGATTTCGGTAGAATAAACTAAATCATGAAACAGATGAACCTCGTTGGTTTTGGGCAAACGAAGGTTCAAGTACCAATAATTAGGGATGTTGGACGACACAAAATTCAAATGCCCTGAAAAGAAGGGCGTAAAACTCTGCTGGTTATCCGATACGTTTATTTTGAGGCGAGGCTCATAATCAAATTCGTCAAAAATGTCTTTGTAAATGCCTTCGGTAAGCCAATTGCCAGACAAAAAAACCTCTTCGCCCACATACGAGCTGATGATGTTGGGATTGGCGTTTTCATCTATCTGAAAAGCAATAGATTGAGCCTGCATGGCTTTACCAAACTGCGCCATGAGGTTGTAAGGCACATAAACAAACAACTGTTGCCTTAACCCAAAACTCACTTTGGTAATGTGCAAGTTTTGAGCCACCTCCAAAATATCTTTAAGGGCTTTGGGCGACACAATGCCTCCCAAAAAATTGAACCGAACGGTGTGATAGCCTTGCATATTAGATAGCAATTTGTAATTCTTTCTCTTTTGATTTCTCCAACAACTGCCGCACCTCGGGGCGGCACGAGCCACAGCCTGTGCCTGCGCCAGTAGTTTGACATAACTTCGTGAAATCAGTACAGCCGTTATTGATTGCGTTTTCCAGATTTCCTTGCCCCACGTTGTTGCACGAACACACTAATTTACCCATGACAGGGTCGGCTTTTTTGCCACTTCTGAGTAGGTCTAATCGCTTTTTTGACAGTTCTATTCCATTGGCTATCAAGCCTTTGAATTCCAAAAACTCCGACTTATCGCCTATTAAAATTGCTCCAACCAAACGGTCTTGATGAATGATGCACTTTTTGTAGTAACGTTTGGCTTTGTCAATAAAGACCACTTCTTCATAAGTAGGGTCGTTTTCGGGTGTTTCAATCATGCCTAACGAACACAAGTGCAAGCCCTCCATTTTCAGGATGTTCATTGAAAGGCTGCCTTTGTAATAACTCGCCAAATCACCTGCCAGAAACTTGGCAGCTACTTCGGCTTGTTGCTCGGCGGCAGCGGTGATACCCCACATTTGTCCTTTCCATTGGGCTATTTCGCCCATGGCAAAGATGTCGGGGTCGGAGGTTTGCAAATAGTCGTTCACCACCACGCCCCTGTTTACTTCTAAACCACAGTCACGGGCGAGCTCAACTACGGGAATGGTACCGATGGCAAAAACAGCTACTTCACAAGGGATTTTTCGCCCTGATTTGAGGCGAATGGCCTCTAATTTTTCTGTTCCGTAGAAAGTCGAAACCTCTTCGTTGTAAAATACCTCAATGCCCCTTTCCACAATTTCTTGGTGCAGCAATTCGCTTCCGAGTGGGTCTAACTGCCTGTCCATAAAGCGGCTAATGCGCTGCACAATGGTTACTTTTACGCCCAATTCTTGTAACGAAGCCGCTAATTCGAGTCCTAACAATCCTCCACCTACAATAACAGCCGATCCTCCTTTTTGCGTCGGAGGCGACCCCATCGGAGATGCTGCACCACTCAACCCCGATTTAGAAATCGGGGTTAGCGGCGAAGAGGACAAAAACGGCATCAACGAATCAGCATCTAAGCGGCTTCTCATGTTGAAAATGCCCGGGATTTTTGGCACACTGGGTGGCATAAAAGCACGGCTTCCCATGCCCAAAATGAGTTTATCGTAGTGATGCTCGTCGCCGTTAGCATCGGTAATAACTTTATGCTGACGGTCTATGTGCTTGACTTCTATGCCTTTATGAACAACAATTTGCGCTTTTTCAAATTCTTCTTCTCGCAGTTTGACCAACTGTTCCCAAGTTTGATGACCAGAAATGTAATCGGGCAACATCACACGGTTATAGAACGGATAAATTTCTTTGGAGAAGACGTGGATTTCGTCGGTTTGATTCAATTTTCGGTACGCATTGATAAACCCTAAACCAGCCGAACCTGCACCAATGATGACAATTTTTTCTTGGGGCTTTGTGTATGCTCGCACCTGCACAGCAGAAAATTTAAAATCGGGTTCTTTGGAACGAGCATCTATCAGCTTGTTAGTCAAGTTATTAGCCCGCCCAAAATTATTTCCTGCAATTTTTCCGAAGTGCATGGGCAAAAAACAAACCCCTTGCTTCACATCTGTCGTAATCTGGACTTTTACCTGCACTTTTCCCCGTCGGCTTTCTATTTCGGCAACTTGTCCGTCTTGCAAATTTCTTTTTTTGGCATCAGTAGGATGAATTTCCAAAAAGGGCTGGGCGAGGTGCTGATTCAGCTTATTGACCTTGCCCGTTTTGGTCATGGTGTGCCATTGGTCACGAATGCGCCCAGTGGTCAAAATTAACGGAAACTCTCCATCAATAGATTCTGACAAATTTTCGTCTGGAACAGGGTGAATTTGCGCCCTTCCGTTCGGAGTATAGAATTTGTGATTTTCAAAAAGACGAGAAACCCCAATAGAGAGGAAATTGGCATTTTCTCCTTTGAGAATGAACGGCCACTGCACACTCCTTTCCTCTTTAAGTGCATCATAACTCAGTCCCGAAATATCGATGTTTGTACCTTTGGTGCTGGCGCAGTGTTCGGCGTATATTTCGCTGGAATGTTGATAGTTAAACTCATTTTTGAAACCCATTTTCTGGGCAAAACGAGTGATAATTTCGGTATCGGGTAAGGCTTCGCCTGGGGCATCTACTGCCTTGGGCATATAAGTGATACGCCGCTCAGAATTGGTAAAAACGGTTTCTTTTTCGAGCCAACCGGCAGCAGGTAATACCACATCAGCATAAGCAAGCGTATCTGAACGGTTCGACATATCTTGCACTACCACAAACTTGGCATTTTTGAGTGCTTTCTCTACCAAATTAGCATCGGGCAAACTCACTAAGGGGTTGGTACAAACCACCCAGATGGCTTTCATGCGTCCGTCGGCGAGGGCATCAAACATTTCGGTAGCCGTAAAACCTGGCTTAGAGGCAATTTTCACGGGCGAATTCCAGAATTGTTCTACTTCTTCTCGATGGGCCGGATTTGCCAAGTCTCGATGGGCCGGTAGCATATTTGCCAAACCACCTACTTCACGTCCGCCCATGGCATTGGGTTGCCCAGTGAGTGAAAAAGGGCCATTGCCGGGCTTGCCGATTCTGCCCGTAATCAAATGTAAATCAATGAGCGATAGGTTTTTGTTCACTCCAATAACCGATTGGTTTAGCCCCATCGTCCACATCGAAAGGAAACCTTTTGATTCCGCAATCAGTTGGGCTGCCCGCACAATGTCCTGCTCTTTTACCCCACAAATAGCAGCAGATTCTTTAATTGTCCGCTTAAAAACTTGTTCTTTATACGCCTCAAAGCCATCAGTATGATTGCTAACAAACTCATTATCAATTGCTCCTGTTTGTATCAACACCCGCCCAATGGCATTGGTAAGTGTAACATCTGTGCCTGGATTAAGCTGCAAATGCAAATCAGCTTGTTGGGCAGTTTGGGTGCGGCGAGGGTCTATACAAATGATTTTCACATCTGGATTTGCTGCTTTATGGGCCTCTACCCGTCGCCAAATAATAGGGTGCGCCCAAGCGGGATTCGCTCCCGTTACCAGAATACAGTCTGATAGTTCGATGTCGTCATAGCAAACAGGAACGGCATCTTCGCCGAGGGTGAGTTTATAGCCTACTACTGCCGAGCTCATGCAAAGGCGGGAGTTGGTATCAATATTATTTGACCCAATGAAGCCTTTGATGAGCTTATTGATAACGTAATATTCTTCGGTAGAACACTGACCAGAGACATAAAATCCAACAGAATCGGGGCCGTATTTTTGGATAAAAGTCTTAAAAATAGCCGCAGTTCGGTCAAGGGCTGTATCCCAGCTTACTTGCTGCAAAGGCATAGAGCGGTTGTAGCGCATTTGTGGATGCAGCAACCGATCCGATTGGTCCATAACGGTATAGTGTAGATTCATCCCCTTTGAGCAAAGCATACCCTTGCTTGAAGGGTGGCTTTCGTCGCCCCGAAGACTGAGTTGTCCGTTAGGATGTTTGGTAACAACTACCCCACATCCTACGCCGCAATAACAGCAGGTTGATTTATATTCTTCGCTGGTTTTGACCATGATAATCATCTATCTTAGTGAAATGCTGGTGCATAGTCTTTATTCATCCTTTCCTTTACGCACCTTCTCTGCTCCCCTGCTTTATACTACTTGTACCGCCAATTCGTCTGCCTTTAAGTCAGTTCCTTCTTGGTTGATGCTGCCCTCTTTCGAGAAATTCACCAAAAACAGGATTGCTCCCACTGTGATGACAGCAATACCGATGTACAAAAATGCTTGGGCGTAACTAATAGATTGTGCTTTAAACAAAAAGCCCATTAACATACCTCCTACATTGCCACCTGCGCCTACTACACCCGAAATTACCCCAACGGCTTTACGATTAACAAACGGCACAATGGCATAGGTAGCACCATTTGCCATTTTGAGAAACATGGCAAATGTGAGCATTGAAATAACGGCCAGCGTAAGCGAGCCTGCTTGGGCAAAAAGCATAATGCCCACGCCCTCAAAAGCCAAAAGGCCAGCTAATAAAATGCCCTTACCTTTCATGCCGTATTTTTGACCAACTTTATCGGCTACAATACCCCCAACGGCACGAGCGAAAATGTTCATAAAACCAAACAACATGGCCCAAAAGCCTGCTTCGGTTTCGACCATGTGAAAATTATCAAAGAAGTACAAGGCAGCTACACCATCGAAGGTGATTTCCATTCCAAAGCAACAAGCATAAGCCAAGGCTAAGGCCCAAACCCGCACATCGGCACAAGCTGACCAAAAGCTAACCGATGAGCCCGAGGTGGTTTCTCGCTGGATTTCGTCATAATTGCCAGCAGGTGTATCTTTGGTGAATTTGTAATAGACAACCGCCATCACGAGCATCATTACACCTGGTACAATCATTGCCAAACGCCATGCTTCGGGTTTGGTATAGCCAAAGCCAATGATCGCCGCCATAATAAGTGGCATAGCCAACTGGGTAATGCCGCCGCCCAAATTACCCCAACCACCTGCAACAGCATTGGCAGTGCCTTTGATGTTAGGAGCAAACATCATAGATGTGTGAAATTGCGTAATCACAAATGATGCTCCAATAACCCCAATAGCTAAGCGAAACAGCAAAAAGGTAGTGTAATCATGCGCCAAGCCTACCAACATTACTGGTAATGAGCCAATTGCTAATAGTGCTGTATAGGTTTTGCGAGGCCCCCATGTATCACATAAGCGGCCAATAATGAGGCGAGCAAATATGGTGGCCGATACTGCCGCAATAATGGTGTTGCCTACCTGTGGCTTGGTCAAACCTAAGTCGGCACGGATAGCCGGCATTAGGGGCGCAATACCAAACCAACCAAAAAAGCACACAAAAAATGTGATCCATGTAATGTGAAACGTACGCATTTGTACGCCCGAAAAACTTAAAATCGTGAGCTTATCAAGTGGTTTTGTTAAAATGGTTTTCATGAGTATTTATTGTATTTGAATATGATGCTTTTTCTTAATGTCGGTATTTAACGTCGGCGAGGACTTGCCATTAGGCGTTTAACCCACAGTGAAACTGCTCGCCGACGTTAGAGATTAAATAGGATGCTACATATCCTCAATTGAAAATTTATCGAAGAGCAAACTCATCAACCGATCATGGGTTTCTATGTAAAGTGGGTCGTGAACAATTTCTTTTTTGTTGCGAGGCCTTTCTAAGGGTACATCCACAATCTCCTTGATGGTAGCGGCTGGGCCGTTGTTCATTACTACTACTCGGTCAGCCAAAAAAATCGCCTCCTCAATGTCGTGTGTTACCATCACGATGGTCTTGTTACGATTGTCTAAGTTCCAGAGTTTGAGCAATTCAATGTGCATAGTGCCTTTGGTGAGTGCATCTAAGGCACCAAAGGGTTCATCCAATAACAAAATGCTTGGATTGATGGCAAACGCCCGTGCAATGGCCACTCGTTGCTTCATTCCGCCAGATAGTTGACTTGGCAGCTTGTCCTTATGCGCAAAGAGGTTAACCATGTTCAGGTTTTCTTCCACAATTTCACGTTTCTCGGCTTTGGTCTTATCTTTAAACACCGAATCAACGGCTTCAAAAATGTTTTTATAGACTGATAACCAAGGCAATAGCGAGTAGTTCTGAAACACAATACCACGATCTGGGCCAGGGCCACTTACTTTTTTATCATTGGCGATTACTTCCCCACCCGACGGAGACACCATGCCCGAAATGGTATTCATTAAAGTAGATTTGCCACAACCTGAGTGACCAATAAGGGCTACAATCTCACCTTTCTTGATGTCAAGATTGATGTCTTTTACCGCCGTGAATGTTCCTTTGGGTGTTTTGAACGATACGGTAATGTCGCTAATCTGAATAGCGGTAGTACGAGTGAGTTTGTGGAAATCATTTGCTGAGTCCACAAAACCTGTTGTTTTATTTTTGTTCATAACTAAATGCTTTTTGTAGTGAACTGAAACCTTTGTCTAAAAGCAAGCCTACAAAGCCAATGATAAGGATGGCCGAAAGGATTTTTTCGAGGCTTAATCCGTTCCAACTATCCCAAACAAAAAAGCCAATTCCGATGCCACCCGATAGCATTTCGCCTGCCACAATCACCATCCAGGCCACGCCAATACTCAGCCGCAAGCCTGTGATAATATGCGGAAGTGCATACGGAATCAGGATTTTGACAATGTATTTCCAGCGAGAAAACCCAAAGGCTTTGCCTACATTTTTATGATCGGTTGGGATAGACGACACCCCAAAGGCTGTGTTAATTAACGTTGGCCAAAGGCTGGTAATGGCAATAATGAAAACCGTAGCACCTTCGGCAGCTTTGAATGCCAACAGGCCTAACGGAAACCAAGCCAGCGGCGACACCGGACGCAAAATTTGTACCAAGGGGTTGAGCAACTTCATGCCTATTCGGCTCGAACCCATCAACAAACCTGCTGGAATAGCCACCAAGCTACCCAAACCAAAGCCCGTGAAAACTCGCTTAATTGAACTCAACAACTGTACCCCAATGCCTTTATCATTAGGGCCATAGTCATAAAACGGATCGGCAATCATTTCTTTGAAAATTGCCCACGTTGCCCAAGGAGTTGGAATTTCGTAGTTAGTAACCACTGAAACCCCTGCCCACATTGCCAGTAAAATAATAATGCTCCCGACAAAGTACAGAATGTCGGTGAGGTTCTGGGAAGAGAATAGTTTTTTCATGTTTTATGATGTTGATAAAAGTGATACCATCGCTTGAGGTGATGGTATCACTCACTTATTTCTTTGCACTTGCCAAATACGCTGGTATATTACTTGGATCAAAGGCCACATCGTAAGCAGTTTTGAATGACTTCATGTCGTCGGTAGCCACTGGAATATTCATACTCTTGGCAACTTCGGCATAGAGGTCGTCTAAGATGAGTTTTTCGGCAATACCCTTGTAATCAGGAGCAGATTTCAACATACCGAACCGAACATACTGTGCCATAAACCACATTCCATGTGCTTTGCGTGGAGTGTTTACAAAGCCTTTGTTATAGAAAGTCATATAGTCATCTTTGTATTTTTGAACGCCTAAGTCGCAGCCCAAGTCGTTTGAACCCAACAAGCGAGCTTCAATAACAGGCAGAGGTGCATTCACATAATACGGTTTGGTGAGCCAACTTGCTGCTTTTTTGCGGTTGCTCATGTTGTCGAGCCATTGGCAGGCTTCTAATACTGCCTTCATTACATTCTTTAAATCTTCCTTACGAGACGAAGCAAAAGCACTGTTTACAACCAAGGCTTTTTCGGGATGGTGCTTCCATATATCTTGACTGGCAATGGCCGTAAATCCTACGTTTTGGGCAGCAGCTACGCCGTTCCAAGGTTCACCTACCGAAAATCCCTCCATGTTGTCCACCCGCATATTGGCAACCATCTGAGGTGGCGGAATGGTGATAATCCCTACTGATTTTTGGTTAATGCCACAGGCTGCCATCCAATTGCGTAGCCAGATGTCGTGTGTACCGCCAGGGAAAGTCATGGCAAAGGTTACTTCTTTTCGGCTTTGCACGCTCTTAACGGCTGCGGCTACTTTGCCTACTTCTTTGAAGCCTACCAAACCACAAAAATCTTTTGAAAGTGTGATGGCCTGCCCGTTGTTATTGAGCACCATTGCAATTTTCATTTCAGAACCAGCTTTACCACCAATGCCAGTATAAACACTGAACGGCATCCCGAACAAACAATGTGCGCCTTCTAATTCGCCATTCAATATTTTGTCACGAATGTTGGCCCACGATGCTTCTTTGGATAGTTGCACGTTTACGCCATGTTTTTCAAATAGTCCCAATTCTTTGGCAGCCACCAAAGGCGCACAGTCAGTCAGTGGAATAAATCCTAATTTGATGGGTTCTCCCGCAGGAGCTTTGTTCGGCGCACTTGCCGACGACAACAACAAGCCAACTACTACTAAATAGCAGCATGTCAATAGCTTATGAGATTTATATATTGTTTTCATTGTGATGTCTTTGTTTAGTTTTAATCGGAATGGGTCACACGCCCTTATCCTATTGAGAGGGCAAGAATGAGGCACATTACTGCTTAATTGCCACGGGCTTTGCGTAGAAGAAATCTGGACGAATATTGAGCATCAAGTACAGCCAATTTGCGCCGTGTTTTGCTTTGTCCATCGAAGTCAGCTTCACGTATTCGAGGCTGTTGGTAGCCTGCAAGTGGCTATAACCCAGCTCAACATTGGTGAATTTGTTGAGGTTGTAGTTAATCAAAAGGTCAATTTCTGTTCCTAATTGGCTATCTAACTTACCTCCTGATGCATCCAAGCCGTTTTTGGTAGGACTTGCCAGCGCAAAATTGTGGAAGTCGAGCGTAAAGAATAGGTTTGGATTAGCTACATACTTGGTCTTGAAAAAGGCATTTGCCAAGCCTCCTGCAGGCGAGCCCGTACCTACGTAGAAGTAGTCCATGTAGCCCCAGTGGCGGTGTGGTGTGCCGTAAAGTGGGTCAAACCGATTGTTTTTACCACTCGGCGAAATGGTATTGTTACCAGAAAGCACCTCATAACCAGGCCCAAACGACAATTTACCTCGCTGCAACATAAAATTTGCACCATAGTGATGAGCTGCCAACTCGAGTCCGTCACGATCTTTGCCAGCTTGTGAGTACCCAAAGGCTTGCCATGCTATTTTGCCTAATTTTGATGACGCATTGCCTATCAAACCTGTGAGCATTGCCCCATACGTATAGCGTGTATTGACACCCTCTACATCGTAACGGCGACCATATACGACACCCGCTGACGAGCTACCGAGAGAGTCTATACGATACTTCTGAAAATCGTCTTTCAGGGCTAAAACCGACAGTTTGGTTTGGCCAAATTTGCGGCTCAAATACAAGAATTGCAATGACTTAAATTGCTGGTTTTGGGCATTTGTACTAACGGCATTGGCCAGTACAGGTGCACCACCCTTGCCGCTTGTTGGCACAAATCCTGCTGGAATAGTTACATAATTGCCTTTTGAGTTGGCTACATAAGCAGGCACATTGCCCGGGGTATAAAAAGTACCTTTGGTACCGAAAGCATCGGTGTTTTGGTTAAAGGCCAGCCCTAAGTCAATTTGCCAGCCACTTTTCATGCCTTTAAATAGCATGGCATCGAAGCGGCGACCTTGTTGAAGCCAGTCTAAATTGCCCAACAGGCGTACGTCGTCATAGATGAACTCTTGGCGGCCAATCTTGACCGAAAGGTTATCAAAGGCTTTGAATTTAAGTGTAGTATCGGCAATGTTTGCCAGCACTACCTCTGCCCATGCTTCATGCAAGAAAAGGCGGTTGCCGTCGGCATTGCTGATGGTAGAGGCATCTTGCCCCCATACTCGAACATCTCGTAGTGTTGCTCCAAAAGTGAGGCGGTCCCATTTGTACCCAAAGGTCAGCCCCGAACGTTGTGTAGTAAAAGCGGCGGCTTTTGCGCCAATCGGATTGAGCGTTGCTAATCCGTCCCGAAGTTCTGTACGAGTCCGTACTTGACCCGTAAGTGTAATCTGGGCGTGAGTCAGCGTGCTACACGCTAAAAGACTCACAAAAACAAGCCCCCACTTGCTTTTGTAATTTTTTTCCATTTTTTTTGGATTGAATTGTGAAACATTACCTACGTTTTCAATTTCTTGCCGAAGCGAAGCCCCCACTTCCTTCGGCTTTTTTCATGTTTTGGTCATTGGGTTTGATAACCAAATCACTTTTCTTCAAAACCCCCATTTCTCCGAAAAGTGCAATAATACTCATGTTTTCCTGTGAAATAACTGAGTATTTTTCATCAAAAGTACAAGTCATATACTCAGAACAAAATTTTTTGGCAACTATTTTAACCTATTTTTGAAGATTCTTCATATTTTTTCAATGTTTCTTTGAAAAATGAAACTTCACTTTGATATTTCATCAATTTTATTTTTCAAAATACTCATTTTTCAAACTTATATTTTTGTTTTTCACAAAAATGCCAAATAAAAAATTGAGTGTTTTTAATGATGATACTTACTTAAATGGCTATGCTCTCACAGCTGAGGTAAGTGGATTTGTCTGGCAAGAACTGAAATTAAAATTGTACTATCCCTGATTTTAGGCTAATTTGGTCATGCGTGGCAACTCAAACCACCAAAAGCTACACACCCTCACCACAACAAGCGTTGGGCAACTAAACGGATTGGATAGTTTGAATTATTTTTTTAGTTTTGAGAAGAGTAAATTTCATTCGTTAGTTTAAATACTTTCCACCCCAATCAGCCAATGCAAAATATAGATTTAAACGACAGTTTCCTGTCAGCATTGGCTACGCCTGCAAAGCGAGCATTAGCACAAAAAGGCATTGCAACGCTGGAACAACTTGCCACTTTTACCGAAAAAGAGCTTTTACAATTGCATGGAATAGGGCCGAGTTCCATTCCTACACTTCGGAGTATTTTGCAAGCAAATGGACTTTCTTTTAAACCATAAAATCAGATGATGACACAATACAAAGATGTTGACGACTACATCAGCAGTTTTCCTAAAGAGACACAAATCCTTTTAGAACAGTTAAGAGCCATTGTTAAAGAAGCTGCTCCTGAGGCCACCGAAACCATCAGCTATGCCATGCCTTCCTACAAATTGAACGGCGTATTGGTATATTTTGCTGCCTATGCCAAGCACATCGGGTTTTACCCAACAGGCTCTGGTATTGCCACATTCAAAGAAGAATTGTCGGGTTATAAAGGCTCAAAAGGTACGGTTCAGTTTCCGTTGAACAAGCCTTTGCCTTTGGAGCTGATAGCAAAAATGGTACGATGGAGGGTCAATGAAAATTTGCTAAAGGCAAGCACGAAAAAGAAGTGATTGCCGAGTTTTCTATTAAAGCACAAAGATTTGCAAACACTACGCTATTGAAAAATTGAACAGATAATTGGTCATTTGGTGTAGTATAAACTAATTATCCGCAGCTACTTACAGTTCGTGTTCTGATGTGTATTCAAAGTTATTTGCATGGCTTTAAACCATCGAATTTTTTGAACGTTACATCGTAAGCCATTTTAGAGAACTTGATTTTTAGCTCCTAAGTGGTTGCTTAAAAGAAGTAAGTAGTTAATTATCAAGCACTTAAATCATGTTTTCTCAGATGGAATATGATCAATTAATTTTGACCAAGTATTCACACAAAATAGGTAGAACAAAAATAATCAAGGGCCGTCACTCTCTGGTTATAGTCAAATTCTTCCTTCAAGTACAACAAATCCCCCTATTCTTCGCCAACCAAAGCCTTATTTTGTTAGCTGGTAAGTTGTAGCAAGAGGTAACCCTTGCATGAATTGAGGAATTTCGCCATCTTTCCGTTCTTAAATTCCTCTAAACTCTATACTTATGAAATCGTTTTTCCTCGCAGGATTGCTCCTGTGCCAATTAGTGGCGTTTGGCCAAGCCCCCACCGAAACTTACCCCGACGACCCCGCCTCTTTGGAGCAAGCAGGTGTTCCCAAAGGCGAAATCCTCAAATTCACTTTCGAGAACTCCAAAATATTCCCCGGCACGTGGCGGGAATATTGGGTGTATGTACCCGCCCAATACCGCCCCGACAAACCCGCTTGCGTGTATGTGAACCAAGACGGTATTCAATGGAAAGCCCCTACGGTATTAGATAACCTCATCCACCGCAACGAAATGCCCATTACCATTGGCGTGTTTGTGATGCACGGGCGGGTACGAGCCGCCAATAGTGATGCCGCCCTCGACCGCTTCAACCGTAGTTTTGAGTACGACGGCTTGGGTGATGCCTATGCTCGCTTTATTTTGGACGAAATTCTACCCGAGGTTGAAAAACAAAAAACCAGCGATGGTCGCCAGATTCGGCTATCAAAAAATGGCAACGACCGAGCCATTGGTGGGTCGAGTAGCGGGGCAGTTTGTGCATTTACGGCTGCTTGGGAGCGCCCCGATGCGTTTTCGAGGGTGTTTAGTGCCATCGGAACGTATGTGGGCTTGCGTGGG
>JBGAVQ010000437.1:0-2588 GCA_044228045.1 Spirosomataceae bacterium
GCTTGCCAAAAAGTAAGTAAAGGTAAGCCAAAAATAAAGGGCATCAGCCAGTTCCAGAGGCTCATTGTTACCCATCCAAATAGTGCGGCGGCTAATGCTACAAAAGCCAGCACTTTCAATCCTTTTTTTATCAGAAAACCTGTCATTGTTTTATTTTTTTATGCTCTTGAGAGCTTATTGAATTAAATCGTCGTACAGAAAACGCAAGCGCTCTCGTAAGTACAAAACCGCATACCGCTTGCGAGAAAGCAAGGTATTTTGTGTAGCACCAGTTAACTCCACAATTTCCTTGAAACTTTTACCTTCCAACTCATGCCAAATGAATACGTCTCGTTGTTCGGCTGGCAATTCTTCTAATGCTTCGGCCAAAGCATCCAGAATGGCCTGTTGCATCAACTTATCTTCTGAACTAAACTGGTCGGCAGGCAGAAAATCAGCCAGCAGGTATTCGTCTTCTTCACTTGATTTCACAGAAAAGTGTTCTTCAAGCGACACTGGTTTTTTCTTCCGATACAAGTCAGTTATTTTGTTGCGGGCTACCGTAAACAGCCACGAAGCAAGCTGTTCAACGGGCTTCATTAGCCTGTACATTTCTACTAACTCATAAAATACCTCTTGCAAAACGTCCTCAGCGTCTTCTTGAGGGGGAATGCGCCTTCGGATGAACTCGAGCAGTCGTTGGCGGTTCTTGCGAACTGCTTCTTGGATCTGCCGATTTTGTTGTTCGGCGTTCATCATGGCGATATTGAGCGTTGCGTCTTCCATCGTAGTAGGGAAGACGAGTTCAAAAAAAAAATATTGTAAACTTAATACAAACGATTGAATACAACTGATGAGAGGTAACTACAAAGGATGACGAAGGGACTCTAACGAGTAGAATAGTCAAAAAGTAAACCTTTGGCACGACCTTGCTTTTCGGGTTTTGCAACTAACGAAGTGTGTTTTTTGTAAAAATACCAATTGGTCTCAATCCAATCATACAAAAGAGACGGGTTCTGTAAGTTGATTTCTCGATGTGGCGTTGAGGTAGCTGCCCAGTGGCCTCCTCTAAAAAGAAGTTTTAATAACCCCACTTTGTTAGTAGTAAAGGGTGGGCCAATCAAATATTCAGGTACTTTAAAGGTAGTATTCCAAGCACTGTCTGGAAGCCAATTTTGTTTGAAATGAATTCCTATTTGGGCAACATCCAAAAAACTCATGGCAAAACTACTACAATACGCAGTGGAGTCTTTTTGAGGGTCAGAAGGCAGAATCAAATAATTGGAATGTCGTTGCGGCTGTCGGTAGGCATTAAGGTAAGCCCACAGGCGCTCAAAAGCTATGCTCGACACTTTGAATCTTAGGTATGCCATTTGGCCAGTTTTCCGTCTTCGTTTTAATTGTGGGTCATTATGGGCAATGCTCTCAATCTTTGCTGGAACAGGCATAAACAATACGCCAAGCCCAATGCCCTTCATTAAATACGACTTATACACTTTAAACATTTCGTTGGCCGAATAGCCCGATACTTCGTATAGTGAATCATTCTTTAACACGACCATGAGGTGCCCAACTGGATGGCTACGAATAGGATGCCGAAACGACACAGTATTGCGCAGTCGTGAGAAAAAAGCTGTTCGGGGTGTTGTGTAATTAATGGGACTCGCCGGGATAATTGTGTAGATGATAATTTCTTGTGAAAAACTCATTGACGAGAGAAAAAGCAGAAGAAGTATCCAATATATTTTTTTCATGTTGTTGTCTATCTGTTTTTATACCTCGAAAAAAGTAGGCATAGGATAGTAAAGATAACCTGTTTTCCACTGAAAAGCGATAGCTTTTATCAGCGAGATAGCTAAGTTTTATCATGCAAAAACAGCAAAGGTGCTTATACCTTTGAAGAAACTAAAACACATTTATTCATGAAAAAGCTCAGTTTTCTTTCCCTAATCACATTGGGTTTTCTAACCCTTCAAAGTTGTGCAGATTTCCCTACTACCAAGGTAAATATTGATTTCTCACTCACCTTAAATGCAAATTCTACCACTACTACTTTTTCATCAACTGATGTACTAAATGCAAATAGTTCGTCAGATTTTGACAAATATCGTCAGAAGATTAATTCACTTAGCATTGAACGAGTGTCTTATACTATCAATTCATCCAGCTTGCCTGCAGGTACAGTGCTTACAAATGGCAAAATTGAATATGTTGGCAAATCAGGCAACGTTACCTTATTGAGTCTTGCAAATTTCGATGTAAATGGCAATTTAGGGAAAGAGATAGACATTCAGTCGCCTCCCCAAGCAGCCTTAGATGAAATTGCCCAATTGTTGAGGGGTGCTCCTAATGCGGTGACCGTTCTTGTGAGTGGAACAACAAATAAGGCCCCCATTGTATCAAGCATAACACTGAAGTTTTATACCAAAGCAGTAGCACGGTTAATTGGAAAGAACTAAAAATTGTGTTTACAAGTTGAATTGATATTTTAACGGCAGAGTTTAACTAAACCCTCAACAAAAACATTGAACGGCAAATTGTCGTCACAATTTCTATAAAACAGCCTAAAAATGGAAAGCCCACTCTGGTATTTGCAGTGAGTATTCATT
>JBGAVQ010000438.1:0-2566 GCA_044228045.1 Spirosomataceae bacterium
AATGACAAGCCTACTAAAATCGGCTTTTCGATGTGTAGATACGTTAATAATGCCTTCAAATCTTCTTCGTGAGCATACAATTCGCCTTCTACGGGCATCGCAGATTTGCCAAAGCCACGTAAATCATACCGAATCACTTGATACTTTTTAGCCAGTTCTTCATATTGGTCATCCCACATACGAGTGTCCAATGAAAATCCATGAATTAACACCACTGGCTGGCCAGCCCCTGCGATTTCATAGTACAGGCGGGTGCCGTTTACGTCAGCGAAGCCTGTTTTTGTAAGATTAGATAGTTGATTCTCCATACCAAAAACAAATTGAAGAGAAAGGCTCCAAAGCATTAATACTGGTTTCATTTGTGTAGTTAAAAATTTAGTAGTGTATCGTCTCACCCAATCCTGCAAAAACGTAGCTATCGCCAAAGGCTTCTTTCAAAAGTTTAAAAGCCAAATGCCCAGTACAATGTGCTGGGGCTACTTTTTTTACGCCCAAATCGGTTTTGAGGTACTTGGCCAAGGCAAGCAAGTCGGTGCGTTTGAAGGGCAATAAATGATAGCCGCCATACACCAGTTTAATCGGTTGTTGGGTATAGGCTTTGGTCGCTTCTACAATTTTTTCGACCGAACTATGCGAGCAGCCAACTACCAAGATTTCGCCTTGGTCGGTGGCCAACGAGAGCGACAACTCGGGTAGTTTGCTCTCGTTGCTGGGTGGATTGGCCTGATTCGGTTGATTGTCTTTGAAAACCCCTGGGGCAAAACTCATATTGGGATAGCGACTAAAATAGCCCATAAACGGCGAGGCCGTTGCTACTAACTTTACGCCTGGCAAAATCTCTCGGTTTTCTTTCACGTACTCAATGTTTGCCTTCCAAAATCGCCCCGATTGATGAATCGAAAATTTGGTTTTTTGTCCGCCAAAATACCGCATTTCTTTTGGAAGCGAATCTTGGACTGCGGCTTCTTGCCCCGTGGCATCGTAAGGCACATCCGCGCCCCAAAAAATGTCGTTGGGGTAATAGATTTTCACTTTTGGATTGACTTTGAGTAGGTAATCGAAGCCGTTGATATGGTCGAAATGAGAATGAGAAGCAATCGCAATGTCCACTTTTGACAAATCTACTCCTAACGTTCGCACATTTTGCTCAAACGTATCGGCATTAGAACCTGAGTCAAAGAGAATGGTTTTACCCTTGTATTTGATGATGCAAGAAAACCCAAAATCCATCACCAAGCCCGCTCTTTCTTTGCCAAAAGCATCATATAGATTGGTAATGGTCCCTTCGTCGGTAGGTTTTTGGGCAAAAATAGAGCAGGTGAATAAAGCCAAAATAAAAAACAGCGGTAGCTTTTTCATAAAAGAGGAGGTTTAATTGACGATATATACCCCAACACCTGACGTTTGGATTTTGATATTTTTTGAAGATGAGGTATTTTTAGCTAAATCTTAATCCAGCAAAATGCTCAGAATCCTATTGCCCCACCCTATTTTGCAACCTTTTGTGAAAGCTTACTGGTTTTTAGACTTGACAAAGGGAAGTGGAGTGCCGTTGAGTATGTCTCCCGCACCCGAGCATTGCTTATATTTCTATCCGCGTAGTCAGCCACAGGTTTTTGATTTTGACGGAAAGCCTATGCGCGTTTTTGATAACGTCCTGATGGGGCAAGCCGTGACGGGTGGCACTAAATTACTCGTACCTGACAGGTATTGTATGTTCAAGATTTTGTTTCAGCCCAGTGGTTTATTTCGCTTGTTTAAAACGCCGATGATGCTTTTTGCCAATACCTACGAAGAAAGTATGGCGGTATTGGGTAGCCCTATTAAACAACTTCGCGAACAGATTGGCAATGCCAGCGATTTTGAGGAAATGGTTCATTTTAGCAATCGGTTTCTTCTCCAACAATTGTCAAAATCACCCGTAAAGACACAACCTATTGATGCGGTTCTCTACCTGCCCCATTTACATCGGTTCGATTTAAGTCATTTGTCAGCAAGTGCTTGCCTAAGTCCGCGACAATTTGAGCGAAAATTTTTAGAGCGAGTCGGAGTAAGTCCAAAAATATACCAGCGCTTGATTCGGTTCAATCAGGTAATGAACCTCAAGCACAATTATCCTCACAAAAAATGGATGGATATTACCTACGAATGTGGTTATTTTGACCCTAATCATTTATTACGGGATTTTCGACAGTTTACGGGAGTAGTTCCCACAGGTTTCGATTTTGAAAATGCAGTGATATACTAAAAACTACGTCAAAGTTTTTAGAGTTTCGACGTTCAATGCTTTGTCAAACATCGCTGGAACTGATAAACTCCGCTTTTCCTACTCGGTAATGTCATTGTAAAAGCGAGCCGTCGCTATTTTTCATCTTCCAGCACCGCTTAAATGATTTCAATCAGAAGATAGACATAAGATTCTTTCAAAATTTCAGCAATAAGGCGATTGCTCATAGTGCTTTTGATTGATAAACAAATACAGAATAAACAAGAATAGTTTTAGACCTTCTTCGCTACAATGAGTGGCCATAAACGAGAATATGTCGCTTTTTTACTATGCTTCGCC
>JBGAVQ010000439.1:0-2553 GCA_044228045.1 Spirosomataceae bacterium
TTCTTGATTTGCACAAACTTGAACAGGTTTTGAACTCATCATTCTATTTTATTCTTTCACTTTTGTTCAAAAAAGCCATGCATAACTATATCTACGGTTTGCTCATGACATTGATGTTTTTTATTAAAAGTCATGCACAGCCCACCACTTCTGACAAAGGCATCGTCCTCTATAAATTGGGAGCCGACACCACAGCTGTTCAGCAATTCGAATACAATCGTTATCAGTTCAAAACTTCGTTGGTATTCTTGACGGGAGGCGTAACTCGTTGCGATGCTGTCGGCGAGTTAGATCCATCGGGCGACTTGAAAAAGGTAACTTCCACCACCTATCAATTAAATATAAACGGGCAATGGTTGGAGACCTTCAAGGGCGAAAATACATTCAGTGGGGATTCTACTATTTTTACTTCGACCACGCCATCGGGCAAGGTAACCAAACGAGCATTTTTAGGTAAAGGAATTGTAGCCAATGGCACCGACTTAGGCAGTTTTTATACTTTCCCGTTCATGGGCTTTTTTGCTCCTACTCAAATAGGCGACACGCTCATTCACAAGCAGTTAAGCCTTAACACCAGTCGAAAATTCATGGTGTATCGCTATCAGGCCGATAAAGTCAAAATTGGTAGTACACTTATGGGTTATATTCACCTAACCATAGACAAACAAGGCCGATTATTAGAAGCCAATGCCGTAGGTTCATCGTTAAATTTTATAGCTACCGTTAACCGAACGGCCAATGCTGTAGTGCTTGACCAAGTAGCCAAACGACACGTTAGCAAAGAAACGCTTGTGGCTCGTACTTTTCGAGATACGGTTTCTGTAAATTATCAAACAAGCAAAGTTGATATTGATTATTGGCGACCCTACCGCCGTGGTCGTACTATTTTTGGAGCAACTGTACCGTGGAATCGGACTTGGCGTACAGGTGCCAACAATGCTACTCAGTTGCGCACCAATGCCACTCTTTTGTTTGGCAATCATCAACTTTCAGCAGGCAATTATGGCGTTTGGAGTTTGCCAACCGAAACCACCTGTGACCTCATTATCAATAGAAACGCTACGGCTTGGGGCACTGACCATGACCCATCGGCAGATATTTTTAGGGTTTCTATGAAAGTAGAACGCCTGTCAACACCTATCGAAATTCTGGAAATCAAACTTATTCCCTTGGTAGGTCAGCAGGTTAAGTTGGTGATTGAATGGGATACTTATCGAGCAAGCACCGAATTTAAAATTGAATCAAAATAGCTGTTTCGATATAAAAGGAACATACAGATAAAAAAGTGATTTTTTAAGTTTGTGGCTGTCACAAAATGTCGCTTTGTTTGTCTTCGTCCGAAAGAAACCCTTGTTATGTCTATCGAGTCACTCTATCAGCGTCTTCAGCCCAAACTTTTTTCGATAGCCTACCGCCTCACAGGTAGTGTAAGCGAAAGCCACGATGTAGTACAAGAGGTTTGGGCCAATTACCTACAAGTTGCTGCCACAGTTGAAAGCCCCGAAAAATACTTGGCTCGTGCCATCAGCAACCGAAGCCTCAACTTTATCGAAAAACAAAAGTTTGTGCGGGAGCATTACAAAGGTATGTATTTGCCCGAACCCGTTTGCTACCCTCAACTTTCGTTTGAAATAGACGAAGACATTTCGTTTAGTTTGTTCATGTTGCTCGAAAAACTAACCCCCATTGAGCGAGCTATTTTTGTATTACACGAAAGCTTTGACTTTGACTATCAAGAACTTGCAGAGGTTTTTAGCATTAAGCCCGAGTCTTGCCGTCAGCACTTACATAGGGCTAAAGAGCACCTCCAGCAAGAAAAAAAACGATTCGCTACATCAGTAGAACACCGCAAACGTTTTGTAGCGTTTTTTCGGATAGCCAGCCAAAGCGGTAAGTTAGAAGACCTCATTAATTTACTCAAAAACGACGTGATTTGTTATACCGACGGCGGCGGCAAGGTATTGTCGGCATTGAAACCAATTGTCGGAAAAGTAAACACCGCCAAGTTTCTGGAAGGAATCTCTCAAAAAGGAGGTGCTCACCTTAGCACTGTTTTTACAGAAATCAATGGATTTCCGGGGTTTGTTTCGTACAATAAAACAACAAACCAACTTGATACTGTTATGGTTCTTGAATGTGACGAACAAGGGGTTGGTACGATTTTCATGGTTCGAAATCCAGAAAAATTACACGGAGTTGTCACAAATTGGTAGCTCGTTTGTCTTGACATAAAAATCTACAAGACCATGACTATCAAACGACTTCATTACCTCAGTGCCATCATTTTAATGGTTTTTGCTATGTTACATCTCTGCAATCATTTGTGTAGTCTTCACAGTGTAAAACTGCACATTCAGGTAACTCATTGGTTACGGTACATTTACCGAAATCCTATTATTGAAACGCTCTTAATGCTAAGTTGCGTCTTTCAGGCGTATTCGGGTATTCGACTTATCAAACAACGAAAAGAAACATTTGTGGGTACATTCGAGAGAATCCGGCTGTATAGTAGTGTGTATCTGGCATTTTTTATCATTGCTCACCCAATTGCTA
>JBGAVQ010000079.1:0-20879 GCA_044228045.1 Spirosomataceae bacterium
TACACCTACAAGCAATTCACCAAAGCCCTCAAAGACAAGCGGTTAAATACTTTTGATGATTCTACTAACTATGCTTTGTTGCATTATCGGAAACTAATAGCTCGCAAAATTCCTGATAACCTGGTGCAGTTGATGAAGCGGAACTTGGGAGCGGCGTTACTGGAGAGGGAGTTAGCTCTCTTGAAACCTGCCAGAGAACAAGGAGATGGATTTGTAAGAAGGATTGACAAGGATCTCAATCAAGCCATTGCCAACCTGGACGAAGCCATGAAGTTGTTTGGCGAAAACCATCACTTGTATAAATTCTTACAAGCTCGTTCGCTGGTACTCGAAGCCAAGACCAAATTTCCTCGTATTACCGGCAGGGATAAAGCGTTTGACTCAATTTTCCAAGAAATAGAAAATACCTATTTACAGTACTACAACCGAGAACGACGTTTATTACTACAAGCCCTTGACTTAGAGCCCAATATGATTTCGACCTACGCACTATTGGCCTCCAATTATCGTGAAATTAGAAATGCGTACCATTCCACTAAGCAAAATATCATAGACCAAATGCCCGACTCATCTGCTTATTACCAAGAAAAAGTAGTAGCGTTATTACCCAATCAGGCCATGGCTCATTATAACTTGGCTTCTGGCTATCAGAAAAATCAAATACTACCAACTAACAAGAAAGGGATTCCCATCGACAGGACGCACCCGAAAGCTATTGAGCATTTGGAAAAAGCGGCAGCATTGGATACTAATTTGACGTTTGCACAAGACGAATTGGCAAGGTTGTATATGGGGGGTGAGATTGGCGACCCGTTCCACAACTACCCCAAAGCCATTGAATGGTATGAAAAACTATTGAAAAAAGAAGAAGTTCAAGAGCAAGCATTGCTTAAACAAGGGGTAGAGAAGTACTTAGAAGGCTTTAAGGCAGAAAGTAACAGCCCAATTAAAAACAATTATAGCGCTATGAGCAATTACCTTTTCCGTCTGTATTTTCTGCATAAACTCAATGGTGATGCGGCAAAAGCAGAGGGATATTGGCAAAAACTTAACCAAAAAAGTGATAACATCGCCGCACCAGGCGTGTATATGACCAATGCCACGCACATCGTTTTTATGTATGCATGGAGTGAATATGAAGACCTTCTTTGGAAAGCGTTAGCTTTTGAAGAAAAAGGACTCAAACGAGCCGCAGAAACCATGAGTGAGGTGGCTGAAAAAGACAAACCCCTTGCCAGCTTACGATACCAGTATTATCTCAAAGCCGTAGGAGCTGCTCACCGAGCCGTTAAAAACTACGAAAAAGCCGAAGCATACCTACAACAAGCCATCGCTTATCCTGTACTGAAAGACTCTTTTACTGGGAAAATGAGGTTAATGGGTTCTATTAGTACTGGCAATGCGAACGAGGAACGAGACATTACCATTCCGATGCCTCTTCAAGTCTATCGAGATGGCTCTGTGCATTATCGCATAGACGCAAATTGGGAAATGTTTTGGGTGAAATATGAGCAAGGTAAGACAGACGAAGCCTTTGAGTGGTTAGAGAAAGGCTTTCAGGTAGCTGTCACCGAAAACGGCAATGATTTGTCAGGCGACCCTTATGAACGCTATTTTGTAAGAGGTTATCCAGCTTTGAAAGGCCGTTTCTTGGCCCTCAAAGCCAAGTACTTTCCGCCAACCAGCAACGAAAAAAAGTAACCCATCACAAGGACACAAACCCTTAGCGACTTTGCGTCCTTGCAGTTAAAAACTACTCCCATGAAAACGCTCCATACCTCCATTGCCCTATGTTTAATCTTCATAGCAATCTCCACACAAGCGCAAAACCAATACGCCTTGCTCATCGGCATCTCCCAATACAAAGAAGTCACACCCCTGCAATTTGCTGACAGAGATGCTGTGGCTTTTGCCGAGTTCCTCAAAACCCAACAAGTATCCGACGACAACATCAAGCTATTTTTGAATGAAACCGCTACCCGCTTCAACATTGTAGATGAGTTGTACAACATTTCTCAAAAACTCAAAAAAGGAGATAAATTCTTCTTCTACTTCGGTGGACATGGGGATTTAGAGGCGAAGATTGGCTATGAAAACTCCTTGCTACTGCTCTACAACTCCTTCAAAAAGAGCTACTTCCAAGGCAATGAGTATCTGCAACTTTCTGAGTTGAAAACATGGTTTGGGGCTTTAACGCAAAAAGGCGTAGAAGTCATTTTCATTGCCGATGCCTGCCACTCGGGGGGCTTGATTGGCGGTAAAGAAGGCAATACCAAAACACAAAAAGCCTTGCAAGAAAGCTGGGAAGGTATCACCAAGATACTATCCAGCAAAGCCGATGAATATTCGTTGGAAGGCAAGCAGTGGGGAGGTGGCAGGGGAATTTTTTCGTATCACCTTGTAAATGGACTCACAGGCCGAGCTGATGCCAACAAAGACCAAAAAGTAAGCCTTGCTGAACTGAGTAACTACCTAACAACCAACGTAGTACGAGAAGCCAACCCCAATATTCAAACACCTGTTATTCTGGGCAATAACAAACAGTTTTTATCAAAAGTAAGCAAAGAAGGTTTAGCTAAATTAGCTGATTACGAAAAAAGAAACTTCCCCATCATCACCGAAGTGAATTTGAAAGGAGGTGAAGAAAGAGACAATCTCTTGATTTCAAAATTAGACACCACGTTGGTTTACACCTACAAGCAATTCACCAAAGCCCTCAAAGACAAGCGGTTAAATACTTTTGATGATTCTACTAACTATGCTTTGTTGCATTATCGGAAACTAATAGCTCGCAAAATTCCTGATAACCTGGTGCAGTTGATGAAGCGAAACTTGGGAGCGGCGTTACAAGAAAGGGAATTAGAACTGTTGAAAAATGCTCGTGAGCAGGGCAGTGGATTTGTTGTGAGACTTGAAAAGCAACTTAATCCAGCCATTGCCAATATGGACGAAGTGATGAAATTGTTTGGCGAAGATCATTATTTGTATAAACCCCTGCAGGCTCGAAAATTGGTATTAGAAGCACGAACAGGATTTCCCAGAATGGCATTATCAAACAAAAATTCGGTAGATGAACAAATACAAACAGTTGAAAATGAACGTCTCAAGTATTACTTTAAAGAACGGCAACTTTTGATGCGAAGTTTGACCTTAGAGCCCAACATGATTTCGACTTACTCTTTGCTTTCAAGCAATTATCGTGATGCTAAAAATTCTATTCATGCTTCTAAGCCCGAAACAAGCACTCAAATGCAGGATTCTTCTACCTACTATCAAGCCAAAGTAGTAGAACTTTTACCCAACAAAGCAGAAGCACACTTTCAATTGGCAATGTCTTATCCTCAAACGGTACACATAGAAGGGAAAGGAATAATGAACGTCAGCCACCCCAAGGCTATTTCGCATTTGGAACAAGCAATAGCATTGGACAGTAGCCATGTATCTGCACTTAACACATTGGCTAATATGTGCCTATTACCCGACGCAAAAAAATACCCAACTGCCATCCGATGCTACGAAAGGTTGCTTAGAATGGACGAAGTCAGAGAGCGTGACCAACTCGCACAAGGTCAAGAACAATACCTACAAGCCATACGGTCGGATAAAATACCTAACCAAGCCAGAACTATAGCTAACTTAATTTGTAATGAATATATGTTGTTGTATTTAGCCCATAAACTCAACGGTGAACCTTCCAAATCTCAGTTTTATTGGCAAAAGCTCAACGAAAAATCAGAGCTGATAAACATGGCAGGTTTATATAGCAGCCATGCCACTGTGTTGATGTTAAAATTTATGCATGTTGATCACGTGGATCTTGTCAAAGATGCGTTTTATTTTGCCGAAAAAGCCCTCAAAGCCGCTGAAAAAGAACTCAATACTGCCACTGAAGCCAATAAACCTTTAGAAACGCTCAAGTACCAAGACCGTCTCAAACTAATAGGGGCCATGCACCGCAATCTCGGCAACCACGAACAAGCCGAATTTTATCTCAAACAAGCGCTCGCTTATCCTGTTCTTCCTGGGCCATTTACGGGCAAAATCAAATTTATGGGTGGCTTCACTACTAACTCCGATTCACTTAAAGGCAGAGATCTGACTGTTCCCATTCCAATAAGGTCACTAAGAGACAACCAATACCAATATGGAGTAGAGGCCAACTACGAGCTGTTTCGCCTAAAATTGGAACAAAACAAAACCGATGAAGCCTTTGAGTGGTTAGAAAAAGCGTTTCAGCTTGCCCTAACCGAAAACGGAAACGACGCATCAGGCGA
The DNA here is from genome assembly GCA_044228045.1 of Spirosomataceae bacterium. GTDB lineage: Bacteria > Bacteroidota > Bacteroidia > Cytophagales > Spirosomataceae > JAXLVB01. The sequence continues at coordinate 4,275 of JBGAVQ010000079.1, forward strand.
GCCTCTGGAAAAGTATTTTATTGATAGATATCCAGCCTTAAAAGACCGTTTCTTGGCCCTCAAAGCCAAGTACTTTCCACCAACTGAAAAGAAATGAGGTTGTTGCCTATTCGCTGTCTATTTTTTATTTATTTTTCCAGACAAAAAGTGAAACGCCAACTCCTTCACCGAACACTAATACACTTCCGAATGCTCGCCGTTGGGATGCTATGCTTGTGTTCAATTTATGTGTTGGCTCAAAAACCTGATAGCAGCCAGAAAACCAAACAGAGTTTGTTGCTCCTTACCAAAGACACCGTCAATCTCGAAGACAAATACATTTTGTCGGAATTAGAGAAGGTGCAACTTGCCAAATATTCCGAAAACCTCAAAGGTGAAACCCTTAAGAAAGTACTTGAAAACCAAAAACTCAAAACCGCCAGCCTCGAACAAAAACTCTTGACCGAGCAACTCAAAGCCGAGGCAACACGCAAACAAGCCGAAGCCGAGCGCAAACAAGAAGAAGCCAGGCGTAAGCAAGAAATCCAGAAACAACAAATTAAACAATTAGAAATCAATCAGTTAAACCAGCAGGTTATTCTCCAAAACCGTACTCGTAACTTCTTGTTTATGGGCTTAGGCTTGCTTAGTTTACTGGGGCTGTCGTTGTTGTGGTCTAACCGTCAGCTCAAAAAACGCAATAAGTCCATTCAAAATCTTTCTGCCGAAAACCTGCTGAAAGAACAAGAAAAGCAGCAGATTTTGGCTACTCAAAACGAAACGCTCGAACACCAAGTAAACCAACGCACCGCCGAACTCAAAACCTCGATTCACAACCTAAAAATTACCCAAAACCAACTCATTCAGAAAGAAAAATTAGCTTCGCTTGGTGAGCTTACGGCTGGCATTGCCCACGAGATTCAGAACCCGCTCAATTTTGTTAATAACTTCGCCGAAATGAGTGTGGAGTTGGCCCAAGAGCTAAAAGAAGAGATTGACAAAACCGCTATCCCCGAAAAAGACAAAGAATACATTGGCGAAATTTTGCATGATTTGTCACAGAATCAACAAAAAATCAACCACCACGGCAAGCGGGCAAGTAGTATCGTAAAAGGAATGCTGGAACATTCTCGTAGTGTATCGGGCGATCGTACCCCTACCAACATCAACAAGTTGGCCGACGAATACCTCCGCCTCAGTTATCATGGTATGCGGGCTAAAAACACAAACGGTTCGACGACTCGATTCAACGCTGATTATGAGCTAATTATAGACGAGAATCTACCGAGCATCAACGTGGTTCCGCAAGATATTGGGCGTGTATTACTTAATTTGATAAATAATGCGTTTTATGCGACAAACGTCGGCGAGGTTCAAAACCTCGCCGACGTTAAATCTCCAAAAGTAACGGTCAGCACTAAAAAATTCCCCTCCTCGGAGGGGCAGGGGTGGGTCGAAATCCGAGTCCAAGACAACGGCACAGGCATTCCTGCGAATATCAAAGAAAAAATCTTCCAACCCTTTTTTACGACCAAGCCTACGGGCGAAGGCACGGGGCTGGGCTTGTCGTTGAGCTACGACATCGTTACCAAAGGTCACAACGGCACGCTTGAAGTAGAAAGTGTAGAGGGCGAAGGCGCAACATTTATTGTGAAATTGCCGATAGAAACATAACTGGGAGTTACTTAAATATCTCTTCCATTGTAATTTCGATACCCGTTTTAGTGTCCTTAATCAGGCCATTCGTAATCGTTTCGGTACTATCTGAGGTGATTATTTGCAAAATTTTCATGGTTGGAATAATTATCCAAACCGATTGAACACCACTTGGTAAATATATTTTGTAGGCTTTTTCTGTTAAATCACTAACAGCTTGTTTCGGAGAGAGAATTTCAATGGCAATCAGTGGTGGTACGTCATAAAACATAACGTCGTTTTGCCAGTCAATTTTCAGGTTAGGATACACCGAAATGTCTGGTTTGACTTTTTTGTCATTCAGTTCTAACTCTAACTCAGGCATTACGTCATATTGATCATCGTATCGTTCAAGGGCTACCGAAATACGATGAATAAGTCTTGAATGATTAAGCGACATAATGTCCACAGATTGGTATTCTTCAATTAAGTCAACTACGGAAGCATCCATACAACAACGGTTTTGACAAATTTAGTAAGAAATGTTAATTTTAGCTATTGCTAACAAGTCAAAATTCACATGAAGATTGTCTCATTACTTCTTTTTATCTTTTGTGTTGGGGAGCTTTTTGCCCAAAAACCCGACAGCACTCAATTGAAGGGGAAGCACCTTTTACCGTTAATAAACAAAGATTCCGTTGGCCCAAACCTCGAAGAGCAGTATATTATTGCTGAGTTAGAGAAGGTTCAGTATGCCAACGAAAACGAAAACCTTAAAGAAACTGCCCTACAAAAAGAACTCGAAAACCAACGCCTAAAAACTGCCAGCCTCGAACAACGGTTATTGGCCGAGCGGCTAAAAACCGAAGCCGAACGCAAGCAAGACCAAGCCATTCGCAAACAGGCCTCTCAACAAAATCAAATTAAACAATTAGAAATCAGGCAGTTGAACCAGCAAGTATTGCTCCAAGACCGCACCCGCAATTTTCTGGTGGCTTTGGTAGGTTTGCTGTTATTGTTGGTAGGAGCTTCGTTTTGGTACAACCGAAGGTTGTTCCGTAAAAATCGAGAAATAGAAGAAGCCTTGCTCAAAGGCCAAAAAATAGAACGCCGCCGAGTAGCCGCCGACTTGCACGATAATTTGGGTGGCATGATGTCGGCCATTAGGCTTACTATTGAGGCCATGGATGTATCAAAACTATCTAAAAAAGAAAAAGAAGTGTATCAGAGCGTGCTATACATGACCCGTGAGGCATACAATGAAGTGCGCCTGCTCTCGCATAATCTACAGCCCGAAGAGTTAGAAAAATTTGGCCTTCCCGAAGCACTTCAAAGGCTAATGCACAAACTCAACAATAGCCAGAAAATTCATTTTTCGGTGGTAGTCAGTCACTTACAAAAGCTCAACAAAGAACTTGAATTTAACCTGTACTCCATCTGCCTCGAACTCGCCAACAACATTGTAAAACACTCTGGTGCAACAGAGGCTTCTTTTGAATTTGTTACCAAAGGCACAGAGCTTCAACTTTTTGTGACCGACAACGGCAAAGGATTTATCCAAAACAACACCTCTGATGGCATGGGGATGCGCAATATTCAAGAACGAACCAACCAAATGGCTGGCAAACTCAAAATCCACTCCGAACCTGGCGAAGGCACCATGTTTCGGTTTATTATTCCTTTTACTCAAAGTTAAAAGTCACGATATTACTGCATTATTCACTCTCACATTCACTCATTCTATCACTCTATCATTCTATCACTCCACCAACCCATGTTTCAAGGCAAATTTAATAAGCCCAAGTGAGTTTTTGACATTGAGTTTTTTGAATAAATTTTTACGGTGTGTTTCCACCGTATTGAGGCTAACAAACAGTTTATCAGCAATTTGACTACTGTTGTACTCTTGGGCTATTAGTTTGAGTACGTCAATCTCTCGGCTTGTGAGCGAGGTCAACACATCAGCAACTTCGTCGGCAGCTTCGGGCTGGCGGTAGAGCTCCCTTAGCACCGCATCACTTAGATAGCGTTCGCCAGCTGCTACGGTAAACAGGGCTTTTTCTAATTCATCTCGGCCTGCACTTTTGAGTACATAGCCTGCCACACCCGCCTGCAAAGCCTCTCGGATATGCAGCCCGTCTTCGGCCATGGTGAGCATGAGTACACGTACGTGTGGAAAACGCCGTCTAATGTGCAAAATCATCTCTACGCCGTTCATATACGGCATGTGTAGGTCTGACAAGACCAAATCAACAGAAAACTTTTCCAGAAATGTCAAGACCTGCTTTCCATCGGTGACATGCCCCACAACCTCTACACCCTCAAGGCTCGACAGCAACAGGCTGAGGCTATCTGCAAAAATTTTGTGGTCGTCGGCAAGTAAAACCTGAATAGGCATAGTAAAACATTGGTTTCCCGAAGTTTAGCAAAATCTTTGATAAAAGGAAACAGACAGCACAAAACTTATCAAACGGTTTTATATAAACCCATTACGCCCCATATTTGAGCAACTCGCATTAGGGAGGTTGGTATATTGAAAAGCATTTCTACAGCAGATGGTGGGTCTGAGTCTATTGTGTAGTTGCCTATTTAGGCATCCAATGTTTTGCCAGTGTCACCACATCCCGAATCTTGGCGGCATCGGCAAAGGCCAGTTCGTATTCAGGAATACCCGGCACTCCTCCCATCGAAAGGTTTGGATTTCGGAATTGCATCAAACTGTCTCGAGCAGACTTACCAGTTAAATGTAAAGCATTTACTCCTGTGTGCATCAATTCTTGGGCATTTAGGGCGTTTACCCCACTCCCGGCCATGATTTCAATACGCTTGTTGGCTTGCTGTACCAATTTGGTAATCAGACTTTTACCAGCAATAGCTTGGTTTTGTTGCCCCGAAGTAAGAATACGCACACAGCCAGCTTCGATAATTGTTTCTAATGCCTCCATTGGGTCAACAGTTACATCAAACGCCCGATGAAACGTAATGGGCAGTGGATAGGCCAAGTCAAATAATCTTGCCATTTGCTCAGCATCTACTGTTCCATCTGCCCGTAGTACTCCCAATACCACACCATCTACATCGAGGCTTTTTGCAAGGCGAATGTCGTTTTTCATAACTTCAAACTCATCTGTTGAGTACAAAAAGTCTCCTTCACGTGGGCGAATCATCACGTACAAATCAAGTGTTAGGTATTGGCGAGCCAGCTTAATAAGGCCAGCAGAGGGTGTGGTGCCACCTTCGTACCTACCCCCACAAAGCTCCACCCGGTCTGCATTGCAGGTTTGGGCTGTTTGACAGTCGGCTATTGAATAGCAGCATACTTCTACTTGTGGCATAAAAAAAAATGGTATAAAAAATTAAAAAAACAATACTTTTTTTTCTAAAAATTAGTTTATTACACACAGATTTCAAGCAGAGGGTGTGAAGATGAGTAAAAAACATTTACTTTTGCACTCCCAAATTCAAAACCTCTGTTTGAATTGGTCATAACTTGTACAAAATCAGTAATTTAGAAAGGAGAAAAGGACTATGTACTGGACGCTCGAATTAGCTTCTTATTTGGAAGATGCTCCATGGCCTGCCACAAAAGACGAACTCATTGACTATGCCATCCGTACGGGTGCTCCACTTGAAGTAGTCGAAAACCTACAAGAACTTGAAGACGATGGTCAGCCTTATGAGAGCATCGAGGAAATTTGGCCTGATTACCCAACCAAAGATGACTTTTTCTTCAACGAAGACGAGTATTGATTGGGAGTTTGCCCACAAATTTCTAACACAACGCCCCAGCTAATTAGTTGGGGCTTTTTTGTCAACTACAACCCTGCTGATTTTCTAAAATGCTGGACTAATGCTACATACTGCGCCGTAGCTTGGGTGCTTTGGGCGGCAGTCCAGTCCAATACCTCTCCCATCCATTTGGCTACTGTGGGTGCTGCATTTTCGGCAGCTTGCCAGTCAAGTAGTTCTAAACCTAAGCGTCTGGCTAATACGTCTCGCAAGGTACAAGCCATTTCGGTTTGCACGGCATAGACTACCTCAGCCGCAATATATGAATATCCTTCTACCAAAACCTGCTGCAAATCAGCATTTTCCCTACCCAATTCAGCTACTTTGAAGGCTTCGGCTCCATACTTTTGGCAAAGATGCTGACATATCTTTTCGGGCAAATGATAAGTAGCTTGCAAAATTTTCCACAACTCAGGCGAATACCCTTCTGCTCCATAAAGTGCTTGCCTTTCGGTAGTACATTCTACTATTGGTTTACCCATTTGGCCATAAACGGCATCAATCGTGTCCATTGCCATGGCTCGGTAGGTAGTCCACTTACCACCCATGATGCTGATTAAGCCCGACTTTTCGTCAATTTCTACCTCATGGTCACGCACAAGTGCCTTGGTGTCGGCATCGGGGTTAGCCTGCAACAGAGGACGCAGGCCTCCAAAACCACTTTTTACCTGCGCTTTCGTTACGGGCTTTTCTAAATACCGATTCACGTATTCGAGCAGGTAATCTACCTCTTCTGACAACAGAATAGGCTCTTTATCAGATAATTGATCTTCGGTATCGGTTGTTCCTACCAACAATTCACCCTGCCATGGTATAATAAAAATAACCCGTCCGTCGTCAGTTTTGGGTACCAAAATAGCCGTATCGCTTTTTAATAGTTCGTTAGGTAACACAATGTGTACCCCCTTGCTCACTCGCATACGAGCAGGGGCTTGCGGATTAGCCATGAGGCGAAGATTATCCGAAAAAATCCCGGTAGCATTCACAAAAACAGTAGCCTTCACCTCAAACTCCTCACCTGTAAACACATCCTTTATTGTTGTAACAGCAATTTTACCGTTCTCATCATACCCAAAGCTCATAATTTCGGCATAATTGAGTGCTGTACAGCCCTTCTCCACAGCGGTTTTGACCAAGGCAAGGTTGTAGCGGGCATCGTCAAACTGTCCGTCGTAGTACAAAACAGCACTATGAAGGTCTTCGGTTTTAAGGGTTGGAATACGCTGCAAGGCTTCTTCTTTTGAAAGCCATTCACTCGACTCGAGGTTGTCGTCGCCTGCAATCCAGTCATACATTTTTAGGCCAGCACCATAATACAAGGTGTCAAAACCCTTAGAACTTGGCGTAAGCAAAGCCAAAGGATGCGATAAATGAGGTGCATTTTGGAGCATATAGGCTCGCTCATGAAGGCCCTTGCGCACCATCTGAAACTGCTCCCAGTCTAACTTTTTAAACGCTTGCTCCAGATACCGCACACCTCCATGCACCAACTTGGTTGAGCGGCTCGATGTAGCCGAGGCGAAATCGTTTTTTTCGATAAGTGCTACTGATAACCCCCGAAGGGCGGCATCAAGCGCACAGCCTGCTCCAGTGGCACCGCCACCAATGATGCAAAGGTCAAATTGTTGTGTATGAAGTTGCGATAAGGCTTGTTGACGAAGCATTTTATTTAATGGTAAACGTTGTGTATTTGCTCATAAGGCTTACAAAATGCCCCCAATGATTGCAGGGTTGCCTGAACCTTATGGTGCGTAAAAATAAAAAAACTAAAAATAGTACTGTCCGACACAAATTACGCATAATATCGGGGGTTGTTGAAATATTTTTGATGAATTTATGGTTATCACGTAAGAGAATTTTTATCTTTGACAAACCTGCTCACTTACAGCGATGAAAGACGGTTTGGTAGGAATGGTGGAAAAAACTGCCACACGAAGCGTTCGGTCGGGGATGGACCTCAAAGCCCTCAAAGAATTAGTACGAAGAGGCGAAAGTGAGAGTTTGGAGTTTAAACTCAAAGCCAATCATCCTGAAAAAATTATTCGGGAAGTAGTGGCCTTTGCCAATAGCAATGGCGGCATTTTGCTCGTTGGCGTAAGCGACGACAAGAGTATTCCGGGGTTGAAATTTGTGGACGAGGAAGAATACATCCTTGTGAGGGCTATTGACAAATTCTGCACACCCAAAATCAACTATCGCTTGGAGCGTATTTCGGTGTCAAACGACAGAGAAGTGTTGGTATTTCGTATTCCGAAAAGCATTGAGAAGCCTCATTATGTGCTAACTGACCCCGATAGCGAGCAGAAAAAAGCCTATATCCGCCTTCAAGACAAGTCTATTCAAGCCAGCAAAGAAGTTCGCCAGATTTTGAAGTGGAAAGACAAAGCCCAAAACGTGCAGTTTCGTTATGGGCGCAAAGAAGAAGTACTGATGAAGTACCTCGGCGAAAATCAGACCATTACGGTTGCTATATTAGCCCAAATAGCAAAAATTCCACTTTGGTTAGCGTCCAAAACCCTTATTACCTTGGTATTGGCCAATGTACTTTTGCTGATTCCAGACGAAATCGAAGATAAATATCGTATGCTACTCTAAATCAGACCTTTACAACAAGAGACACCTCAACATTCCCTTTAACAGCCTTTGAGTAAGGGCATACATTATGTGTAGTTTGAGCCAGTTTTTGAGCTCTTTCTTCATCCATACCAGGCATATTTACTACTAAATCAACCGACAAAAAAAGGCCGCCTGTATCGCCTACATTAAACGAAACATTGCAATCTGTTGAGGTTGCCTCGGGTAGGGTAATACCCTGCTTGGCCGCTACAAAAATTAACGCACCCCCATAACAAGCCGAATAGGCCGCTGCAAAAAGTTGCTCGGGGTTAGTAGCACCACCTTTGCCACCCATCTCAACTGGTTTTTCGGTTTTTGCATCCAAAATTCCGTCTGATGAGACCACTTGACCTTCTCGACCATTTGTATTTTTAACGCTTGCAGTGTATAGTTTAGGCATGATATGAAGTTGATAAACAGTTATGTGATAGCTAACCAGATTAGGGTAACAAATGTTGCGAGAATCCTCCAATTTTTATGCACGTTGGGCTTACTTTTCAGCTGTTTTAGCCAACAATTTTGTCATCGCCAAAAACTACGCCTTGGTCTAATTATTGCAAAGATTAAACGATTATCATTTTTAAAGGTCTATCTATTTACTAATTTTAAATTCACTCTGTATAACCTTCAAATAGTACCGCTGTGGCAAGTAAAATTCGTAGCTTCGTTCTGTCAAAACCAGTGCAAGTTGTTTTGCACGTCATGTTTTGGGTATTTTTTGTGTCGTTACCCTTTCTGTTGAGGCAGCCCGATAACCCCGACCCCCAAGTTAAGCTCCCACCTTTGCCCGACGAGTACATTGTGTTACTTTATGTATTGGACATTCCCATTTTTTATCTCAACACCTACCTACTTATCCCTAAAGTGCTCAAAAACAAGGGTGTATGGATTTATATTTTGTCAGTAATCGGGGTAATTGCAGTCTTGTTGGCTATTAACCTTGCTATGCGAAATATCTTATTAGCACCTATGGGATATAGTGTTAGAGTTACCATTTACACGCTTTTTCCTATTATTTTTCTATATGCTGTTAGCACAAGCTACCGGGTTATTACCGACTACATACAGGCTCATCAGCGCACCAAAGAGCTTGAAAATGAGAAACTCAAATCTGAACTTTCGTTTTTACGCTCGCAGATTAGCCCGCATTTTATGTTTAATGTGCTTAATAGCTTAGTATCATTGGCTCGCAAAAAATCAGACCTCATGGAACCTATGATTATTAGGCTCTCAGATCTAATGCGCTATATGCTCTATGAGTCAGATGAAACAAAAGTATCGCTCGAAAAAGAAATTAGATACCTACAAAGTTATATGGACTTGCAAAAGTTAAGATTTGGTGACTCGGTGACTACCTCGTTTCGGGTAGAAGAACCCATATCGCACCAAACCATTGAACCCATGCTATTGATCCCTTTTGTAGAAAATGCCTTTAAACACGGCACAGGCATGATTGCCAATCCGGTAATAAATGTTCATCTGGAAACCAATGCCGACGATTTTATTTTTAGGGTTTCTAACAAAATAAATACGCAGTTTCGAGAAATCAAAGACAAGAGTTCGGGTATTGGCTTGGCCAACGTGCAGCGTCGCCTGAGCCTTTTGTACCCTGATTCTCACCAACTTACAACCATCAACACGGATGGATGGTTTACGATTGAACTAAAGCTACGGTTCAAACAGGCTCCTATTGAACTGGCTGCTGAACTGAAACGAGTAGCTTAACGTTGGCTTATTGATGATCAAATATATCACAACAATTTATTGTTGCCACGGACGGGTTTCGATGTTGCCCTCTAACAATGTACTGCTATGATTAAATGTATTGCTGTAGACGACGAGCCTCTTGCCCTCGACTTGCTCGAAGACAACATCAGGCAAGTGCCTTTTTTGCAACTTGTAAAAACCTGCCGCAATGCGTTTGAGGCCATTGAAGTACTACAAACCGAGCAGATTGACTTGGTGTTTCTGGATATTCAGATGCCTGGCCTAACGGGTACGCAGTTTGTACACAGCCTGCCTGAGCAAAACAAACCACTCGTTATTTTTATTACGGCATATGAAGAATACGCCGTAGAGGGTTTTAACCTCGACGTAGTGGACTACCTGCTCAAACCAGTGTCGTTTGATCGTTTCTTGAAAGCTGTCAACAAAGTCAACGAGTTTTTGAAGTTTCGCCAGCCAGGAGTGCAGCCTACTCTAACAAACAACGAGTATCTTTTTGTGAATGCCGACTACTCACTTGTGAAAGTACGCTTGCCCGAAATTACCTACGTTGAAGGACTCAAAGACTACGTGAAGATTCATCTTACTACTGCCACTCGTCCGGTTATTACTCGCCTAACCATGAAGGCAATGGAAGAAACCTTGCCTTCTGACCAATTTATACGTGTGCACAAATCATTCATTGTGTCGTTAGACAAAGTAGAGTCTATTCGCAATCTTAAAATCAAGATTGGTAATGCACAAATCCCGGTTTCTGAGCATTACTCTGAGGCTTTTTTCAAGCTGATTGACGCTAACAGGATGGAGTAATTCGCTCAAAATCAGCCATTTACTACAATTACTACTTGTCACTGCTGACTTTCGGCTTTTATTATGCTTGCATAACAAATTGCTTTGGTGTACTTTTGTTATGCTTTGCATAATTTTTAACCACCTTCAGAACGTTTGTTCTATCAAAACACCCGTATGAAAGCCGATAAGACCGTTGATTTCCATATAAAAACGGGCTGGCACGCCATCAGCCGAATGTACAACGCCTACGCTGCTCAGTTTGATATGACGATGGCTATTGGGTATGTACTGCTCAACATTGATAAAAATGGCACTCCTGCCACCAAAATAGCTCCTGCCTTGGGTTTGGAGCCTCGTTCGCTTACTCGTATGCTCAAAGCCTTAGAAGAAAAGGGCTGGATTAGGCGAATTGCCGACGACAACGACAAGCGCATTGTGAATGTGTTTTTGACCGATGAAGGCAAGCGCAAAAGAGACCTTGCTCGCCGAGGGGTACTTGATTTTAATAACAACGTATATGGTCAAGTCAATGAGGAAAAATTAGCCGTGTTTTTTGAAGTAATGCAAACCATCAGCAAGGTGGTAGAGCAAGAAACAAATGCCACCAAAATGAGTCAAAATCTTGCACAAGTAGAATGGTAATTACTTATGGAACTTACCCTTAGTACCCCAGCTCTTTTGTTCTCTACGGCATCGTTGCTGATGCTGGGTTTTAGTAATCGCTTTATGGCTATTGCCAAGCTCATCCGAGACCTCCACGCCGACTATCTTAAAGAACCCTCTGCACTATTGGTAGAGCAATTAAAAAACCTTCGGTTTCGGGTAAGGCTTGTTCGGAATATGCAGTTTTTGGGTGTAATGAGCCTGTTTCTTAGCATTTTGTGTATGATTTTCATTTACCTCGAAATGCAAACCGTGGCAGGTTGGCTTTTTGGATTAGCTCTTCTTTTACAAGCAGCTGCACTTGCTATTTCGGTTTATGAAATTACCATTTCGATTGAAGCCCTCACTATTGAGCTTTCAGATGTAGAAGACTTGCTGGGAGATACCCATACCAAACGGCTAAGAGATGTGCTTCTTTTCAGAAGAAGTCGGAAGACAAAGAAATTTATACAGTCGTAAGTTGCGAAAGTCGAGGTAGTCAAGCAAGTCTTAAAGTCATGAAGCTGCAAGTCAAAATCCCTCCCACTGACTAACCTCCTGCTTCAGTCATAAGTCAAGAAGTCCAATCAACAAATCAGCAAGGTAAGAGCTGCCCAAAGTCCTGCTGGCCTTAGCTAATTGGTAATTTCAACTTTGATACCCCATAGAAATAGTCTCTTGTCTAACCTCTATATTTCTATTGTGTGGCTCAATTAAGCACCAACTTCGGAAAACGGTAGATTCGGCTGTCATAAACCATCAATTGGTCAATCTCAATGTTGAAATACCGATATAGCGGTGATTTTGACAAATATTCATGCACCTTTGCTTCTGACTCGGCGTTAATGACCACCCAGCCTTTTGAGCGCTCTACGCTAATGGCATAAGAGTCAATGACTTCATTCTGAATCAGTTTGCTAATATAAGAACGATGAACGGGAATCTTGGACATGAAGTCTTGGTCAAGATAACTCGGAAACGTGATAGAAACCTGATATTTATTCATAAGGAGGAACTGGTTAGTAGCGAACCTAATCACAAGAACAACAATAGGCTTTGGCAGAAGGTTCACGGCAAATGCATCATCCAATCCTTAGCACTACTTTTCCGAATTGTTTGCCTGCGTCCATTCGACGCATAGCAAGTTCGGCGTCTTCGAGCAAATAAACCTTGTCCACAACAGGTTTTAGTTTATTTTTTTCTACAAAGTCAGTCATTGCTTTAAATTCTTGTGGTGTACCCATCGTAGAACCCATGATGTTGAGTTGCTTAAAAAACACCTTGGCAGGAATAATGCCATTGATATTACCCAATGTTCCGCCGTAAAACACGATGCTTCCACCTGGCGTAGTTACATCTATCAACTTGGCAAATCCATCGCCGCCAGCACTATCAATCACAGTGTCAAATAGCCCTGCTTTGGTCATTAAGTCTTTTTCCCACCTTGGTTCTTTGTAATTAACCCCACCGGTAGCTCCCAAGGCAATGGCTTGCTGTATTTTATCGTCTGAGCCAGACGTGACCCATACTTCTGATGCCCCCGCCGCCACTGCAAACTGCAATGCAAACAAAGCTACCCCACCACCAATGCCTGTAATTAGCACTTTTTGTCCAGCAGAAAATCGTCCACGGGTCATTAGCGAACGCCATGCCGTTAGCCCGGCCAAAGGCAATGCGGCTGCTTCTTCAAAAGTAAGATGAGCTGGTTTTTCGACCAAATATTCGGCAGAAATGCTGATGTATTCGGCAAAAGTACCTGGGTCGGGCATTCCGAGAATTCTGAAATTTTTGGAATAAAACCGGTCATCGTCACCCCAGTTGAGTCCTGGATTGATGATTACTTCCTTACCAATCCAGTCAGCATCAACATCGTTTGCTACTGACTCAACCACACCAGTGCCATCAGAGCCTAACTGCACCGGAAAACGCAAACCTGGGTACATACCCCGCTGAATCCAAACATCTCGATGATTGAGTGCAGCGGCCTTTAAGCGCACTAATACGCCATTTTCGGCAAGAACAGGGGTAGGTACTTGCCTAATAATAAGCGGCTTGTGTAGTTCATCGAGGATAGAGGCTTTCATAAATGCTTTGGGGTTAAGCTACAAAATTTATGCTGAATGGGTTTCAAGGTCTGCACCCAAGCACAAACCTTGAAAAACTCATATTACAAAGTTTTTACCTTTACATTACGATACCACACCTCTTGGCCGTGGTCTTGCAAGGCAATATGTCCTTTTAGTTTTTTGGCAAACGGCCAATCTTTAAACTTACTCTTGGCAAATCGTTGTTTGTAATCGGCTGAATTCCAATCGTATTCTGCCACTTTTTCGCCGTTGAGGTAGTGTTCAATATGCCCTTTGTTAGAGATGATTTTACCTGTGTTCCATTCTCCTACGGGCTTATTGACAAGTTTACTTGGGGCGTACAAGTCATAAACTGCACCAGCTTTTTGTACATCGTTGAGCTTATCGGGCCAGTTGTCGTGGTCAATTACCTGATATTCAACACCTGTATAATAGGTTTCCTTGATGTTGGGGTCGTCTTGCACCATGTAAATTACCCCAGAGTTACCAGCTTTTCCAACTTTCCAGTCAAAAGCCAGTTCAAAGTTTTCATACTCGGCATCTGACACCAAATCTCCATTACCACCCTTGGTATGCATAATACCGTTTTCGACTTTCCAGCCAACGGTATCACGATGAAAGCAATGCCAGCCTGAATAATCTTTTCCATTAAAAAGCAACTGATAACCAGCCGTTTGCTCCTCATTACTTAGTTTATTGAGGGTAGAATCGGTGGCTTCGGTGGCATCAGTAGTGGTTGAGTCTGTTTGGGCCTGTTCACCAGATTTGGGACTACTACAAGCAGTCATCAAACCAATAACTGCCATTAGCGCAATTTGTTTTTTCATTTTTTAAATCGGTTTAGTTACTCAGAAAGCCAAACCTAAAAAAAAATCTCGAACCCAACAACTTTGGTTAGCTAAGGAGTTTGAAAATGTGTGTATTTGAAAATTTGATATTTTTATTCATAAAATCCTTTATACATTATGCTGTTATTAAACAAAGAAAATCATAACAAAACGACAATTTTTATTCGTGCAACTACTTATTTTTCAGCACATTACCTTCAAATTAGCATATAGCTAAGGCGCACTGTTTTCAAATTTTCAGATTATTATTTTTTTTATTCCTATTTTCGCCCAACACAAAACCTAAACCCAACACCACAGCAATGGCAATTCAATATTTAGGCATAGACGTAGGCGGCACTAACGTAAAAATGGGCGTTGTAGATGCTAAAAGTGGCCAAATCACTAACTTTTATAGCCACGATACCGTAAGTTGGAGGCAGTCGGGGCATTTTGCCGAACGATTGGGTGATGCCATTGCCGTACAACTGGCAGACAACAAGCACATCAAAAAAGTAGGTATTGGCGTACCGGGTACATTGAGTAGAGACCGAAGCGCCTTAGCCGAAATTACAGCAATTCCCGAAATCAACGGGTTAGAGCTTAAACCCATTTTAGAAGAACGGTTTCAAGGTGTAAAGTTTTTCTTGGAAAACGATGCCAATGCCGCCGCTTTGGGTGAGTTTTATTTTGGTAAAGAAAAAATTGACGAAAATTATATTTTTATCACACTCGGCACAGGCGTTGGTGGGGCTGCTATCATCAACCGCCGGGTGTTTGTAGGTGGCGACGGCAACGCCATGGAGCCTGGTCATGTGCCTTCTCGCAATGGAAAAGTTTTGGAACGAAATATTGGCAAGAACGAACTCTTAGACATGGCCAACGAGATGAGCCGTACTTACAAAGGCGAATCTCAACTGCCAGCAGATGGCACCATTTCGACCACGGGCTTAGTCGCTGCCGCTGCCGAGGGCGACGAATTAGCACTAAAAATATTTGAGAATGTGGGCGAAATGCTGGGTGATGCCTTGGTGAGTTTGATTCGAATATTAGACATTAAACTCATCTTGATTGGCGGTGGGCTTTCGGCTTCATTTGACTATATTATGCCTGCCATAATGAAGCAACTCAACTACTGGCTTACCCCGTATTACCTTGACAGTCTGACTATTACAAGGGCAACACTTGGCAATGATGCCGGGTTGCAAGGAGCGGCCTCACTCTGCTTCGACATTGCCGATGGGGTAGGTGACGGAGAAGGTTGAGTTGCAGTTTACAACAGGTAGAATATCAGTTTTGTAGTTAGCCCCCTTGTGTGTGGAATGGAAAGGGGGAAGAAGGCTGTGCCGCAGCAGCAGATGACAAGGCATCAAGCTACATCATTGATCAGAATCCAATTTTACCACAAAGCCTTTACAATAATTCGTAGGCTCACAATAATAACGACTGTACCGACAAAAATAAACATTGGGCGGATTGGTATTTTACGCACCAATAATGCTGCAAAAGGTGCAGCTATGGTGCCTCCAAGAATCAAGCCTAAGATGACTTGCCAGTGCGAAAAGCCCAAGAACATAATAAAGGTGATAGAACTCGCTAAAGACACAAAGAATTCTGCTAAGTTAACTGACCCAATGGTATAAATGGGGTTGCGCCCGTTGGCAATGAGTGTAGAACTAACAATAGGGCCCCAGCCGCCTCCACCGATGGCATCTAAACAACCACCGAGCCAAGCCAATACGCCAAGGTTTTTGATGGGTTTGCGTTTAATATTTTTTGTCCACGTTTTGATAATGATTCTAACACCCAAATACAAGGTATAAACCGCCACAATTGGCTTAATATATGAGGTATAATCTTCAAGCGAAGATAGCACATAAGCCCCTATAATAGAGCCTATTACACCAGGAAGTAACAAATGCCGAAATAATTTTTTGTTGACATTGCCAAATTTCAAGTGAGAAAGTCCAGAAACACCACTTGTAAAAATCTCAGAGGCGTGTACACTGGCACTTGCTGCTGCCGGACTAATGCCAAAACTCATCAAGAATGTAGTGGCACTTACGCCATAAGCCATGCCTAATGCCCCATCAATCATTTGGGCAACAAAGCCCCCTGCCATAAAAATAAGAATCTGATAGTCAAGGCTTTGCCAAGCCGTTAAGACTTGCTCCCCCAGCCATTCATAAGGCAATAAACTAAACAGAATATGCCCCGCTACCATCCAACCCAAGGCCGTAATGGCCTTGAGCAGCAATGTTCGATAATTGGCTTTTGCTGAGGGTAAGGCACTCACGGCAACAGGCGTGGGTGCTACTACTTCGGTGTCAGTTCTTGAATACTCTTTCACGCAATAAAGCAAATTAGGCGTTTGGAATTCTATAATTATTGCAAAGGTAAGTAAATCTATCAATTCTACCAAATTAGTAGATTAAAAAAATAAATCTTCTTCAACAGGATGGCTTCATAAGTCAGCAGTGAAAACACGGTGTCAAATAGGAATGCTCACTTAA
>JBGAVQ010000440.1:0-2538 GCA_044228045.1 Spirosomataceae bacterium
GTGCCTTTTAGGTCGAGTGTTTGGCCATTTGCCTCAATCATGTAAGGTTTATCAGGAACAAAACCACCTTTGCCAGCCGTATTGCTTACCTTGATGACAAATAAATTTTTACCTTCTTTCAAAATCCCCTGCTGTAAGTTATAACGCCGTTGTGGATATTGATACGTAGTTTGTGCCACTTTCGCTCCGTTGATGTACAATTCATCGGCATCCACAATCCTGCCCAAGTGTATTTTGGCAGTCGTTTCGGTCATATTTTTGGGAATATTGATTTCTTTCTTGTACCAAACCGCACCATTCAAATCCTTCAAGCCTTGGTCTTCCCAATAGCCTGGGATATTGATGGGTCGCCAATGTTGCGATTTTGAATCGGGCAAAAACCATTTTTCGGTCATTCCCAAATCAATAGGTACATTTCTTGGGGCTGCATTTGTGAAATTGGGGCGATTGGCACGATTGACCGAAGCCGTGTCTTTATTCTTGGCAATAGTCTTAACTAATTCAGGGAAATTCTGAAAACCCGATTCCGAAATCCATGCTTCAATGGGTGTGCCACCTACACTGGCATTTATGAGTCCGATAGGGACTTTATATTTTTCATAAATATTTCGGGCAAAAAAATAGGCAACCGCCGAAAACCGCCCCACATCTTTCGGATTGGCTGATTTCCAAGCCACAGCATCGCTGAAATCGTTTTGTTTTCCTACTAAATTTGTCCGAGTGGGGATAAATAAATGCCTGATTTCGGGATAATTGGCCGTTTCGATGTCTTTGGCATAGGTGATATTATGGATGTCCATTTGATGCACCATATTGGATTGCCCAATACACAAAAACACATCGCCAAATGCTATGTTTTTGATGGTAACATCATTCTGGCCTTTTAGTAAAAATTCGTGACCCGTACCCGCAGGCTGCGATGGAAGCATCAGCTCCCATTTTCCATCATCTGAGGTGGTTGTTTTATATTTCTTTTTATTGAAGCTGAGTTCAATTTTCTCCTTTGGCGAAGCCCATCCCCAGATTTTGATGGGTTGATCTCGTTGCAACACCATGTTGTCCGAAATCAGTTTAGGAAGTCGGATTTGAGCGTGAGCTTGGAGGGTAATTATCGCACAAAAAAGGATTATTTTTTGCTTCATAACTATATTTCAATTTCGAGTCAGACCTGCGGTCAGACTAATTTATTTTTGAGTCAAATCTGTGGTCAGACTAATCTACATCAACTACATTATTTAAAAGGCAAGGGCTACTTGATACCTTTCATTGATGTATTTCTCCAAAGCTGTTATGGCTGCTTCAAAATTTTGAGGACTTCTCAAATGGGTATATGGTGGTGTTTCTACTTCCGTTCCTACAAAGTTGGGTTGTAAAATCGCTTTATGTTTTTGGATATAAGCCCCCATCGTTGTAGGATTAAAATGTTTCTGAATGAACTCCTTCACCGCTGATTTGTAATAGGCAAAATACTCGGGATCATCTACAATATACCTTATCAAAGGCCATTGATTGGTTACTTCTTTCATGTCCATCGTTAATGCAAACCTCGAATTGTTTGAACCGCCCCGCATCTGAAAAGAAAGGTTGAGGTCGTACGGAATCCAATGCAAGACTCCGTCAGTATTGGTCAAGAAACAATTGTGAGCAAGAACTCCGTAAGAATCCCAATTACCAACCGTATTGTTTACGGCCAAATACCTCAAAAACTCTTTGACATCAAATATCGTTTCCAGCTCTTTCTTCCATCGAGCATTGTCACTCACCCGCAAAGGGCTATTGAGAATACTTATCAGTTGCTTTACATCCGAGTAATCGGCTAAGGTTTGATTGTTTTGTTTTTCAAATTGATTAGTCAAAAACTGTTGGAAGTTAGACTCTGGCTTATAGACATTACCTACTTTTTTTCCGCTCTGTACCTCTACCATGTGTTCCTCCACAGTCTCAATAGCCTGATAAATGCCGCAGTATTTTACGCCTTGTCCAAAATCAATGTAAACTTTGTAATAGGCTACTTTGCAGGCCATTACACCGTTGTTGCGAAAAAGCTGAGTGAGTAGTTTTTCTTTCAAGAAAGAGTCATCGCCATAGCTTGGGGCAAACGAAAGTTCTTTAAAACCATAAAAACGCTGATTTTTGATGTCTGGAAATTGGTCTTCCCATTCGTCAAATTTTAACTTAAAAGGTAATTTGTAGATACCACTCCGCCAAGACCCATTGAGTGAGGCATTTCCTTTTAGCCTAAATCCTACCTTACTCCACGTATTTTCGCCTTGTTTAACTTCTGCCTGTACAAAAATGGGGTCACCATATACAGCGTCTAAGGGCACACCAACTGGGGGAGTTACGCCTGGGATGGTGGTAGCGCTCCCAAACTTGCGGGCGGTGCGCCATTCCATGTCTTTTTGAATTTTATTCCAGTTTTCTTGCCCCACATTGATGGTAATCATTTTGACCTGCTCATCTGGAAAGACCCAAGCATAATCTGGGGTTTTGCTAAACTTTGCTGGGTAAATATCAGGGTCATTTTTACAACTAATT
>JBGAVQ010000080.1:0-20790 GCA_044228045.1 Spirosomataceae bacterium
GATGTGGCCGCTGGCGAGGGGGCATTACAAACATTGATCACTTTTTCGTCTTCCAGAATGGCAAAATCATCTAACAAACCACCGTCTCGGTCACAGGCTTGGGCACGTACGCCTGCGCCGCCTTCCATGAGGTCGTTTTCTTCAATTTCGGGGATGAGTTCTTGCAAGGCTTTGGTAAAGGCTGCTTTTGAAAAACTACGATACATTTCGCCCAAACCCGTTTCCCAGTATTTGGTGGCTACTTTCTGAAAACCTGGCCAACTCAATGTTTCCCAAAGTTCCTTGGCGTTGATGTCAGACTTTCGGTAGCTTTCTCGTCCAAAAGCTAATACTGCATTGGGGCCAGCCTCAATGCCACCTCGCATCATGCGAGTAAAGTGTACACCCAAAAACGGAAAATTAGGGTCAGGTACGGGGTAAATCAAGTGCTTTACTAAATAATGTTTTTCGGGCTTAATCTTGTAGTATTCGCCCCGAAACGGCACAATTCGTAAGTTAATGGGTTTGTCTTGGGTCATTTGGGCAACTTTGTCTGAATAAAGCCCCGCACAATTCACCACTAATTTGGTTTCATAGACATTACTCTGTGTTTTGACTATACATAGGCTATTGCCTTTAGTAACACCTTTCACTTGCTCACCCATGCGGATTTCGCCGCCTATTCTTTGTAGCTTTTCACCATACTTTTCTGACACAACTTTGTAGTCCACAATGCCAGTATAAGGTACGGAGATACCCTCAACGCCTACTACGTGCGGTTCAATTTCTTTCATTTCGGCAAGACTTATCTTCTTGATTTTGTCAAGTCCATTCTGAATGCCTCGGTCGTACAAGTTATTGAGTAGGGGTACTTGCTCGGGCTTGGTAGCCACTACAATTTTGCCACACAGCTCGTAAGGAACACCCTCTTGTTCGCAAAAATCAAGAAGCAATTGATAGCCGTTGATGCAGTTGGTGGCTTTAAGCGAGCCAGGTTTGTAATAAAGGCCAGAGTGTATTACGCCCGAATTGTTGCCCGTTTGATGCTTGGCCAATTCGGTTTCTTTTTCTAAGACAAGTACTTTGAGCTGAGGGCGTTGTTGTTTCACTTGCAGGGCTGTAGCAAGCCCTACAATGCCTCCGCCGATCACAATGATGTCGTATTGCATGGATGATGTGGCTGAATATTAGACTACAAAGTTAATACGCTTCGTCGAACGAACGACAATTGGTTGCCGATTGTTCGTTACCAACAAAATCGCTTAACTTCGTGGCACGTTCTAATCTGTCTGATAATGATGAAATTTATACTGATTTGTTGTTTGTTGGTGGCGTTTAGAGGTTTTGCCCAAAAGGAAGGCGACGACCTTACTCGTAAGTACGAATTGGACATTTGGATCCATGACCGAGAAACCTACGAAGACCTCAACCGAGTGAAAGTGAAGCTCATCAACGTGGCTTCGGGCAAGGTGGACTCTGCCATGGCCATTGCCAGTCATGCTACATTTACTATTGATAAATGCAATACCTACGAAATATTGATTCTTAAAAATGGCTACCTCAACCGCCGTGCTACTTTTGATGCAGCATGTTATCAAAAAGATGCCGCCAAACGCTATTGTATATCGGGTATGAACTTGCTCAATGTGTTGAGAATGAGTGGCGATTATGATGCCCGAATTGAGACTGAAATGCCCTTAACTCGCCTACAAATAGACCAAGTATTCAAAATTGAGAATATTTATTACGACTATAATCAATCGTATATTCGCCCTGATGCGGCCAAGGAGTTGGATAAATTGGTGACTATTCTGAATGATAACCCGGCCATTACCGTAGAACTTGGTTCACATACCGACTGCCGCTCGAGTACAGAATATAATAGGCAACTCTCACAGCGCAGGGCCGATGCAGCGGTGGCGTATATTATTGAGCATGGTATTCCGCAGCAGCGAATTACTGCCAAAGGCTATGGCGAAAGTAAGTTGGTGAATCGGTGTAGAGACGGCGTAAAGTGTTCAGAACCAGAGCATCAGCAAAACCGTCGTACCGAGGTGAGGATTACGGGGATAATTGAGTAGAAGCAGAGATACCAATTAAAAACCCGTGAGGTTTCAAAAACTTCACGGGTTTGATTGACCCCCAATTTTAAGGGTCTGCACCACAGGTATGGCCTGTTGTGCTTATTTTGGAATAATCATATCTACAATTTCTTCTGAAATGCCTGTTGAAGAGAACCCTCCGTCATGGAAAAGATTTTGCATGGTTACTTTGCGAGTGAGGTCAGAGAATAACGTAACCACATAGTCGGCGCACTCTTCGGCGCTGGCATTGCCGAGTGGCGACATTTTTTGAGCATATTCAAAAAACGCATCGAAGCCGCTAAT
This sequence comes from Spirosomataceae bacterium, assembly GCA_044228045.1. Classification (GTDB taxonomy): domain Bacteria; phylum Bacteroidota; class Bacteroidia; order Cytophagales; family Spirosomataceae; genus JAXLVB01. The sequence goes on from JBGAVQ010000080.1 coordinate 2,367, forward strand.
GCCTGTGCCTGCCGTTGTTTTGGTAGGCGACTGCGACACGGTGTTGACTCGCACGCCTTTGCTCTTGCCCAAATGATACCCATAACTGCGAGCAATGGACTCAAGCATGGCTTTGGCTTGGGCCATGTCGGTATAGTCTGTAAACGAACGCTGTGCGGCTATATAGCTGAGAGCCACAATAGAGCCGCCTTCACTAAAAGCGTCTAATTTTTGCCCCACTTGCATCATTTTGTGGAACGATAACGCTGACACGTCGAGGCTCTGCATAAACCAATCGTAGTTTAGGTCGCTGTATGGGCGGCCCTTGCGGATGTTGGTACTCATGCCAATTGAGTGCAACACAAAGTCTATTTTGCCACCCAGTGTTTCTTGTGCTTTGGTGTAAAGGTTTTCCAAATTAGCCACATCGGTAGCATCGGCAGGGATGATTTCGGCTTGGCAGGTTTCGGCCAATTGCTTAATGGCGCCCAAGCGCATGGCAATGGGAGCGTTGGAGAGTACAAACGAAGCACCTTCTTCTTTGCAACGAAGGGCTACTTTCCAAGCGATGGAATTTGAGTCTAAAGCACCGGTAATAATACCCCGTTTGCCTTGTAAAAGATTATAAGCCATGTCCTTGTTTTTAATGATAGGATTGGTGAATTTGGGGCAAATGTAATACTTTTCAGTATGAACCTACGCATTCGTGAAGCAAACACAGCAGATTTGCCTCAGATTTTGAACTTGTACCTGCATGCACTCGAAGACAAAGCGGTATTAACCCTTGATGAAGCCAAGCAGATATTTAATAAAATGGGTAGCTACCCCAATTATAAAGTATATGTGGCTGAAAATGAAGTAGAAATGGTAGGAACATTTGCTTTACTCATTATGGACAACCTCGGGCATATTGGCACACCCTCTGCCGTAGTAGAAGACGTAGCAGTATTGCCCAACCACCAAGGACAGGGTATTGGTAAGCAAATGATGCGTTTTGCCTTGGCAAAAGCTACCGAAGCTGGGTGCTACAAAATGGCCTTGTCAAGCAATCTTCGTCGGCACGATGCCCATGCCTTTTATGAATCATTGGGATTTGTCAAGCATGGGTATAGTTTTAAGGTTGATACTGAGCAGTAATAGCATAAATCCAAGACTTGCCACGTCCTTCAGGTAGTAGATTATCAAGCAATTCGATGACTAATAACCAAATAATTAAGTAGCAAGAAAATGTAATTTTTGATGTGTTAATCGTTTGATTTTCAACAGTTTGATTTGATAACTGACACGTTTTTAAATTAACGCAATGCTTGCTTTTTGCCGATAATTATTTACCTTCACCGCTCTGTTTCACCCCAATCTAATTACCTCAAAACCATGAGTACAATCAAAGTAGCCGTTGCAGGCGTTGGCTTTATTGGCCCAGCTCACATTGAAGCCCTACGGCGTAACCCAAACATCGAAGTAGTGAGTATTTTTCACCCCGTACCGGGCGAAGCCGAACTCAAAGCGGAGCAGCTGGGTATTCCCAAAGCATATCTTTCGTACGATGACCTCATTGCTGACGAGTCGGTGCAAGTGGTGCATGTGTGTACGCCAAATAATTTGCACTTTGAGCAAGCCAAAAAGGCACTGTTGGCTGGTAAGCATGTAGTTTGTGAAAAACCACTCGCCACCAGCATAGCCGAGGCCGAAGAATTGGTTGAATTAGCCGCCAAAACAGGTTTGGTCAATGCCGTTCACTTCAACTTAAGGTATTACCCCATTGTTCGCCAAATGAAAGTAATGCGTGAAAAAGGCGAATTAGGTGAATTGTATTCTATCATTGGCAGTTACCTGCAAGACTGGCTTTTTCATCAAACAGATTACAACTGGCGACTCGAACCCGACAAATCGGGTGATAGCCGAGCCATTGCCGACATTGGTAGCCACCTGATGGACTTGATTGAGTACATTTCGGGCAACAAGATTATGCAAGTAATGGCAGACTTCAACACGGTGCATAAAACCCGCAAAAAACCACTCAAAGCCATTGAAACATACTCGGGTAAAATGCTACAACCCGAAGATTATCAGGAGGTTCCGATTACTACCGAAGACTTCGCTTCAGTACTGTTGCGTTTTGATAATGGCGCAAAAGGTGTGGTGAGTGTGAGCCAAGTATCGGCTGGGCGTAAAAACCGAGTGGATTTGGAGTTCTCTGGCTCAAAAGAAACCTTCCATTGGTGCAGCGAGTCGCCTAATAACCTGTGGATTGGCCAACGAGATAGTGCCAACCAACAACTCATGCGTGACCCGTCTTTGTTCCATCGTGAAGCGTCATCGGTTATTTCGTTTCCAGGAGGTCACAACGAAGGTTTCCCTGACACTTCAAAACAAATGTTCAAAGAAGTTTACGCCGCCGTGCGAGCAGGCAAGCAGCCCGAAAAACCAACCTTCCCTACATTTGCAGACGGTTTAAGAGAATTGTTAATTTGTGAAAAAATCATTGAAAGCCATCGCAAGCAGGCTTGGGTGACGGTCTAAATAGATAGGTCGGTGGGGAACCACCGACCATAAAAAACAACAAAACCATGCTTGATTTAGGATTTGTTAGTGCCATCTTGGCGGATTATGACTTGGAGAATGTCATCAAATTCGCTCACGAGCACCAGTTTAAGTGTGTAGAAGTAATGTGTTGGCCTCGTGACGGTGCTGATAACCGTCGATATGCGGGGGTGTCGCACATTGATGTTGATTCGCTTGATGAGTCGGCCATTAGCTATATCAAGGGTTATTTGCATCAATACAAAGTGTATATTTCGGGATTGGGCTACTATCCCAACCCACTTGACCCTGACCCCGTAAAAGCGGAGTATTATGTAGAGCATATCAAGAAAATAATCAGGGCATCGGCTAAGTTAGGGATTCCCGTCATGAACACTTTTATTGGAAGGAACCCGTCGCTAAATGTAACCGAAAACTTGAAGCTGTTTGAGAAAACATGGAAGCCTATTGTGAAGGTTGCTGAAGAATACAACGTGAAGATTGGCATTGAAAATTGCCCCATGTGGTTTACTAATGACGAGTGGCCCGGTGGGAAGAACTTAGCGACTACACCGGCCATCTGGGACAGGATGTTTGAAATAATTCCCTCACCGATTTTGGGATTAAACTATGACCCTTCGCATTTAGTTTGGCAATTGATGGACGAAGTCCGCCCGATTTATGACTACAAGGAGCGTTTGCACCATATTCACCTCAAAGATGCCAAGGTGTATCGAGACAAACTCAATAGAGTGGGTACGATGGCCAATCCGCTCGAATATCATAGCCCCAAACTCCCTGGCTTGGGCGATGTAAACTGGCGAGCGTTTTTTGCAGCACTAACTGATGTGCGCTATCGTGGGCCTGTTTGTATAGAGGTAGAAGACAAAGCCTACGAAGGTTCATTGCAAGATGTTCATGCAGCCATTTTGACCAGTCGAAATTATTTGAAGCAGTTTTTAGACTAACTTCATTAAAAAATAACACGGTCTGCACCGCAGGTCTGACCGTTCAGAAAATAACAAAGTCTGTACTTCTGAAGCTCATTGCCATTGTCAGTGTCTCCACTGACAATCTATGTTGGTAAGGCTTTAATTCGTTCTGTTTGTGAAGCGTATGAAAAAACTATTACTCTTACTGATTCCGCTTGTTTTTGTATCTTCTGATAAAATCACGCCCGATAATCGCCCTAATATTCTCTGGATTTCGTGTGAAGACATGAGTCCACATTTGAGTTGTTATGGCGAAAAAATAGCCAAAACACCTCATCTTGACCGACTGGCGGCAGACGGAATCCGCTACACCAATGCATTTGCGTGTGCAGGAGTTTGTGCGCCAAGTCGCTCAACCATTATTACGGGTATGTACCAAGCGGCCATAGGTACACAGCACATGAGAACCTTGATGCCTTCGGCATTGCTAAAAGATGCCTACCCACCTGATTTTGTGGCATATTCTGCTGTGTTGCCTAATCAAGTGAAGTGTTTTTCGGAGTATTTGCGGCAAGCAGGCTACTATTGCACCAACAACGAAAAACAAGATTATCAGTTTGAAGCCCCCGTAACAGCTTGGGACGAAAGTAGCCGAAAAGCCCACTGGCGCAATCGTCCTGCTGGTAAGCCCTTTTTCTCTGTATTTAATTTGATGGTTACGCATGAGTCTCAAGTTTGGGCTCGAGCCAAAGAACCCATGTTAGTCAATCCGCAAGATGTAGTTGTGCCACCTTACTATCCTGATGTACCAGCAGTTCGAGACGACATTGCTCGTCATTTATCCAATGTAATGACAATGGACGAACAAGCTGGCGAACTCTTGAAACAGTTGAAAGAAGACGGCCTACTTAACAACACCATTGTGTTTTTTTGGAGCGACCATGGCGACGGACTTCCATACGTGAAGCGTGAAATTACCGACAGGGGCCTGCGAGTACCCTTGATTGTGCGGTTTCCAGACAAACGAAATGCAGGGAAGATCAACCCGCAAAAGGTAAGCCTGATGGACTTAGGCCCAACTGTATTGTCATTAGCCAATGTGCCTGTGCCTAAGTATATGCACGGCCAGGCATTTTTGGGGGCGCAACAGGCCAAAACCCCTCGCAAGTACATATTTGCCGCTCGTGATCGCATGGATTCGGAATATGACCGAGTGCGCTCGGTACATGACGGACGATATCAGTACCTCCGTAATTATATGCCTGAAAAGCCTTATTATCAGCCTATTAAGTTTCGTTTGCAACAAACTTCAATGGCGGCTATTATGACCCTCAACGAGTTGGGTAAGCTTACCGCTACTCAAATGCGTTGGTTTGAAACCAAACCCCCCGAAGAGCTCTATGATATTAAAAGCGACCCACATCAATTAAAAAATTTAGTAAAACTGCCTCGATACCAAAGCAAATTACAAGAATTACGCAAGGCATATAACAATTGGATAGCCCAATACGGTGACATGAGCAACGTGCCTGAAATGGACATGGTACGCAAATGGTGGGGTGGTACACTCGAAAAACCACCGGTAACGCAAGCACCAGAGGTGATGGTAATGCACAATAAGGTTGTAATTAACTGCCCAACAAAAGGGGCTTCTGTCGGTTATAAAAAGCACTGGAAAGATGCCTCGTGGGAAGTTTACAACCAACCATTTGACCATACAGAAGGCGATTCACTGTATGTGCTGGCACATCGGATTGGGTATAAGGCCAGCGAAGTAGTCAAATACAAGCAATAGGGTAGGGGCAATCAGCTTATTTTTGACCTCAGCTTCAATTTTTCAAACACAAGCTGCTTGTAGCTTTTGCCAATGGGTAGGCTATGGCCGCCCAATAACCCTATGTTGTTTTCGGTGATGCATTCTACTTTGGGGCTTGCTACAATAAACGAACGGTGTATCCGAACAAACTGCTCGTCCATCAGTCGTTCTTCATAATAACTAATGGTTTGTTTGGTAATGACCTGCTTGTGAAGCGTTCGGATACGCACATAGTCACGCAGGCTTTCGAGGTACAAAATGTCGTTCAAGAATACTTTGACCAATTTGCGATCTTCTTTTACAAACAAGTGGGGTTCTTCGAGAGGCTGAGGTGCTTGAGTAGGCAAATTGATAACGGGCAGATTGCTCCGTTGATAAAACTTACTAATGGCTTTAAGCAAACGTTCGGGCGAAATCGGTTTTATCAGATAGTCTATTACATCAAGTTCAAAACCCTCTACGGCGTATTCTCGAAACGCCGAAGTAATAATCACTTTGGGCTTTTGGGGTAGTGAACGGAGGAGTTCGAGGCCCGTCATTTGGGGCATTTGAATATCCAGAAAGAGCAAATCTACCGAGTAGCGTTGCAAAAACGAAAAGGCATCTATTGCTGTACGACATTTGCCCACAAGTTCAAATCCCTCGATGTTGCTAAGGTGTTCTTCGAGTACATCCAGTGCAATAGGCTCGTCATCTACTAATAAATACTTGATTTTCATGGCTTTGTGATGGTTGATGTTCGCCTGATGTTTCAGTGAGGTGGCATAGTAACCATTACTCTTTCTTACAGTTGAGCAAGTGAAAAAACATTGATTGCTAATCGTATTCTGAACACCGTGTCTTCTTCTTGAATCTGCAAGTCATATTGGCTTGGATAAATCAAGTCGAGCCGCTTGCGTACGTTTTTCATGCCAATTCCTACGTCATTACGTTTTTTGATGGCGAAGGGTTGCTTGTTGTTAGCTATTTCAAATGTCATGTTATTTTCTGAAACCATCAGTTTCAAGTTCATCCACGCCTCGTCTGTTAGTTCGCTTGCACCATGCTTAAAGGCATTTTCGACAAAAGGCAAAATCAGTAAAGGAGCAATGTATCTGCTTTGTAAGTCACCTGATAACATAAAGGTCAGTTTTAATTTGTCGCCGTAACGTAGGCGTTCCAGCTCAATGTAGTTGCGTAAATGCTCAATTTCTTTTTCAAGCGGTACTCGGTCTTGGTTGCTATCGTAGGTCATGTAGTGCATCAACTGCGAGAGTCGCATCACTACTTCGGGCGCACGAGATGAGTTTTTGAGCGTGAGTCCGTACAAATTATTGAGGGTATTAAACAAAAAATGCGGATTTATTTGTGCTTTCAGAAACTTCAACTCGGCAGCTACTTTCTCACTGGATAGCCGTTTTTGAATCTGTTGATCTATGTACCAGTCTTTAATAAGCTTTGCCGAAATAGCTACGCCTGCAGCCAGAGTAGTATAAAACATGCACCAGCAGAGTAAAAAAAAGGCGTTGTCCTCAAAGAGTGGAGCTGGTTTTTCTATGTACAAAAACTGAAAAACATACCGCAAGAGGTAATTAGAGGCTCCACCCAACACCACAATGCCCACCGTAGCAATGATAAACTGGTTGTATTGCGCTGCTTTCAAAAACCGAGGAATGGCCCAATACAAAATTAGATAAGTAACTAATAAATAAGACGGTAGCTCAATAAAGCTAATAACAAACGAGCGTTGGAGGCTACGATTGAGCAACCCAAAAATCACCGACCGATACCCCACGTAGCCTATCCAAAAAGCCAAGTGCCAGAGGATTCGGTAATAGGCATAACGACGAATGAGCATTTGATGGTTGTGAATAGATTGAGGCTTTGAGCAGAAATGTTATTCTACTATAAGTGATTCGATGGTCGAACGGTGAACCAAAACCTGAAAATCGTCTGTTTCAATTTTAATAATAACCAAGTTGGTTTCTTCTTCTTGGAACGTTTTTAGTGAATGACGTTTTGGGTAAATCAAGGCCAAACGATTAAGCGTGTTGGTAATAGCCCCAGTAGTTTCTGTGGATGTATCTTTCGACTTGCTACTCTCAATTTTGCAGGTTAGTCCAGCTGCTTGGGCTACTATTTCGATACTCAGCCAACTATATTTGCCTTGAGAGGGCACTTGCCGAAAGGCATTTTCTACAAAAGGTTGCAGCAATAATGGGGCAATTTGCACAATCTGTGTATTGCCTTTGACTAAAAATGAAACGGACAAACGTTCGTCAAATCGTAATCGTTCGAGTTCAGTATAGTTACGAAGGTACTCAATTTCTTTGTCCAATGGTACTCGCTCGTGGTTACTATCATACAACATATAGTGCATCAATTGCGAGAGCCGCATCACCACCTCTGGCGACTTGCGAGACTGCTGCATGGTGAGGCGGTGGAGGTTGTTGAGGGTATTGAACAAAAAATGCGGATTGACCTGCGCCTTCAAATAGTTTAATTCTGCTTCCATTGTTTCTTGCTCAAGTTGTTGTTTGGCTTCTTGGTTTAGGTACCAGTCTTTGATGAGCTTGGCGGCCATGCCCATACCACTGGCAGAAGTCACAAAGAAACAGCCGTTAAATGTCATCAGCAGCATAGATTCCCACGAAAACTGCCACATTTGGCTCTCTTTGGTAAAAAACAAATACCCAATCACAAACTCTTGGATAAGCGCACGAGTTGTCCCCGTCAGTAAAACAATGCCCAGTACATATACACAAAAACGAATGTATTTGCCCTCTTTTAAATACTTGGGAATCAACCAGTAAATGGTACTGTACGTAAGCAACCAATACAAAGGCAACTCAAAAGCTCCCATTGTGAATGTCCGCTGGTAAGCGCCTTCATACTGATATCCAAACAACAAACCTCTATACACATAAAAAGACACCCAAAAGGCAGCGTGCCACCAAATGCGATAACGTGCATACATAAAAATTTTGGCTAAGGGGTGTCAGAAGGACAACCAAAGGTATCAATTTCGGCAATGAAATAGTAGAAAGTAGCGATGGAAAAGACAGAAATCTATTCTCGACTGACGAACGTGTCTTGCAAACAGATGAACGCCTTCAAAAAAGCGTAAAGGGCTTTATATCAGGCAATAAGTGCCTTATGTCATTAGTTAGTCGAGATGTCTGAAACCCATTTCATTGGATTAAAAAAGGCAGTTTATTTAGTGTTTTAAAGGAGTTTTTTTTTAATTGGTTAAGAAAATAGTTAAAAAGCCCCACGGTTGTAGGGCTTTTTCTTTGCTGATTATTCTATTGAATATTGGTATGTTCCTGCGCCAATTTCTAACACTACTTCGCCATTGGCCATGGTCATGCTTTTGGGTGGAACAACCTTGCCGCCCTCTTTGATGATAGGCTTGGCTTTGCCCAACAAAGGCAGGCGTACTTGTGCCGTGGCATTGGCCGGAATCTCAATGCTGGCCATCAGTTTGTTGTCTTTGATTTCCCATCGGCTCCGAATTTTGCCATACGGCGACTCATAAGTTCCTTCGGCCCATGTAAGCCCTTCGGTGGGTTTAGGGGCAATCAGAATTTTTTTGAAACCTGCCGTAAGAGGCTTTATACCAGCTAAATATCCATAATACCACTCGCCAACTGAGCCATAAGCAAAATGATTGCGAGAGTTCATGCCTTCGGGTTTTTCGGTGTCTGAGTTCCAGAGTTCCCACATTGAGGTTGCTCCTTTTTCAACCATATAGCCCCAGCTTGGGTAGGTTTTCTGTACAGCTACTTTGTAGGCAATGTCGTTGTAACCAAAATCACTAAGTTTGGGTAGTAAAAACCCTGTGCCCAGAAAACCTGTAGAAAGATGATTCTCCTTAGCTTTTACATTTTCAGCCACTTTTTGCATAATTGCTGCCTTTTGGCTATCAGGTACTAAACCCAAGGCAATTGGCAATAAATTGGCCGTTTGTGTGCCACCTTCGTACTGCCCATCTTTGAGATACAGCTCGTTAAACTTATCGGCATATTGCTTGGCTTTGGCTGCAAACTGTTGAGCATCAGTGCTTTTGCCAATAATGTTGGCCATTTCAGAAAGCAGACGATTTGAATAAACTTGATACAAACCACCAATGGGTTTGGTAGGTGATTTTTCAACAGGTACCCAGTCGCCGTATCCATAAAAACCTTTACCATCCGACCACGAGTAGAGGCCATCTTTGTTGGTAGAGGGGTGAGTGTTCATGTAATTAACCCATTTTTTCATGGCTTCGTAGTTGTCGGCAATCATGCTTTTGTCGCCATAAAATTGGTACATCATGTACGGAACTACCACTACGGCATCGCCCCAGGCGGGTTTTGAAGGGCCACCCACTACCATCTTGGGGTTTACGTCATACACATAACCCGACGAGTGTTGCGAGTCCACGATGTCACGTACCCACTTGGCAAAAAAACTATTCATGTCCATGATATAACTGGCCGTTGGGGCAAAAATCTGGGCATCGCCCATCCAGCCGAGGCGTTCGTCACGTTGAGGGCAATCGGTGGGTACTGAGTGCATATTGCTGCGCTGCCCCCACGTAATGTTTTTATAGATTTTATTGAGAATTTCTTCTGAACAAGCAAAGGTTCCTGTGGTTGGCGTAGCCGTATGAATAACTTTAGCAGTAATAGTTGAAAGGTCAGGCTGCTTGCCCGGGAAGCCCGTTAGCTCTACATACCGAAAGCCATGATAGGTAAACTTAGGTTCCCATTCTTCTACTCTATCGCCTTTGAGGATATAGGTATCAGTTGCTTTGGCGGTGCGGAGGTTGGCTTGTGCCACCAAGCCTTTGTCGTCGAGGAGCTCACTAAATTTTAGGGTTACTTCTTTGCCAGCTTTACCTTCCACTTTGAGGCGCACGTAGCCCACCAAATTTTGTCCAAAGTCAAAAACCCACCTATTGTTTCTGGGTTCTTTTACTGAAATGGGCTTGATTTCTTGAATAACCTGAATCTGCGGAGCAGGGCAAGCACTTAACGTAATGTTTTTGGTGCTAAACAACACATCCTCTTCGGCTTCGTTTGCTTTTTCGTCTTTGTTGCTAAATGTTTGGGGTTTGTTGGTGGCATCGTCTAAAATCGTGGCGTTTTGCCAGTCTTTGTTGTATTCGAGGCGGGCATCGTAGCTTTCGCCGTGATAGAGGGTGTTTTCGGTAATAGCCGAAAGCCGCACCTTCCACGACTCGTCCGACACGAAGGTTTTCATGCTTCCATCATAAAAGGTAAGCTCCAACTGATACAACAGTCGGCAGGGGCCTTCGCTGTACCTAAACTGCCCACCTCCCCAGCCCATACCGCTGCTCCACCACGAATTGCCAAGGGTAGCCGTAATAAAGTTGATGCCTTGGTTCATCAATTCAGTTACGTCATAAGTCTGATAATGAACGGTTTTAAGGTAATTTGTCCAGCCTGGTGTAAGTATATCATTGCCTACTTTTTTGCCATTCATATTGAGGTGATATGCTCCCAAGCCCGTTACATACACACGGGCACGAGTAACCCGGCGGTCTAAGTTAAATTCTTTTTGCAATTCTACCGACTTGGGTGGCTTGCCTTCGGTGCCTTTCATACCAATCCAGTGGGCAGTCCAGTCTGATTTGTTGAGTAGTCCCATTTCCCACCAAGCTACCTCGCTCCAAGCCGAAGGTTTGGCTTTTTCGTCCCAAGTTTTTACTTTCCAGAAATACCGCTTCCGAGTTTCCAATGGTTTGCCTTTATACTCTACAAAAACTGATTGGTCAGCCATTACCTTACCACTATTCCAAAGGTCGCCGTTGTCTTTTTTGAGGTTTTCTTCGGTGCTTGCTACTATTATTTGGTAAGCTGTTTGCTTGGCATTGCGAACGGCTGATTTAATTTGCCATGACAGGCGAGGCTTTGCTACGTCCATCCCCAGTGGACGATCTTGGTACTCGCAACGGAGCTTGATAGGTTGCGAAATTGCCCATAGCGCAATACACAGGAAACCGAGGATAAGGAAGATTTGTTTTTTCATTCGGGAAAATAAATAATGTGAACAAAATAAAGCACGCATTTTGAAATGATAAGGCTACAAAACCACCACATTTCTGCTAAGTATATGTAGAATCACTTGCTGCTTAGTTACTGAATTAAAGCGGAAAGTTCTGGTTTTTTAGAAGAAATGGCAAATTGTTTTGTGTTTTCTGTACTACTGACTGCAAATTGTGGCATAGGTAATTTGAAAATACAAGCATAGTCTTAAAAATAGATTTATATAGATAAAAAATTGAATTTAATCATCAAAAACAATTAAAGTGTCTATTTATTTTTGTGACGATTTTACAAATGCAAATTTGGTTGTCTAATCAAATGATGTCATTTGATGTCTTAGGAGTATTAACTTTTACCTTTTCAGATTATGAAAAAAATCTTTTGTGTGCTAACTGTAGCAATGGCCCTGGCCTTCACTGCTCAAGCACAAGACGATCCACGTGCAAAAGCCAAAGAAAAATGGGAGAAACTTTCTCCTGAACAACAGGCCAAAATCAAGGAACGTCGTGCTGACATGAAGGCAAAATGGGATGCCATGACTCCTGAGCAGCAAGCTGCTGCTAAGCAAAAACTGCAAGAGATGCGTGAGAAGCTCAAGACCATGACGCCCGAAGAACGTAAGGCGTTTGCCGAGCAACACAAGCGTCCGAAGCGAGGTTGATACTCTGTGGTAAGTGGCAGGAAACCGCCTGCGTTTCCTGCACTTATCCTATCTTTGAACTATGAAACGACTACTTTGTGCATTTATTATTATGCTTGGATGCTTAGGAAGTGTAACCGCACAGGTAATTCCAGACCCAATCCAAGAAACTATCAGCGATGAAGATGCTTTCCTCGACAGCCTTGCTTTGTTGTTTCCTGAGCAAAATTCATCACTTTCTTTCCGCTTAGGCTTTACCAATCATGCCTATTTTGCTGGACGAGACTATGGCATTAAGCAGTCTATGTTGATGCCAAGTATTTCGTACCAGCATAGCTCTGGCCTATATGCCGATTTGACAGGGCTTTCGTTTAGCCAAAGTACACCAATGTATGAGTTAACGATGGCTTCGGTAGGCTATTTAGGAACGGTAGGGGAGAATTTCTGGTTTTTTGGCGAATATTCTCGTACTTTCTTGACCAAACCAGACCCCGAATACCCCAATCCTATCCCGAATGCTTTAACCCTCTATGGAATGTATGATTTTGGTAAAGTGATGCCTTCGGTAGCTTATGCTTTTATGTTTGGTGACGAAAACGCACAACGAATTATTCCGAGTATTTCGGGCTATTTTGCCAAGAAAACCAAGGGTTTTATTGACCGTATTTCGTTTTCGCCGAGTGTATCGGCAACCATAGGCAATGCCAAGAGTTATTATTTCACCTATGTTCCTACAGTTATTCGTTCGCCACAATTTCCTTTTATACAGACTGTTTTAAATCCAATACTCAACGAAAACGACCATTTCGGGCTAATGGCTTTCACGATTTCAACACCTGTTACCTTCCGAATGAAATCACTTCGGTTTACACTTACGCCCAACTTTATCAAACCCGTGCGCCTGTATCAAGCCGAAGACATTAGCGTGGGGCGTAAGTTAAATTTCTCAGCCAGCCTTTTTTATACGCTTGGTCTTTAATTTTCTGAAAAACGCTTTCTATCTACTCAAAATCAGTGTTGGTCGTTAGCCTAAAACGGCCTGATTACCAAAGCGTTATTTTTAGGTTTTTGCAGCATTTTATTATGAAGTGGCTACGTAACGTTTTTCACTCACCTTTTCAGGTTGTGTTTTTGATAGTGTTCTGGAGTTTGTTTTTTATTGCACCCACTCTTATGCGGCAAGGTGGCGGCATACCCACTTCAGTAAACCGAAACCCTCAGTACTGGGTTGCAATAGGCCCTTATTTACAAGCCTTGCAAATGCTCAATATTCCGCTTTTTTTTATCAATAGTGAGTTGCTAATGCCTTTTATTTTACGAAAAAAAGGTGTTGTTTTTTACTTAGTTTCGTTGGTGCTGGTCTGTGTAGGTTTTGTGGCGTTACATCACTTTTGTCGAATGTTGATTATCCCCAATTACACGCCTCGCAATATTATTACGCCGTGGATTTTTAACCCGATGGTGTTTGTAATTGCTGTGAGTGTGGCCTATCGCTTGGTGTCGGACAATGTGCGAGCCGAGCAAAAAAATAAAGAACAAGAAAGAGAACGCTTGCAGTCGGAATTGTCATTGTTGAGGGCGCAGATTAGCCCGCATTTTATGTTCAATGTACTTAATAGTATTGTATCATTGGCTCGCATGAAGTCCGATTTGGTTGAACCCGTAACACATAAGCTCTCCGAACTGATGCGCTATATGTTGTATGAGTCAAAAGATAGACAAGTAACACTCGGACAAGAGCTTAACTACGTGAAAAGCTATATTGATTTACAAAAAGTTCGGTTTGAAGACGACGTAACAGTCAATTTTAAGGTAGAGAGCATGGCCTCGAACCGGCAGATTGAGCCGATGTTGCTGATTCCATTTGTCGAAAATGCTTTCAAACACGGCGTTGGATTGATTGAAGATGCCGTGATAGATATTTACTTAAATTCGTCACAAACAGCCTTGTTTTTTCAGGTAAGAAATAAATATAATGCTGATTTTGGTGAAGAAAAAGACCCTGCTTCGGGCATTGGACTCAAAAATGTACGCCGCCGTTTAGAACTGCTTTATCCCAATGCACACCAACTTAACGTAAAGCAAGAAAACGGATGGTTTGAAGTAGATTTATCGCTAACATTTAAAGCGTAACAAAAGTCAAGAATAGCATTCTACATTGATTACATCGAATCTACGATTTCCACAATTCTCATATTCACTCATTTAAGTACTTGGCCAAAATTAGTTGATAGTATCCTACCTGAGAAAATAGAATTGCTTGACAATTAGCTGTTTACTCCTTTTAAATAACCGTTAACCACTTATGACTCTTCGTTGCCTCGCTATTGATGACGAAAAATTGGCCCTGCGCCTGCTGGAAGACAACATCAGTAAAGTGCCTTTTTTACAGTTAGTTAAGTCTTGTAAAAATGCCTTTGAAGCCATGAAAGTGCTTCAAGAAGAACCCATAGACTTGCTATTTCTGGATATTCAGATGCCTGGCTTGTTAGGCACTAAATTTTTGCAAAGCCTTGTCGAGAAACCTATGGTGATTTTTATTACGGCCTACGACCAGTATGCCGTAGAAAGTTATGACCTCAATGTGGTTGATTATTTGTTGAAGCCTGTTCCGCTCGAACGCTTCGTAAAGGCTGTTAATAAAGCATGGGAACAGCATACCCTCCGGCAACAGGCATCAGTAGTAACCCCGCTGTCAGACTCGATGTATGTAAACGTGGAGTATTCGTTAGTGAAAATAAAATTTGCAGATATTACCCACATCGAAGCCCTCAAAGACTATATCAAGATTTTTGTGTCTAACTCAACTAAACCCATCTTGACCAAGCTGAATCTAAAAGCCATTGAAGACAAACTACCTGCAGATAAATTTTTGAGGATACACCGCTCGTTTATTGTGTCTTTATCTAAAATTGACTCTATCCGAAACCACAAAATTCGCATTGGTACTACCGAAATACCATTTAGTGATGCCCACGCCGACGTACTCTACAAAGCCATTGGCATAGAAGAATAAGGCTTAGTTGGCCAACTCAAGCCAATTTTTTACCGAAATTGTGGTAACATATTGTGCTTCTTTGCCTGTTACAATTTTGAAAACAGCAGCATCGCCCCATTGTAGTTCTTGAAGCACAGGATTGGCCGGAACCATTCCTGAAAACCCAGCGTGTGTTACCAGAATGCTTACTTTACCATCGGTAGGCTGACTACTTACCAATTGCATGGTTTTGGGATACCGATTGGCTTCGTCATAAACATAGTACGTGATGTCTTGATGTTGGACAATAGGTAGGCCCAGGCTCATCAATTCAGCTGTTTTTAGGCAACGACAATACTCGCTCGAAAACACCCTTCCCACGGGCAATTGAAGCGATTTGATAACTAATCCAGTTTTTTGAGATTCGGTTTCTCCTTGTGGGTTTAACTGTCGAGCAATGGTAGCATCACACGATTTCCACCAATTGGTTGCTTTATCTGCAAAAGTATCGGCACCAACATTGGCGGCTCCGTGTCTAAATACCAGCGCATAATTGCCCCGCCTGATGAGCGAATCTAACACCGCAAACTGAGATGATACCACCACTTTAACCACAATGCTATCTTGCGGATTACGAATGCCTTTAACAACTACTCCATAAATGCCTGGCGTAGCGGGTGCTTGATATTTGCCTCCGAATGCATTGGAGGCCGTTCCTTGGGTGAATGTTAAAGAACCTCCGCTATTCATGGTGACTCTCCAAGAAACCTCCTGATTGACATTAAACGAATAAGACCCCGACGGAGCCATTAAAATAGGTTTGGTATCGAATTTTTCGATGGCGAGTGGTACAATTGGGTCTTCTTTTTGGCTACATGCCACCCCGATTAGCAAAAGAATAAGGGCCGAACCAATGATTGTATAAATTGATTTCATAAGTTGCTTAAAAATTGCGTAGCAATTTATTCAAATTATTGTGTAGTTCCGACTTCCCAGTCAGAAATCCCCACTCATTTACTTTATCAAACCAGCAATATGGCCAAGCAATTTTTCTCTAAACGTGACATCCACTTCTTGCTCTACGAACTCAATCAGGTAGAACTATTGACTCAGTATGTGTATTTTCAAGACCATAGCCGTGAAACGTTCGACATGGTGCTGGATACTGCTGCCAGTTTTGCTGAGACCTTGCTAAAACCACTGTTGACAGAGATGGATCGTAAAGAACCGCAGTTGGTAGAAGGTAAAATCAGAATACATCCAAGTATGCACCCTATCATACGCAAATTTGGTGACGACGGTTGGATAAACGCCACATTCAGCTACGATGAAGGCGGCCAGCAATTGCCCATTACCGTACAAAATGCCGCTGCCTTTATTTTTCAGGCATCCAACTATTCGGCTTCTGTTTTCCCTTTTCTCACAACGGGGGCGGCAAATCTGCTCCGTAGTTTTGGTTCAAAAGAATTGATTGATGCCTTTACACCCAATATGTATGCAGGTATTTGGCAAGGTACAATGGCTCTGACCGAACCTGGGGCAGGTAGTTCATTGTCAGATATTCGGACTACCGCCGCATCAACGGAAAAGGAAGGTGTTTACAAGATAAATGGTGAGAAAATCTTCATCTCGGCAGGAGATCACGATGGTTGTGAAAATATAGTTCACTTGATGCTTGCCAAAATAAAAGGTGGTCCGTTGGGCGCAAAAGGTATCTCACTTTTTGTTGTTCCTCAAAAACGAATTACGGATGCTGGGCTTGGCGATAATGACGTAATTACGGCAGGTGTTTATCACAAAATGGGCTACAAAGGCGCACCCATTGCACACCTATCCGTAGGTTCCAACGACAACTGCGAAGGCTATTTGGTTGGCGAGCCAAACAAAGGGTTGAGCTATATGTTTCAGATGATGAACGAAGCTCGTGTGGGCGTAGGTATGAACGCCGCTGCCATTGGCACTGCCGCTTATTATGCCTCGCTCGAATACGCCCGTGAGCGCCCACAGGGGCGCAATATTGCCGCCAAAGACCCTACGCAACCGCAAGTGCCAATTATCCAACATGCCGACGTTAAGCGTATGTTGTTGTTTCAAAAAGCCATTACCGAAGGCTCATTGGCATTGCTCATGCAATGCGGCTTGTGGGCAGACTTGGCGCATGTGGCCGAAGGTGAAACCAAAGAAAAAGCGCAATTATTACTGGATTTACTCACGCCTGTGGCCAAATCGTACCCATCTGAAATGTGCTGTTTGACTACCTCGGCGGCGGTGCAGATTCACGGAGGTTATGGCTACACGACTGATTTTCCGGTAGAACAATTTTACCGAGAAGCTCGTATTCACCCCATTCATGAGGGTACCACGGCAATTCATGGACTTGATATTTTGGGGCGTAAAGTGCTGATGCACAACGGAAAAGCCTTACAGGTGTTCGTGGAAGAACTCCAACAGTCTATTCAGGAAGCAAAACAATTCACAGCTTTACAAACCTTAGCTACGAGCTTAGAAAAATACCTCGCTAAAGCACAACAGGTGACTTTGCATTTGATGGGCCTGGCCACCAAAAATACAGAAGTGTTCTTGGCAGATGCCACACTTTATCTTGAACTGTTTGGTATTCTGACCATCGCTTGGCAATGGCTCAAGATGGGTATTGTTGCGCAAAAAACCTTAGATGATGGAACGAACGAGGCTAATTTTTATGAAGGTAAACTATTCACCCTCCGCTATTTTTTCGAGTACGAATTGGTGAAGATTGATTCCCTCGCCAAACGCCTAACCAGTGCCGATGCACTGACGGTGGAGATGAGGGAGGAGTGTTTTTAGAGGTAACGTTCCCAAACAAAAAAGCCGCTTCATCAGCGGCTTTTTTGTTGAATCTTATTTCACTGGTTCAAGTGTCCTTGCCGGGCGACGCTCGCTTGAATCCACAGAAGGCTAATTTCTCGGTGCACCTTGCACAGCTCCGGGGCCTTGGCGTTGTTGGAGTTGCATAGGATTTGGCCCTTGTGGACCACCACGTCCTTGCATTTTAAACAACTGAAACTTAGTAGGCTCGGCTGGTTGACGAGGAAACGTATTATTTGCTGTATCAATGTCAGCTATCTCAAAGAACGGATCAAGTGTCCACTGGGTTACTCGTTTCTTGGTCGGAATAATTTTCTTCACATCCTTGTCATTCAATCGCCAAATTTCGGCAGGTATGCGGAAGATTTCGTCCGTACCATCTTCATACTGTGCTTTCAAGATAACAGGCATGGGTACGCCGCCTTTGTTTTTGAGGTTGATGGTATAGAAGTTATAACCCTCTTCCAATAGTTTGCGCTCGTCTGGCGTAAGCGAGGCCAAGTAAGCTTCTTGCTTTTTCTTGTCGGCATCTGTTACGGTGTAGCGGTCGTAAGTTGTATAAAAATCAGCCAGACTTGGGTTGGCTTCCACAGCTGTTTGCTTGATGTCTGTTTTGTTACGAGTGCTGGCCATTGTTTTCTTTTTGGCTTCGTCCGCAGCTTTTTGGGCGGCTTTTTG
>JBGAVQ010000441.1:0-2521 GCA_044228045.1 Spirosomataceae bacterium
CAAGCCCCCAACCTTCGTGAATTGATTGACGAACTCGAAAGGGCTTGGGATGACGAACAAAAACGCCGACATGAGTTTTGGGCGGAAGTTGATGAAAACATCAAAGCCGAGTTTATTATGGGCGAAATCATCTACCATTCCCCTATTTATGGACGGCATTGGATGGCCTCATCCAAGATATCAAGACGCTTATTGCCTTATGTCTATGACAATGACTTAGGCAAAATCGCCTACGAGAAAGTTATGATTCGGCTTACTCGCAATGACTACGAACCCGATATTTGCTTCTGGCGAAAAGAACGAACACACGATTTTGGTCAGAAACAATCTGCATTCCCAGCACCTGATTTTATCATTGAAATACTTTCAGATAGCACCAAAGAGAGGGATTATGGAATCAAAATGACCGATTATGCCCTTCATGGTGTTGAAGAATATTGGATTATTGATACTGATAATCATACGGTTGAGCAATATTTGTTAGAAGAAAGCACCTATCAGTTATCCCAAAAACTAAAAGATGGTGTGTTAGCATCGGAAGTTATCACTGGCTTTCAGATAAACGTCAAAGAAATCTTTGAGTAGTTTCAAAACCACAGATTTATAGACTGAGCTAAGTCATTCATTTGATAATCAACTTGTTTGAATGGGCAGTTTCACTATAAACGTCGTGCCTTCGCCCTCTACGCTTTCCACTTCTATTGTGCCGTTGTGTCCCTTTGTTACAATATCATAACTCAGCGATAATCCCAGCCCCGTGCCTTGCCCCGTTGGTTTTGTGGTGAAGAAGGGTTGAAAGATTTTGGCTTTGATGTTTTCGGGAATACCATCGCCATTGTCTTTGATCACAATAACTATTTGATTGTTAGTCTGTTGTGTTGAAACAATTACGGTTGGTCGATATTTCGTCGGTAGAGACGTTGCGGAGTGCCGCCCAGCATGCAACGTCTCTACGTGGTTACGTTGCCAAACCGCATAAAACGCATTGTTTATCAAATTCAACAACACCCTTCCAATATCTTGCGGTACTACGTTGATAGGAGGGAGGTTTTTATCTGCAATTAGGTCATAATCAGTACTAAAACTGCTATCCTTTGCCCTCATGCCATGATACGAAAGTCGCAAATATTCATCAGCCAATTTGTTAATATCGGTCAGCACTCGCTCGCCTGTGCTGGTGCGGGAGTGCTCCAACATACCCGACACAATACTACTGGCTCGTTTGCCGTGGTGGTTGATTTTTTGTTGGTTTTGGCTTAAATCGTTGAGTAGTTCGGTTTTGAGTAGTGGGTCTTGGGTATTGAGAGGTTTGTTTTCTTCTTCAATAAGTTCTTGAATCAACTCAACTGACATTTCCGAAAAGTTATTGACAAAATTCAACGGATTCTGTATCTCATGGGCGATGCCTGCGGTGAGTTCGCCGAGGCTGGCGAGTTTTTCTTTTTGAATGAGTTGGTTTTGGGTGGCGGTGAGTTCGGTGAGCGATTTTTCTAACTGCCTGCTCTTGTGGTCAATCTCTGCTTTTTGGGCTTGCAGTAGCGTGTTGGCTTTTTGTTTTTGAAAATAACCATACACAATAAAACCCAACAGCACCGTGAGCAAACCTAAGCCCAGCATGAAGTACGTGCTTTCTTGTTGTTTACGCCGCACTTCGGCTTGTGAGAGGGCCAGTTTTGAGGCACTCAAAGCTTCTCTTTTTTCTTGCTCTATTTTGGCAATAGCTATTTTTCTGTTTTTTTCTGCCTCTATCTGGACAACTTTTTGAGCATATTGGGCTTCTATTTGCTGTTGTTTGAGCCGTTGCTCGTATTGCAGTTGTTGTTTTTCTTTATCGGTTTTGGCAGCGGCTTGTTTTTTCTCGTACTCGTAGTTGAGGGCTTTTAGTTCTATTTCTTTTTGCAGGGCGAGTTCTTTTTTGTCTTGCTCGGCTTTGGCAGCAGCTTCTTTGAGGTCAAACTCATACTGCATTTGATAAGCTGTGGCTTTTTTTGTGCTTTCTTCGTTAAAAAGGCTGTCTTTGTAAAGTATATGCTTACGATAATTTGTGTTTGCTTCTTTCCAATTACCTCTGGCACTGTCTATTTTAAAAAGGTATAGGTAGGCATCACGCCTTTCTTCTTTATAGACTTGTAGATACTCTGTCTTTTTTAAGCCTACATGTATAAGAGAATCGGCTAAGGAAAAATTATTCAACTTGAGATGAACAGCCCCAATATTTATATTTGTTAAATCAGCGATATATGGTTCATTGTCTTCACGGTATAACTTTTGTGATTTCAAGTAGTGATTTAATGATTCTTGGAAAAAATGTTTGGCATCGGTATTATCTTTTGTTTGTTCAGCGTATTCACCTTTTTTTAAGTAAACTTTACCTAAATTAGAATAGATTGCAGGTAAAATCCACTTTAAACCGTATTTATTGGCTACTTCCATTCCTTTCAAAATGTTATACTCTGCCGAATCAATCTTTGAAAGTTCTAAGTAAAAATCGCCAATATTGATATAGGATGCAGCTAAATAA
>JBGAVQ010000442.1:0-2511 GCA_044228045.1 Spirosomataceae bacterium
CTTTGAGCCTCGCCGACATTGATGAATTAGCACTATTTTACAAGTTTATTTTTTGCCCTTGCTTGGTTACGTTAAAGCCTTGTTTGAGAACGCTTTGCCGTTCTTTTGAATTAGGTTGTAGTACTGGATTGGTGTGGTTGAGATGGATAAAATGTACTTTGCTTTTCTGATTTTTAGGCAAATTATTTAGTAAACCAATGGTTTCGGTAATGAACGGATGCGGTACTTCGCTCATGGGGCGGTCAATTTCGCCATCTTGGTAAAACGTACCGTCAATCAAGACTACCTCATTGGCTTTGACTACTTCTGCCAGATTTTGATTCCATTTTTGCCATTTGTCAATGTCAGGGATAAACACAAGCGTTTTGTTAGGTGTAATAATTTTGTAACCAACCGTCTCCGAAAACTCATCACGATGTGGTACTCTAAAAGCCACTACTTTTATTCGGCCATTTAAAATAACTTCTTTGGCTTCTTCAATCGGCTGAATATCAATATTTTGTAGGTTGACCAATTGGCTCCACGGGCCATTGTTCTCTAAAAAAACCTTCATGCGAGGCATGGCAAATACCTTCGTTTTGCTTGTGCCCATTGCCTCTCGCCCCAAGTGCATCAGCCCTGTGTAATGCCCAATGTGGGCGTGCGTAAGAAAAATACCTGTGATAGCAGTCTGACTTTGAGTAGCTTGATTGAGTGAATGTAACTGTTCGGTAAAATCGGGTGTAGCATCAAACAGCCACTTTTCTTGACTGACAGGGTCTATCAATGCAAGACAAGAAACCGACTGATGGGGTATTTTAAGTTCCCATACTGCCCGACAGCACGCTTTGCGGCAACCCGCTTGTGGATAGCCACCGTCTTGGGCAGTGCCAAGTACCAAAACATAAGGATTTTGGGCATAGCCTAAGTTTGCTATAAGCAAAAACAAGCTTGCTAATAGGGTCTTAAAAATCACTATTTTATCTTTTTGGGGGATAACATACAAGATTGACAAATCTGGCTAAAAAATTCAATGATTCCCATAAAGATAATTTACTATTGTATAATTTTAGGGTTCAACAGCATTTATTTGGGAACATGGTCGCTACAAAATATCGGACTACCTAATAAATTTTAGAACAAACCCTTCAAAACCAACAAGATACAATGAAATTGCTACGAATTTTGGCCTTGTGCGTGGTATTTTACCAAACCAATGCCCAAACTCCTATTATTACTTCCGAATTTATTTATGAAACTGCACCGTTTCCATCATGTCATGCTTCTACTATTGCCGAAACGCCTAAGGGCTTGATAACGGCTTGGTTTGGTGGCACGCACGAGAAACACAAAGACGTAGGTATTTGGGTAAGCCGCTTCGAAAAGGGCAAATGGACATCTCCAGTAGAAGTAGCCAATGGTGTTCAAAACGAAAAACTACGGTATCCTACATGGAATCCAGTCTTGTTTCAAATGCCCAAGGGCGATTTATTGCTCTTCTACAAAGTTGGCCCAAGTCCTGCGGACTGGTGGGGCATGTTGAAACGCTCTACTGACGGCGGTCTTACGTGGTCGAGTGCCGAAAAACTGCCTGATGGTATATTGGGTCCTATCAAGAACAAGCCTGTTTTGCTAAAAGATGGTACTTTGCTTTGTCCCACCAGTTCGGAACATGACGGATGGCGGGTGCATTTTGAAATGACCAAAGACGCAGGCAAAACATGGAGCCGAACCGAAGCAATCAACGATGGCAAACAATTTTCGGCTATTCAACCAAGTATTTTGTTCTGCCCCGATGGGCGTTTACAGATACTTTGTCGAAGTAAGAATGGCTATATCCTAGAAGCCTTTTCAAGCGATCAGGGCAAAACGTGGTCGGTGTTAAAGGCAATTTCGTTACCTAATCCAAACTCTGGTACTGATGCAGTTACTCTAAAAAATGGTAGTCAGCTATTGGTCTATAACCATGTAACTAAGGCATCAATGGAGTGGGGAGGCCGTCGTTCACCCTTAAATGTCGCCATTTCAAAAGATGGAATTAATTGGCAAGAAATTGCAGTATTAGAGAATGAACCCAAAATGGAATTTTCGTACCCAGCCGTTATTCAAACCAGCGACGGACGAGTACATATCACCTACACGTGGAAACGTGAGCGTATCAAGCACGTCGTATTGAAGTTGTAGAATATAAGTCTTTCGAAAAATAAGTACAACCGCTATGGAAAATTATTTGGTTTATGACGGGCAGCGACCTGCTTTACATCGTTTGTTTGCTGATAATCGTGGCAAATCCTCAATAAATAGAAGTAGAAAATAGTTACTACACAAACCTAAGTAGCTGCTGGTAATTAGTTTATACTAAACCAAATGACCAATTATCTGTTCAATTTTTCAATAGCGTAGGGTCGGTTTGCCGGTGCGATTGCAAACCCTATGCTATTGAAAATAGTATAAACTATTTCTATTAAACAACCTATGCATTCTATTTACAGTAAACCAGTTTTTTAGCCATGCTAAAAGTTATTTTATTTT
>JBGAVQ010000443.1:0-2494 GCA_044228045.1 Spirosomataceae bacterium
TACCGGCTTTCTGAGCTTTTAGCGTTTCACCAACAAGATCACCGGTATTAACAATCAATTTTACATTTTCTTCTGTATTTAGGTGAAAATCTTCAAATGCGGTAGCGAGTGCAAAACATGAAAGTTTGTTATCGTAATGGGTTTGTAATTCCTTCAATAAAGGAAAGCCGTGTATAAAACATCCCGGACAATTTACCTGAAAGACCATTACCAGATTGAGCGCGCCTGGCTCAAATGAGCCTTGCAATACCTCCGAATATTTCAGTTGAAATGTCATTAACAGTTCCTAAGTTCAAGAACATAGTATCCCTTCTCGTGAATACGTTGAATCATTTCCTCTGTTGCTTGCTCGACATGACAGAAGGCACATTCGTTTGAAGTAAGTTCATATCCAACGATGGACTTGGACTGAAGGTACTCTCTCCCGTATCCGTAAATTATAGTTTCGTTTTGTTGAGAATCAGGAACCATGATGTCAAAATTCATTACTGTTCCATTTTCCTTTTTTACATAGGTATCCCAAACGGCCACTTTCATAGTTTTTATTTTTTGAAAGAATGGCTGGACTACCCTTGTCTGGCAAGCATGTAGTCCAGCTATCTTTTGTTAAGATTAGAATTCACCTTCCTTCATATAGGGTTGGCCCCAAAGAATACTTTGCAGCAAAACTGATTTTACCCAAGCGTTGTACATCTTGTCAACAGCTTCGGCACTGGCACCTTTTTTTGCGAGAAACGGTTTTAAAGTTGTGGTAACAGGAATAGTTAAAGCGGGTATGTAGCGGTAATTAATAATAGGTACTGAATTGGCATTATCCGTTTTGTTCTTCTTCGTAGAGTAATGCCGTAATCCAATTTCGTACTGATAGTCTAACCATTTTTGGTCATAATTGGCTTCTGCGGTTTGCAATATCCACATCGCAAATCGCTCGCGAACCTTTGCCAGATATTCACCATCAGGCTTGCCTGTTGTTTTATTGCCGAAAAAATAGACCAACTGAGGTGTTGAGGCCACGAAGCCATACCATACATCTAGTATATCGCTTGTTTGGTCTTTCAATATGTCATGCGACATTTTGAGATACTTAATGTCATCTTCACCAAATAATAATGACTGCTGAAGGAGTTTAAGTTCCTCCAAAGACATGGGTGATTTAGCGATAGCACTCGTTCCGTATGTATAACCTAAAGGAGCTTTTTGTTGTTGAGCCTGACTTGCAGTCGAGTAGAGTACTCCAATAAGGAGTAGAATTACAATTTTTGCTTTCATGTTTGTATTGATTTAGGGTTTATTAAAATTCATTTTTGTTGATGTATGGATATGTCCAAAGAATGACGGTTAGTGTCACTGCTTTAAACCAGGCAGCATACATTTTTTCTACCGTTTCAGCATCATGACCTTTTTTAGAAAGGAATCCTTTGATAGTGGCTGTAATTGGGAAAATGAATGCTACCAGATACCTATAGTGAATGATAGGCACTGCGTCTGCATTATCGGTCTTGTTTTTCTTTGTGCTATGATGGCGTAACGCAATTTCATGTTGGTAGTTAAGCCAATCCTGGTCATAGGGTTTTGTGCATAAATCCATAATCCACTGGCCAAATCTCATCCTTACAGCAGCGAGGTAGTCCATGTCAGGCTTTCCGCCCTTTCCGAAATAATGAACCAGATGTTCATTGCCGCCAACAAATCCGTACCACAAATCAAGTACTTCATTTGTTTGATCTTTCAGTACCTCACCAGCAAGCTGTAGATGTTTCTCGTCATCTGACGAAAAAAGAACTGTTTTTTTCAATAAGTCCAAGTCAGCAAGGGATACTGGTGATTGCGCAACTTGACCATACGTGTAACCTTTGATTTTTTCCATTGTTTTAGAGGTTTTAGTGAATGACGGATCAAATATAGTAAGGATTCCTAACTATACAAGAAAACAATGATTATGGGTAAATATTATTTGAGAATCTACCTTCAAGGTCGTTGGAGGGATTTTGGCTCTTGCCATAGCTTTGGTGTCGTTGGCAGTAGTAGGGTCTTTCTCCTCACTTCATTCGTAGTCGGTTCTTTTGACTGTCGGCCAACACGAAGCTATATTAGTAAGTCGTGGCGATGCATTTTTTCATCGTCTATTGTGTCCAGCTACGCAAAACAGACCACACTCTTTGCCCGGCTTTGGATGTACGCTGCGGGTGCGGCCATGTCATTTCACAAGTTCTTACAACTTTCGATTTAATTAGGAGCTTTTCCTAGTCAATAGTTAATGATTGATTGGTATTGGGATTTAAAATCGACTCGCTAATTGTCAAGAGGTGAAATTATCTGTAAGTTATTCTATATTCCACTTGGCCTTAATTGAATCAACTACATAATAAACCATTGGCACCAGAAACACCGTAAGAATAAGAGATGAAAGTAATCCACCTATAATTACCCAGGCGAGTCCATTTTTCCACTCACTGGCTGTACCTTTCGCTAACGCTATCGGCAACATACCAAT
>JBGAVQ010000081.1:0-20395 GCA_044228045.1 Spirosomataceae bacterium
GGTGTAGAAGTTGCCAAACGCCTCAATGCCAAATTTGTAACCATTACGCTCGATTGCTTCGACCGCTCTTTGCCCATCGAAATGCAAACGGCTCATGCCATTGATGCCCTCAGAAAAGCAAGTGATATTTTTGAGCCTATCGGCGTAACAATGGCGATAGAAACCCTTGCCGACCACCACGAGCTTTTCCTCAGAACCTCAGCACAGGCGTATATGTTGTGCAAAGCCGTGAACAGAGATGCTTGTAAAATTTTGTTCGATATGTATCATTTGCAAAAAAATGAAGGAAGGCTTATTTATCACATCGACATGGTTTGGGACGAAATTGGTTATTTCCAAATAGGCGATGAACCCGGTAGATGCGAACCCGGAACCGGTGAGATTAACTATAAAAACATTTTTAAACATATTCATCAAAAGCAGCAAGTCACTGGTAAAAACTTCATTTTGGGGATGGAGCATTTTAATTCGATAGACGGCATTGAAGGCGAAGAAGCCCTTTTGGAAGCCTATAAACAAGCAGATAATTTTTAACCGATGAATACATTCAAACTAAAATACGCCCCCCATTTTGGCTCTTTCGCTTCGGCAGGAAGTGAGCTTATCGACCAAATTAAATACTCGTCCGACTTGGGCTTTACCGCTTTTGAAGACAACGCCTTTTCGGGCGTACCCATGCCCAATTTGATGGGCATAGGTATGCTCGGACAAACACCTGAGTACTTAGATAAAATTGGTAAAACGCTTTCCGACTTAAACATGGAAATGGGAACGTTTGTGATGGGGTCTGTCAATTGGCCACCCAACGCAGCGTTTACGTCGGGAAAAGAAGAGTTTAGAAATATCTTTTTAGACAAATGCCGTCAGGCGGTAGAAGTAGGCAAACGCCTCAACGGCAAATACGTCACCGTTGTGCCAGATGCCGCAGACCCTACGTTGCCTTATGAAATCCAAACGGCTAATGTGTTGGAAAGCCTTAAAAGAGCCGCCGATATTTTCGAGCCACATGGTATGATAATGGTTTTAGAACCACTCAGCTTTCCGCCCCAAGTTTACCTCAAAACTTCGGCACAATGCTATTTATTGGCAAAAGCCGTAAATAGCCCAGCCTGTAAAATTCTATTTGATTTGTTCCATTTACAACAAAACGAAGGAAACCTTAAACGCAATATTGATTTGGTTTGGGACGAAATAGGCTATTTTCAGATTGGTGATGTACCCCAACGTTTTGAACCAGGTACAGGCGAAATCAATCATCTTGATGTATTTAAACACATTTATCAAAAGATGCAAAGCACTGGCAAAAACTTCATTTTTGGTATGGAACATTACAATTCGACTGCAGGGGTAGAAGGAGAAGAAGCTTTGTTAAATGCGTACAAAATGATAGATAGTTTTCTTTAAAAATGACCAACATGAGAGAGGGAAAAGCATTTGTAATAGTCGTTTGTATGTTGCTTTCTTTTACTGCAATTGCCCAAAAAGAGAAAATGACAGAAACCCAGAAAAATCGGAAAATTATTGAAGCATTTGCCGATGTTTTTTATCGTCAAAAAGACGTAGAAAGAGCATTCAAGGAATATGTTTCTGAAAATTACATTCAGCACAATCCCAATATTCTTGATGGTCGTGAAGCGGCTGTTGAAATGTTGAAACCCAAATTCTCAAATCCAGAGGCCGTTTTCGACATCAAACGGATATTGGTAGATGGCAATTTGGCCGTGATACATTTACACGCCCGAATGAACAAAACGGCTCTCGGTGGAGCAGTAGCCGACTTTTACCGTTTAGAAAACGGTAAAATAGTGGAACACTGGGATGTGTTGCAAGCTGTACCCGAAAAGCCAGTTAATCCTCACCCGATGTTTTAAAAATTAAAATGAATTGACAAAAAATGGAAACATTAAATATAAATAAATCACAGCAAATAGCTCCCCCATCGGGGGCGGGGGGGGCTGTTGATATTCTAATTATAGGCTCTGGTCCCGTAGGTGCTACTTATGCTCGAATACTTTCTGAACAAAAGCCCAATGCAAAAATCTTAATGATAGATGCAGGGCCAAAGGTTTCAGACAAAATTGGACAACACGTAAAAAATATTGCTGACCCAAAGGCAATGGAAACGGCACAGATTATGTCGCAAGGGCCCAAAAAAACGCCTTATCCAATGATTTCGGTGGCAGAACGAGCATTAGCCGTTCAGCGTGGCGAGCTGAGTGCCGATATACTGGCAAGGGCAGGAACTCATTTGGTTCTGGACCAAATTGATGACATAAAAAACAATGAAATGCCATCCATTTCGATGTCAACCAACATTGGTGGCATGGGTATTCACTGGACGTGTGCTTGCCCAACCCCAGGAAATGGCGAAAAGATTACCATTATTCCTGAAAACGAAATGGACGATGCACTCGCCAAAGCACGAGAAATATTAAATGTAACGCAATCAGCCTTTCCTTCTTCACCCGAAAGTGAAGCAATATTGAACATTCTCAATCAAACATTGGGTACAAACCATGCTGAAAATCGCCAAGCACAACCCATGCCTTTGGCTTGCAAGGTAGATGCCAACGGAAACAGATATTGGACAGCCTCCGATGTGATTTTGGGAGACCTTTTGGCTACCCCATCGGGGGCTGGGGCGACCGACGCTTCGGGGCTCTTTGAATTACGCTCTGAAACCATTTGCCGTAAACTCAACCATGAAAATGGTAAAATAGTTGGAGCAGAAATTGAACATATAAAAACTGGCCAAAAAGAAACGATTGAAGCTAACATCGTAATTGTAGCCGCCGACCCACTTCGTACACCGCAGTTACTTTGGGCATCGGGCATCAGACCCAAAGCATTGGGGCATTACCTCAACGAACATCCTTTTGTGTTTACTTTTGTTGAATTAGACAAAGATTTAGTAAAGAAATTTGCTCCAAATCGTCAATCATCAATCATCAATCGTCAATCGCCTGACCCAACCGTAGGCGTATTCTGGGTACCATTCGATGCCCCAAATCATCCATTCCACGGGCAAATCATGCACATGGATTTATCGCCCATGAAAACAACTGTTAGAGATGAGTCTAAGCATGTCGTTGGTTTGGGTTGGGGTTGTTTGAAAGAATCAAATTTTGAGGACCAAATTGTTTTTTCAGAAACAGAAAAAGATTACTTTGGTATGCCCAAAATGAATTTCAAATTTCAATATACTGATAATGACTTAGCCGCCATCGAAGCAGCAAAAGCCTATCAGAAAAAAGTAGTAAATCAGTTCGGAAAAGAAATAAAAGATGGCGGACAAACATTGATGCCTCCTGGTACATCTTTACATTACGAAGGCACAACCAGAATGGGAGCAGAAAATGATGGCGAATCGGTTTGTGATACGTACTCACAAGTTTGGGATTTTGATAATTTATTTGTTGGCGGAAATGGTGTAATTCCAATAGCGACAACCTCAAACCCAACACTTGTAAGTGTAGCATTGGCGGTGCGTTCGTGCGAAAGAATCATCAATCAGCTTTAAAAAAATAAACAAATGATAGAAAGTAGCAATATTCCGATCATTGATGCAAATCAGCTTATTTCTAATTTGCAGAGAGAATTGAAAAGTGTTGTTGCTTTCACTACCAAAGTTCATTCCAATTTTCATATTAATCGCATTGAAGAATATATGAAAATAGTGGACTTCCCAACCCAATCCGATATAGTTCCGAGGCGAATATCGGTTTATAGTATTTTTTTCTTGACCAAAGGGCGAAGTATCAGAAGTAAAGGCTTGGATAGCTACGATTTTGGCGAAAATACCTTCTTTTTTCTCCCTGCATATCAGATTACTACCCACCAAGAAATTTGTTTTGGTAGCGAGGGCTATTATTGCCACTTTGATATGGAATTATTGAATGTGGACTATAAAACCAAGGATTTAATCAATGAATTTACCTTTTTAGAATTTAATGCTCATCCGATTGTAACCATTGATGAAGAAGCTAAAAATAATATTGTACCATTACTCGACAGACTTATATTGGAATATAATGCTGGTGAAAAATGCCGTATGGATATATTAAGAATGTATTTGATGACTCTTTTTACCGAATTAAAACCATTTGTCGAAACCTCAACTCCTGTTTCAGCCAATGCGGCATCAATCATTACCGAACAATACAAAAAAGCACTTTCAAAATACATTTACGAAAAAAATAAAATTACCGACTATGCCGAACTTCTGTCGGTTTCGCCCAATCATCTTAACAAATGTGTCAAGAAAACCATCGGGAAATCCGCTCACGATTTATTAAATGAAATGTTGCTACTTGAAGCCAAAGTTTTGTTGAAACAAACTAATCTGAACGTAACCGAAATTGCTTACAAAATCGGCAAAAACGAAGTGACTGATTTTGCTCGCTTCTTCAAAACCCAAACAGGTATGAAACCCAGTGAATATCGTATGTTGAATTGAGAGGGTTGTTCTGATAGAAATGGATTGAAATTGAACACTATTCGCTTCTTTTTGATTAAAAATAAAGAGAGCTGATTCTTACCTTTGTATTATTATTTAGCAGAATAATAATACAACAAACAGCTACTTATGCCCTCCTCAATAAGAAGAGTAGTCACAGGTCATACCAGCGATGGAACAGCCATCTTTTCATCAGATGAATCTTTTGAAACCGTCGTGATTCCTACTGGCGATGCCGCTATGGCTACCATTTGGACTACTGCCGCCGTACCAGCCGACTGCAATGACGAAACCGATGGGCGGCTCCGAGATGCAGGCACAACCCTCAAAGGCGGCTCGGTTATCAGAGTAGTTGATATGCTACCCAACGCCTCATCGCCCATGCACCGCACCAATAGCATTGATTACGGCATTGTCATAAGCGGAAAAATTGAGTTAGCATTAGACAATCAAGTATTTAAAACCGTAGAAGCAGGAGGTATCATTGTGCAGCGTGGCACAATCCATCAATGGCGCAACCCAAGTAGCATAGAAATTTGCCGCATTGTTTTTGTATTGACCGAAGCCAAGCCTTATGAAGTAAATGGTGCGGCTTTGGAAGAAGTAATGCAACACTAACAAAATCTACTAAAATTGATTGGTCAAGGTCAGACGATAGTCAGACCGTAAAGCCACATACTTTCATACTATCGTCTGTTCGATTCAGTCAGATCTTTGTCCAAAATCAGAAATGATAAATAATTTATTCAATTTATCTGGGAGCGAAAGTGGTAGTTTCGAGCAATGAATCAGTAGGAATCCTAAAAACCGTTGAAGCGTTTCAAAAGCTTGGTATTGAGGTGGTTGGAATTGCTTGCGATATGTCGAGAAAAGAAGAAATTGATCAGCTTTTCCAAAAAGCTACGCAGTATTTTGGCAAGATAGATATTCTGGTCAATTGTGTGGGGTTGGCCGTGGCGGGTGGGCTTCAAGACATTAGCCAAGATAGTTTTGAGAAAACGATGAACTTGAACCTCCAAGCAGCTATTCATCTGACCCAATTGGTAATACCCCAAATGCAAGTCCAAAAAGACGGTGCTATCATTTATTTGGCGAGTATCGCAGGCGTGCGGGGAAACAGGCATTTGGGACTTTATGGCTTATCAAAAGCAGGTTTGATAGAATTGGCAAGAAACTTAGCGGTGGAGTTTGGTCCCGACAATATCCGAGTCAATACCATTTCGCCAGGGATGATCAATACACCGTTTTCTGAATCTTTGATGAAAAATGAGGAGTTTATGAAAAAACGTTTGAGTCAGACCCCGCTTCGTAGAGTGGGTGAAGTAGAAGAAATAGCGGGGATAGCTGTGATGCTGGCCTCAAAAGCAGGTGGATTTATGACTGGGCAAAATATCATTGTGGACGGTGGAACAACAATTAGCGACGGAAATTAGTATGCAAAGATTTCAAAACAAAGTTTGCCTCGTAACGGGTGCAGCATCGGGTATTGGCAAAGCTACGGCACTGTCTTTTGCCCAAGAAGGAGCAAAAGTAGTATTGGCCGATTTGAATGAAGCACAGGGAAATAGTGTATTGTCCGAAATCATTGCCAATGGGAGTGAGGCCATTTTCGTAAAGTGTAACATTGGCGAAAGATCGGATGTCGTCAATCTTATCGAAACCACTGTAACTACCTTTGGGCGAATAGATTGCGCCGTCAATTGTGCAGGAATTGCAGGGAAAGTATCAAAACCTGTACATGAATACCCCGAAGAAGATTGGCTCATGCAAATTCAGGTCAATTTGATAGGAACTTGGTATTGTGTGAAATTCCAATTAGAACAAATGATGAAGCAAGGCGGTGGCAATATCGTTTGTGTTTCGTCGGCGGCGGGGTTGGTGGGGCAGCCTGAAAACTCCCCTTATGCCGCCTCTAAACACGGCGTAAATGGTTTGGTGAAATCGGCAGCTATCGAATACGCCACCCAAAATATCAGAATCAATGCCATTTGTCCAACCGCTATCGAAACGCCGATGATTATGCACGGGCGCAGAAAACTGGCCGAAAATCCCGAAGCCTTACAGCAAGCCATTAACTTCCAACGCATGAAGCGTATGGGCCAACCCCAAGAAGTAGCCGATGTAGCCCTCTGGATGTGCTCAGACCAAGCAAGTTTTATTACAGGACACACAATGGCTGTAGATGGCGGGGCATTTGCCTAAAAAAAGCAAAAAAGAATCAAATAGTTGTAACTCAATTAAAAAAAGTGAAAAATATGATTGAAAATGAATGTTTTGAGATTGTATTTGATTCACAATTCAAGCAAGATTCTTCTGAAATTTGTACAAATTATTAGATGAATAATCTTACGATTCGTAAAACCAATATTTCACCTTAATACAAACCTATTACAGCAGCGTATTTCTCATGGCAAAGAACCCACATTACTTATCCCAAATGGCACATATAGAGGTGCTAACAAAAGACCTTACTAAATCAGTAGAATTTTTCCGTGATGTAGTAGGCATGGACGAAACAGGTCGTGAAGAATCGTCTGTGTACCTTCGAGCTTGGGGAGATTATTTTCATCATACATTAAAACTTACACAAAGCGAAGTTTCGGGTCTTGGACACATCGGTTGGAGAGCAGACAGCCCCGAAGCATTAGATGAATGTGTAGCTTATTTAGAAAGCATTGGTGCAGGCCGTGGCTGGGTAGAAGGCGATTTAGGTCATGGAAAAGCCTACCGTTTTCAATCGCCAGACGGACACACGCACGAAGTTTTTTGGGACGTAGTTTGGTTGCGTGAGCAAGGCGAAAGAGGCAGTATCTATGCCGATCGCTATGCCAGTAATCGTATGAAAGGTGCAAACCCACGCCGTTTCGACCACGTAACGTATATGGTGGCAAAAGGCAAATACGCTTTAGAAAAAGAATTCTGGAAAAACATGGGACTTAAAAACCCTGATGAGATCAGGATTGCTGACGATATACCGCCAATCGGTGGATTGCACACTATCGGAAACCTTTCGCATGATATAGCCGTATTTACCGACCCTAATATTGGCGAAAACGAAGGCGTTTTGAACCATATCTGCTGGAATGTTGATAGCCGTGAAGAAGTTCTTTTAGCTCTTGATTATTTCATTGAGAAAGGCTATAAGAGTGTAATGGGTGCACCAACCCGCCACAAAGCCGACGAAGGTTTCTTCATTTACATCATTGACCCAGGCAGTGGGGTTCTATTTGAGTATTATGCTTGTGCCAGATTGGTGTTTGCACCAGACCATCTTGATGTTCATTACCTAAAAGACAACCCGAACGATGCGTGGGGTTCTGCCAATCCATTTGCCGAAATGGGCAAAGGAAAAAAACTCGGACTTTCAGAAGACGGAACAGTAAAACCAGCGGACGTTTAATGATTTGGGCTCAGTTACTGGAAAACTGGTTACTAGAAATTGGTAAAGATACCATCAACCAATACTCAATTACCAATAACTAAATCAATCTTCATCTCGTGGTTTTTGTTGTTTTTTCAAAAAATTGATATATCCATTGAGTAATCGACCACAAGTATCAATTTTGGTTTTAAGTTCGATTAGTTTACTTTCAGAAATATATTTTTCATCGAAAGCAGTAATTAAATGTTCTAAGGTTTCGGATAAAGAAGCTCTCGAAGTTCTACAAAACTGGATATTTTCTTTGTAATAATATCTTCCGTAGCCTTCTGCAATATTTGCCGTAATACTTCTTGAACTTCTGATAATTTGGTCGGTAAGTTTATATTTTTCGTCTGTTGGAAATTCATTTTCTACTAGTGAAGATATTGAAATTCTTAATTGACGACATTCTTTGTAAACTTCAAGGTCAGTAAAGCTTTGATTTTTCATTTGTCGGAAATATACGTTTTGAAAATTGAAATCAAATTACCAATATTTTTTTACTGGTTATTGAGAAACTGGAAATAAGTAGAAATACCACATAAACCAGTTACCAGTCCACCAGTAACCAATATACAAATAACCAAACAAATGTGGCATTTTTATCCAGGGCAGTATATGCCCTCATATCAAGTAAATAGAGCATTGAGCCAAGCTCATTATGGTGGTGGCGAATTTGCCGAAATTATAGAAGTTGCTCAAAAAATTGACCCTGAAAACAGAGAGAGTTTCAATGTAGCATGGCTCGAAAAAGGTAACCAAGTTTTTGGATGGGCCGAAGATTTTGAGAAAAACAATGCCCCAGTCTCTGCAAGAAGAACCTATTTAAGGGCTTTTAATTATTTGCGTACTGCCGAGTTTTTCATGAATCTGAAAGATGATAGAAAACTCGATACCTACACAAAAGCACGTGAAGCGTTTATCAGAGCAATAAAATATTTCGACGAAAAACCGCTTCAAATCGAAGTGCCATTTGAAAACTCTTTTTTGCCTGCCTATTTATTCAAACCAGCAGGAGTTGTAAACCCACCTGTAATGGTGATGTTTGGCGGACTTGATAGCCTTGCCGAAGAACTGTATTTTGGCATTGGAAATCACTTAAACGAAAGAGGAATTGCCCTTTTAGCGGTTGATGGTCCAGGTCAAGGAGCGGCATTGCGTTTGAATCACATCCATTCTCGCCATGATTATAATGTTGCAGGAACGGCTGTTTATGAATATGTTGTAGAAAACCTAAAAAACGAAGTAGATACCACACGCATCGGTATAGCTGGCGTATCAATGGGTGGATACATGGCGGCACGTTGTGCGGCTTTCGAGCCTCGTTTCAAGGTTTGCATGGTTTATGGTGCAGTTTGGTCTTATTATGCGGTGTGGGCTGGTCGTAGTGGCAAGCATCCTTTGGCTGAAATCGTGATGCACATCATGGATGCCAATAGTTATGAAGAAGTTTTAGAGAAATTGAAAGGTTTTACGCTCGAAAATGGTGTTGCCGAGAAAATCTCAATGCCTACTTTTATCATGCACGGTGGAGACGATAGGCAAAATTTTGTGGAACATGCCATTTCGCTTGAAAAACATTTGACTTGTGAACACAAAATGAAAATCGTGCCATTGGGCGAAAGCGGAGACCAACATTGCCAAGTAGATGACTTTATGCCAACCTTGGAAATGTACGATTGGATTGCAGAGAAAATAAAAGCATAAATTGATTTTGGATTTCGGAATGCGGATTTGGGAATTGTTTTCTTAAAATCCCAATTCCAAAATCCCAATTCCAAAATTAAAATGATACAACAAATCAAAAAAGGAATCACTTACGCCGAAAGCAAAGAAGCGGATTTGAAAGTAAGAGCATTGGTAGAAAACATGCTCGATAAAGTTACACAAGAAGGCGATGCTGCCGTGCGTGAATTTTCGGCGAACTTGGATAAATGGTCGCCTGCAAGTTTCCGCCTTTCTGAGTCTGAAATCAAAGACATCATTGCAGGATTGCCTCAGCAGGTAATCGACGACATCATTTTTGCACAAACGCAAATCAGAAATTTCGCCCAAATTCAACGTGAATCTATCAAAGATGTAGAAGTTGAAACCCTCCCAGGTGTGTTTTTGGGTCATAAAAATATTCCAGTAAACTCAGTTGGTTGCTATGTACCAGGTGGCCGCTACCCAATGGTTGCTTCTGCTCACATGAGTGTGCTTACGGCCAAAGTGGCAGGTGTAAAGCGTGTAATTGCTTGCACACCACCTATCAACGGACAAATTCCAGCAGCAACTGTAGCGGCAATGTCAATGGCTGGTGCAGACGAAATCTATCTTTTGGGCGGAGTTCAGGCAATTGCCATGATGGCTATTGGTACAGAAACCGTACAGCCCGTTGATATGCTTGTGGGGCCGGGAAATGCCTATGTAGCGGAAGCTAAACGCCAACTTTTTGGCAAAGTAGGAATCGACCTTTTTGCAGGGCCAACCGAAACTTTGGTGATAGCTGATGATACAACCGATGTAGAAACTTGTGCAACTGACCTTCTCGGCCAAGCCGAACACGGCCCAACTTCGCCAGCCGTTTTATTGACAACCAGCAGAACCATTGCCGATGGCATAGAAGCTGAAATTCAAAGACAATTGGCGGTTTTACCAACTGCCGATGTAGCAAGCGTTTCGTGGAGAGACTACGGACAAGTGATTTTGGTAGATACTGTTGATGAACTCATTTCAGAAGCCGACCGCATCGCCAGCGAACACGTGCAGGTAATGACCGAAAACCCACGACTTTTCTTAGAGAAAATGACTAATTTCGGTGGATTATTCTTAGGTGACAAAACAAATGTGGCTTATGGCGATAAAGTTATTGGCACAAATCACACACTTCCAACTCGTGAGGCTGCACGCTACACTGGTGGACTTTGGGTAGGCAAATTCTTGAAAACTTGCACCTATCAAGAAATCAAAACCGAAGAAGCCAGCAAGCTAATCGGTGAATATTGTTCAAGACTTTGCGAAATAGAAAACTTCGCAGGGCACAAAGAACAGGCAGATTTGAGAGTGCGTAAATATTCAAAATAATTTTGGATTTACGAATTACAATCAAAGAAGTGATTTGTAAATAGGATAACCGCCTAATCGTAAATCATCAATCGTAAATCATCAATATGAAAGTTGTTCTCGTAACAGGCGGTGCAGGAGAAATTGGCTCAGCAATTTGTAAGCAATTTGCGACAAATGGTTTTTCGGTAATTGCAACCTACAATAGCAATGCTGCAAAAGCAGAAAAGTTATTAGCTGAGTTGAAGGTCATTTCTGAGAAAATCGTAAATCCCCAATCTCCAATCCCCAATCACAGCATTTTCCACGCCCCAACTACTGATGCACAAAAAGTAAATGATTTGAAGGCATTTGTAGCAGAGAAGTACGGAAAATTAGATGTTTTGGTAAACAATGCAGGCATTACTACACCCGTCCCGCACGATGATTTGGAGGGCTTGACCGACGAATGGATTGACAAAATCATGCAAACAAATTTTAGAGGCTCGTTTGCAATGGTAAGAGCAACCAAAGAATTATTAGAAAAAGCCTCTGACGAAAGCAATGAATCATCTTTGGTTGTCAATATTTCATCCATCGCAGGTATTTATGGCATCGGTAGTAATGTGGCCTATTGTGCTTCAAAAGCTGCCATTGATTCAATGACACGCTCCTTGGCAAGAGTGTTAGCTCCAAAAATCAGAGTAGTATCGGTTTCACCAGGTTTTGTTGAAGGAGAATATACCAAAAGTTTTGACGCTGGATTTTTACAAAATCAACGTGATAATACGCCTTTGGGTAGATTTGCTACTGGAAATGATGTGGCAGAAGCGGTATATGCGGTTGCTACAACCTTAACTTTTTCAACTGGAAACATCATTACTGTTGACGGCGGAAGACTTTTGAAATAAATAATTGGTATAAAAAACAACAAGCATTCAACCTTTAAACTATAAATGTTATGGTAAAAAAAGTTTTAGTAGTCGGGGCTGGCATTGGCGGACAGTCAGTTGCCATTGGCTTAAAAGACGGCGGAAGACTTTTGAAATAAATAATTGGTATAAAAAACAACAAGCATTCAACCTTTAAACTATAAATGTTATGGTAAAAAAAGTTTTAGTAGTCGGGGCTGGCATTGGCGGACAGTCAGTTGCCATTGGCTTAAAAAAGGCAGGTTTTGAAGTCGATATCATAGAATTACATAAAGAATTTAATGTATATGGCGTAGGGATTATTCAGCAAGCTAATGCCCTTAGAGCCTTAGATGCTATTGGTGTAGCCGACGAAGCCATGCGCAGAGGTTCGCCTTACGGTAAAGTTAAATTGTGCCTACCTCACGGTGTTCAAATCGGCGAAGCTGGCACACCACCTATTGGGCGTTTTCCGAGTCATAATGGTATTTCTCGTAAGATTTTACACGATGTTTTATTCGATGAAGCACAAAAAGTAGACTTGAAGTATCGAATGGGTGTAACTGTCGAAGTTATTGATAATCAGCCTGATATTGTTAATGTGACCTTTACCGATGGTACAGCTGATAGCTATGATATTGTGATTGCTGCCGATGGCGTAAATTCAAAAGTACGCAAACTCATCTTCGGCGACTTCAAATCAAATTATGTTGGTTTATCAGTATGGCGTTATGCTTTCAAGCGTCCTGCCAACTTGGATACTGGCTATATTTTCTTCAATAAAAAGCATAAAATTGGAGTTATTCCGATGACTGCCGATTTATGCTACATATTTTTAAACTCGGCTGAGGGCGATAATCCACTGATTCCCGAAGACCAATTAGTTGATAAACTAAAAGCGTATATGTCGGCGTATCCGATTCCAATGGTACAAGAGCTTATCCCGCAGGTAACTGATGCTAAATTGGTGAACTATCGCACGCTCGAAACCCTCAAAATGCCAGCACCGTGGTATAAAAACCGAGTAGTTGTTTTGGGAGATGCAGCTCATACTACCATTCCACAGTTAGGGTCTGGTGCGGCCTTAGCCATTGAAGACGCTGTTGTGTTGATTGAAGAATTGCAGAAAGAAGGCACGGTAGAAGAAACATTTGAAAGATACATGAAACGCCGCTACGAACGTTGCAAAATGGTGGTTGACGTGTCGGAAACTTTGGGTGCGTGGGAGCTACTCGAATACAATGACCAACCATTGCCCGAAGGGGCAAATATGGGTATGCTCATGGGCAAAACTGGGATGGCATTGGCAGAAGAGATATAATAATTTCGGATTTACGATTTTGAAACGGTTCGCCGTTGCGATTACGATTGTTTAATCTCAATTCGTAAGTAGAATCCATCATAAATAAAATTACTCAAACATTTATGAAGTATTTGGGTCTAATTTTTATCTTTTTGCTGGGTTGTAGTCAAGAGAAAAAAGACAACAATTCACCCACAAAAATAGCTTGGATGTTTTCTGAAAGCCTCAATCAAGCCAAAGAAAATACAAAGGTATTTGG
The DNA here is from genome assembly GCA_044228045.1 of Spirosomataceae bacterium. Lineage (GTDB taxonomy): Bacteria > Bacteroidota > Bacteroidia > Cytophagales > Spirosomataceae > JAXLVB01. The sequence continues at coordinate 13,375 of JBGAVQ010000081.1, forward strand.
TAGGGATAGCATTGAAATTGTTTCGAGTGCAGAAACTGATTTCTTTATCGAACCGGGGCAACCACCCTATAATAAAGCCAATGCTCCATTGTTGTTAATGCCCATTGATAATACTAAGCCGTTTACTTTTTCTATCAAAATTTGTCCTTCGCACCTTGTAAAATATGATGCAGGGATGGCCTTTTTGTATGTAAATGATTCGGAATGGCTCAAATTTGCTTTTGAAGTAGATGAACGAATGACTGGACGAATCGTAACTGTAAAAACCAAGGAATTTTCTGATGATAATAACCATGATGCCGTTCCTGCAAAATCGGTCTATTTAAAAATTTCATCCGATACCAAAGTAGTTGGATTCTACTATTCGCTTGATTCAAAAATTTGGCAATTGGTTCGTGTTTTCAAAAATGAATACCCACAAAAGCTAAAAATTGGCATAGGCTCACAATCTCCTGCGGGAAAAGGTAATAAAGCTACATTTTCAAATTTTCGATTTTCAGGAAATAGCATTAAGGACTTCCGAATGGGAGTGTAAAGATTTTTGTTTTTATAAACCGTATAAATCAAACATGAAACTCATTACTTTTCAATATAAAAACAATGAAAGCCGCATTGGTTGGCTTGTAGGCCAAAACGTGGTGGACATGAACTTGGCGAGCTCCAAGCTGCCAACCGACATGCTTACGTTTATTGATAATCACGAAGAATACTTCCAGATTATCAATGATTTAGGTGAAGTGGAGCCGCATTACGCACTTAGCGAAGTAAAACTACTTGCCCCACTTCCCAATCCTCGTAGTTTCCGTGATTACATTGGTTTTGAAATGCACATGCAAAATGCCTCTCGGTCGTTTGGGCATAAAATTGGCCCCGCTTGGTACGAGATGCCCATTTTTTATTTTACCAACCACCAAGCTATTTATGGCCCCAACGACGAAATCAAACGGCCTGCCAAAGAAACCAAGCTTGATATTGAGCTGGAAATAGCGTGTATCATTGGCAAAAAAGGCAAAGACATCAAAGCTACCGATGCTCGTCCGTATATTTTTGGTTATACAGTTTTTAACGATTGGACTGCCCGAGCTATCCAAAAAGTAGAGATGGAAATTCCGCTTGGGCCGCACAAAGGCAAAGACTTTGCTAATGCCATTGGCCCGTGTATTGTGACGGCTGATGAAATGGAACAATACCGAGTGCCGTTTGATGAAAGCGTATTCAGCGACCCGATTCGGGTGCCGAGTGTCCAAATGGATAGGTTCAACCTCAAAATGACTTCTCGTATCAATGGTGTAACTGTGTGTGAAGGCAACTATCAAACCGTTTATTACACCTTCGAGCAGATGATGGAGCGGGCTTCTGAAAACAACGTAACCCTTATGCCCGGCGACATATTAGGTTCAGGCACAGTAGGTTGGGGCAGTTTGATAGAGAATAATTTTACTGTTCACCGCCCGCTCGAACCTGGCGATGTGGTAGAGTTGGAGATTGAAGGAATTGGAATCCTCAGAAACACCGTGGTGTAGCTATTGATACACTTCTTAAAACCACAAGGTTGTCCTTGTGGTTTTTTTTGTAGTATTGACAAGAAAATCATTTTGCTCATAAACGATTAGATCAACCATGACATTCGCTAACATCAACGGGCTTTCTATTCATTACAAATTCATAGAAGGCAATCAGCCAAGAACCTTTGTACTGATTAACTCACTCGGCACCGATTTTAGAATTTGGGATGCCGTAGTAACACAACTATTGCCACACGGCTCTGTGTTATGCTATGACAAACGTGGACACGGACTCTCTGAAACTGCTGCAGAGGGCAAGGGTATGGAGGGCTATTATGAAGAAGTACTGGGGTTGTTAGACTTTCTCAACATCCAATCGTGCATTCCAGTCGGTTTGTCAGTAGGGGGGCGCATTGCCATGTTGTTGGCGGCACGTCACCCTGAGCGAGTAGAAAAATTGGTGCTTTGCGATACAGCGCATATCATAGGCACTACCCAAAACTGGAACGAGCGCATCAATTTGGTCAGAACCATCGGTTTAGCTGCATTGAGTGGTGCGGTGATGGAACGTTGGTTTTCAAAAGAATATCGGGAGGCAAATGCAGTTGCCATCAAAGCCTATCAACGCATGATAGCCAATGCTTCTGTTGAGGGCTATGTTCAGTGTTGTGAGGCCGTTCGGGACGCTGACCTGACCGATGCAGCCAAGTCAATCCCCCATAAAACGCTTTGCGTGGTAGGTTCTGCCGACCTTGCTACCCCCCCCGAACTCGTCGAGAGTTTATCAAAATTAATTAACGATTCGCAGTTTCAGGTCATTGAAGGTTCAGGGCATATTCCTTGTATAGACAACTCGAGTATTTTATCGTCCTTGATTCTTGAATTTGTAAAAGAAGACACCGTTTCTTTATCTCTTTTTGAGCAAGGCATGAAAACCCGCCGCTCGGTATTAGGCGATGCCCATGTAAACAAAGCCGAAGCCAACAAAACTGACTTTGATGCTGATTTTCAGGAATATATCACCAATTCGGCTTGGGGTGCTATTTGGTCGAGGCCACACTTGACTAAGCGAGAACGAAGCATGCTGACCATTGCCATCTTGACAGCCTTGGGGCTTGAAGAAGAACTGGCTATGCACATTAGAGCTACTTCAAACACAGGGGCTACTCAACAAGACGTAAAAGAAGTATTGCTTCATGTAGGGGTTTATGCAGGTGTGCCAAGAACAAACGGTGCTATGAAAATAGCTAAGAAAGTATATGAAAATAATTGAACTAATGATTAGACATTAAGTACATGAATTGATTTTGAAACATTTTGAAAATCAACACCTTAGTAGTAATAACTATGTGTACTATGTTCCTATGTAGTTGCTAATTGAACTTTTTACACTCTCCTTGGTGTCTAATGACTAAACAATTAGTCATCTTACCCCTACTTCTTTATGCAATTACCAATCTATCAAGTAGATGCCTTTACCAACACCTTGTACAAAGGCAATCCTGCTGCTGTATGTCCTTTAAATGAATGGCTTCCTAAAAGTACGATGCAGGCCATTGCTGCCGAAAATAACTTAGCCGAAACGGCTTTTTTTGTCAAAAAAGGAGCTGATTTCGACCTCAAATGGTTTACTCCAACCGTAGAAATTGATTTGTGCGGCCACGCTACTGTAGCCACTGCCAAAATTATTTACGATTATCTGGGCTATACCGAACCCGAAATTCGCTTTCATTCCAACAGTGGCTTGCTCACCGTAACCCGTGAAGGCGACTGGCTGTATCTTAATTTTCCGTCGTACCCACCTGTGCAAGTAGAAACTCCGCCAGCTGGATTGTTGGAGGGCTTGGGCATTACGCAGGCACAAGCCGTTTGGAAAGGTCGTACTAATGACTATATGGTAGTGCTTGATAGCCAAGAGCTTATCCATAACTTGTCACCTGATTTTCGAGTTTTGAAAGGGGTGATTGCTCGGGGCATTGTCGTCACAGCCAAAGGCGACGAAGTGGATTTTGTATCCCGATTTTTTGGCCCTGCTTCGGGTATTGACGAAGACCCCGTTACAGGTTCAGCACACTGTATCCTAACACCTTACTGGGCCGAGCAATTAGGAAAAACCGAATTGATTGCCAAACAAATTTCGCCTCGTGGCGGTGATTTGCGCCTACGCTTACTGGGCGACCGAGTAGAAATAGGCGGACAGTCTGTTGTTTATTTGGTAGGGGAGATTGCCGTGTAGAATGTTAAAAAACGATGTTCGCCCCACGTTATACTTTACAAAACGTGGGGCGAAATTTTATTCAGCCAACACATAAAACTGAAAGCAAAGCGGCTCAAAGGTATTGAGTAATTGCTGTAGAAAAGCAGGATTATTTAGTGAGAAATTCAAGAAATTGTCGTGTCGTTCTTGTAAGCCGCCACCAGGGAATAGCTTTTGTTTTACCCCCAACAACTGTGCAACAACTGTTTCTTGGTTGCGTTCTTCTGCCTTTTTGAGTCGTTTTTCTAAGTTTTCGAGCGAGTTAATCGTCTTCTGTTTCTCGCCATTTACTACTGCTTCCAGTGTTTTATCCACTTTGATGGCTTTATCCAGAATCTGCTCGAACAACACGGCAAGTGCTTGACATTCAGTCTCTAAACTCAGTGAATTGGCTGAATTACGCTCAACAAAGCTTTTGCGAAGCGACACTTCGTCGGCAAAAAGATCTTCTATGGCTACGCCTAATTTTTCTAATCGTTTGGCGGAAGCAGCATTGACATATAAAGCAAAATTACGAGGCATTATGATAGGGAACTCCACGCCGTGATAATCAAAAATAGGTTTTAATTGTAGCCAATAAGCTACCTCGGCGGGTCCACCTATGTAGGCGAGGTTTGGTAAGATGCTCTCTTGATAAAGCCCTCGCAAAATCACATTTGGTGAGAATTTATCAGGCTCATTATCAAGCAATTGTAGTAGTTCTTTTTCCGGAAAATGCAACTCAGTATGCAGCACATTATACGAATCTCCTTCTTTCACAATACGTTCTCGAACACCGTTGGCCAAGTAAAACAAATTGATTTCACGAGGCGAAACCTGTGTTTTGTAACCGATGGATTCTAAGTTGGCTGACTGCTCGTTAACCAATCTGAATGCCGTTTGTTGCTGCAATTCGTCTTTTACTACGGAGGCAAAAATTCGTTTCAGTTCAGGGTCGTCGCCATCCAAACAAATAAGTCCTTCATTGCCAAATAGTTCGTGTACATAAGCACGGGCGGCGTTGGCAAGAGTTGTTTGCTCAGTGTATGCACGCACAAACACCTCAGGTTTTTCGGGCAACTCGTTCAGCAAGGTGTCAAAATCTGCTAACGAAAAACGCCCTACTGCCCCTTTTTGGGGCGTATGCCAAGCGTAGGCTTTTCCAAAAAGTGAAAAATGGTTAATCTCCTCAAAATCATGGTCTTCGGTAGCTAACCAATGCACCGGCACAAAGTTATAGTCAGGAAACTGAGCTTTTAGTTGCTTGGCCAAATTGATGGCCGTTACTAATTTATAAATGACATAAAGCGGGCCTGTAAACAAATTGAGCTGATGCCCTGTGGTTACCGTAAAGGTATTTTCGTTTAATAAACTGCTAAAATCAGGTGGATTGGGGAGGTGAGCATACTGCTTTTGTAGGGTCTCAACTAATGTTTTTCGCTTGGCAATATCCAATTTTTTGCTTGTTAATTGCTTGGCAAAGCCCTCTAAATCAGGATAGTTACTAAAATAAGGAGCAAGTGATGGTTGTTTGTTGATGAAGTCCAAGAAAAGTTTCGAAAACTGATGAGTAGTTTCGAGCGAATACTGTTGAGAAGTCATGGATGATGTTTTTAGGTAACCCCTTCTAAATCTTCCCCAATAGGGAGACTTTAAGCCTTTACACAGATTTCTAACTCTCAAAACGCCCACAAAGTTCAAAATGATGCTTAACAGAGCAGTTGTTTGTCGGGTCAAAGATTTTTTTTATCGAAATGCCTTTACCACAATTTCTACTCGTCGTTCTTTTCGGCGAATAGTTTCAGGTGAATCAGTGGCAGAATAGGCTTCACCCTGCGCTTGAACCGTGATTTGCTCAGGACGAATACCCAGCGTTGTTAAGTAGTTTTTAACAGCCATAGCTCGTTGTTCCGAAAGAGTTAGGTTAGGCGATGTTTCGCCAATTGCATCGGCAAAACCTGTGAGCGTAAAAAAGATATTTGATGCTTTTGGTAGGCTGATAAATAGTTGATTCACAATGTGTTGTGCTGAGTCGCTCAATTGTGCTGACTTGTAATCAAATAACACAGTACCAGCCAAATAGTCAAGAATGGGTTTGCGTGGCAAATCAGACTCAGACTTATTTTGGGGCTTGTTTTGCTGGTCTGATTCTGTTTTACTATCGGGTCTGTACTGTAGGTCTGACCTTGACCCAGCCAATGGCATTTTTATATTTTGCAAAGTATCAGCAATATTTTCCAGCTTAATTTGCCACAAATCAGCATTTTGTTCCCCTTCTGCCCGAACAAAGTATGCACTACTATCTTTGGGATTCACTACAAAATAGGCCTCAAATTCAGCAGAGTTGATATTTTTACCCAAATTTTCAGGCTTCGACCAGCGTTGCCACGACCCGTCTAAGCGTTTACTTCTAAAAATATCTACATCGCCAAAACCTCCATGCCCACTACTCGCAAAATATAAGGTGACACCATCTGCCGCCATAAATGGAGCAAATTCTGAACTATCGGTGTTGATTACATCACCCAAACTAATAGGTTCGCTCCATTCGTCGTACCGATTTTTGAAGCTGAAAAATAGGTCTTCATTTTCGTGACTTGTCATTGAAATCAACACAATGCTATCGGCTGTTGTAGGGAACGAAAAACCAATGAAGCCATTTGTTAGATTCAACCCTGGAATGGGCACTTTTCGGGGTATTTCCCAGCCTCTTTTAATGTCAAAAGTGGAGGTAGAAAGCCCTGGAATCATTTTTTTACCTCGATAAATATTGCTCAAAAACAGTGTTTTTCCATCAGCACTAATACCATTTACTGCATTTTCAGACTCGTTATTGAGTGGCTGGCCCATGTTTTTGGCTTTGTCCCACAACCCATCTGCTTGCCGCACACTGTACCAAATGTCTTGATTACCAAAGTTATCGGGGTGATGATTTCGTACAAAAAATAGGGTATCACCCCCAAACGAAAACACTGGAGCGAGTTCTTCGGCAGCAGAATTGATGTTGGGTGAGAGTTTGGTAAATTTCTGAGCGTGCGTTTTTGGAAGTAGAAGGCAAGAAGCAAGAAGTAGGAGCGAGGAGTGGGGAGTGAGGAATGAGGAGATAATATTTTGAGGTCTGCACCACTGAGTGAGACGTGTGATGCAAGAAGTAAGAAGTAGGAGGTAAGAAGTAAGAAATTTCGGTCTGTACCGTAGGTCTGACCGCTGATTGCGACGTATGATAGTAGAAGTAAGAAGCAGGAGGTAAGAAGTAAGAAATTTCGGTCTGTACCACAGG
>JBGAVQ010000082.1:0-20282 GCA_044228045.1 Spirosomataceae bacterium
AACATATTGAATGACAGTACGTTAAAAGCGTTACTTTGCGATGAAGACGATTGTGGGTTTTGGAGGTATGGAGCAGGAAAATAATTATAAATCGCTATACCGTTTACGCAGTATATTCATCATAAACACATTGATTTCCCACTGATTAGCCAAGGGCATTTGCGTAAACGGAACAGTAGGCAAATAAGCTGGCGGACCAAATTCGGTAGTGAATGACACAAACGACTCCCCAGCCTGACGTTTCCGATCTACTACTTTGTCCCACCAACTGAGGTGTTTGTTGAGGGCTTTTTCCCACTCAGGCGCACGAGGGTCGTTTACCTGTGGGCCTTCGGCATGACCAATGCGGGCATGAATGTGCTCTGTACGGCTAAGGGCAAGGTTTACGGTGCCGGTTTGGTCGTCTAATAGCGATTCACTCACATTACACCAATGCGAAATATCGAGCGTGAGGCGAAGCCCAGCTATTTTTTCGAGGTATTCTTTGGTAACGTGTGCCGCAAACGAAAATTTTCCACGATGTGTTTCGTGTAGTACTTTTATGCCACTTTCTTGTTGCACCTGTGCTGCCAAGTCTATCAACGTCTTGTTCTGTTCAAAACTAAAATAGTCTTTTCCGGTGTGGCAGTTCATGTACAAAGGCTTATGAGCTACTCCTCGACGAAGCATTTGCTCAAATTGTTGGCGGTGTTCTGCAAAACTGGCACTGCTTCCGCCCGCCAAAAAAGCAAATTCAAGTTGGTGTTTTTGTACTGCTGTCAAGAGTTCATCCATCGGTTTGCCTGCTGCCGGAACCCATAGTTCGATGCCGTCGTAACCAGCACCTTTGGCTTTGGCACAAAAGGCATCAGTAGTACCATCAAAGCCCCAGTTAGTTGCCATTACTTTGATTTTGAGGGCATTGGGTTGTACGCTCTGCTCATTGGCGGGCTTTACAAATGGCAAGCCTACAGTAGCCGAGCCCGTAGTTTGGAGAAATTGACGACGAGAGACAGGCATCTAATGAACAAGTTTGATTTAATGCAGGTAAGTTAGGTTTTATCTACCTACGAAACACATAGTAGAAAAAAAAGGAAGAATTTTTCCAGAAAATATTTGAATTATTGGAGCAAACATCTACCTTTGCAGTCCCAAAACACGAAATGCTCGATTCGTCTAGGGGTTAGGACGCATCCCTTTCACGGATGAAACACGGGTTCGATTCCCGTATCGAGTACAAAAGCCCTCAAGTCAGCAAGATTTGGGGGCTTTGTTATTTTAAGTAGCCCCTTCTAAATCTTGCCGAGTGCGGCCCCAGCCCAGCAGGGAAAACTTTGATTCGTTTTACTTCACTTTTATCGTCATCATGCAACTTATCGGTATCATTCCAGCCCGTTATGCTTCTACTCGGTTTCCGGCCAAAGCCCTTGTTGATATCGGTGGCAAGAGCATGGTTGAGCGAGTGTATGAGCAAGCTTCCAAAGCCAAGTCACTTTCAAAAGTAGTGGTTGCTACCGACCATCCGCTTATTTTTGACCATGTGCAGGCATTTGGCGGCGAAGTAGTAATGACTTCCGAACACCATCCCAGCGGAACCGACCGATGCTTTGAGGCTTTTGTGAAAACACAAGCACTATTACCTCCTAATAATCAAGACACAATACCCACTTACATTCTCAACATCCAAGGCGATGAGCCGTTTATTCAACCCGAACAAATTGAACTGCTGGCCAGCTTGCTCAACGGTAAGGTTGAAATTGCCACCTTGGTTAAAGTGATTGAAGATGAAGCGACTCTGTTTAGCCCTAACACCCCCAAAGTAGTCATAAATGAGCAACAGGAAGCCCTTTATTTTAGCCGACAGACCATTCCACAGTTGAGAGGTGTTAATCCGCAAGCATGGTTACAGCATCATACGTTTTACAAACACCTTGGTATTTATGCGTATCGGAGTGATATTTTGGAGCGTTTGACTCAACTGACACCGTCGTCACTTGAAAAAGCAGAAGCCTTAGAGCAACTTCGTTGGCTCGAAAACGGATACCGCATTAGCGTGGCCGTTACGCCGTATGATTCGCATGGGGTGGATGTTCCTGACGATTTGGAACGAGTAAAGAAATTTTTGTAATGGCGAATCCTATATTGATGTGTCAATATACCCAAAATCAAGGCTTCCCTATTAAAACTATGTGTACTATGTTTCTATGTGGTTACTAATTCATAACTTCGTGCAACAATTACAACAAACCCCCTCTTCACTCAGGATGAAAACATTGCTTTTGCCCTTGTTCTTGTGCTTCGCACTTCCTTCATTTGCTCAGGTAAAATCAGATACTACCAAGCAACAAGCGCCTCTTCCTTTTGACAAAGCACCGGAGTTTCCGGGTGGTCAAGCGGCTATGGGTGCTTTTTTGTCGGCAAAATTGCAAGGGCCTATGAATTCAATTAAAAACCGGATAGGCGGGCAAGTAATTATTTATTTTGATATTGCCCCAACAGGTGCACTGTCAAACTTTCGGGTACAAAAAAGCCTTCGCAAAGACATTGATAAAATGATTTTGGACGGCCTTAAAACCATGCCTAAATGGAAACCTGGCACCAACAAAGGAACGCCCGTGCCGGTAACATACTCTTTACCAATTATGGTACCACCTGCAACTGCTGCGCCTGTGCCAGCCTCGAAGCCAGTTTCAAAACCAGCGGCGCAACCCAAGAAAAATTAACGAATTTGAAGTAACGAAACCTCTGAATTGTTGGGTAAATTCAATAATTTGGAGGTTTTCTGCTATCAGATAGGCAACAAACTGCTATTAAACTCGTTGCTTACATAGTATCAAATCCTTTTTTACTGATAAATGTCGCAATACAATATCCTCTGGGCCGACGACGAAATTGACTTGTTGAAGCCTTACATCATGTTTTTACAAAGCAAAGGTTATGACGTTACACCTGTAAATAGTGGTGCCGATGCCCTCGAAAAAATAGAAGAACGCTTGTTTGATGTTGTGTTCTTAGACGAAATGATGCCCGGTCTGACTGGCCTCGAAACCTTGGCACAGCTCAAGCAACGCAAGCCAAACCTACCCGTGGTGATGATTACCAAATCAGAAGAAGAGCGGATTATGGAAGAAGCTATTGGTTCCAAAATCGCTGATTATTTGATTAAACCACTCAATCCAAATCAAATTTTATTATCAGTCAAGAAAATCTTAGACAATAAGCGGCTTGTCGAAGAAAAAACCAACCTGAGCTATCAACAAGAATTTAGGCAGCTCGCCATGCAATACCAAGACAACCTTGGGCATGAAGAATGGGCCGAAATATATAAAAAGCTGATTTACTGGGAACTTGAGATTGAACAAACACCCAACAAAAGTATGGGTGAAATGCTCACGATGCAAAAATCAGAGGCCAACTCTAACTTTGCTAAGTTTATCGAAGACAACTACGAAGACTGGTTGCTACCAAGTTCGAGCATTGATAAACCCTTACTTTCGCACCAGTTAATGCGAAAAAAAGTGTTTCCGTTATTGACCAAAGACCCTACGCCTCTGTTTTTCTTGTTGATAGATAACCTTCGCTATGACCAATGGAAGGTGATTGAACCACTCATCAACGATTTGTTTTCGATAGAAGAAGAATCGCACTACTATTCTATTTTGCCTACTACTACGGCCTTTGCCCGTAACTCCATTTTTTCGGGTTTGATGCCTGCCGAAATTGAGAAACAATATCCTAAAATGTGGGTGAACGATGTAGGCGATGGCGACGAAGAAGGATTCAACAACCATGAAAGCGACTATTTGATGATGCAAGTGCAGCGAAGCCGGCTGAACATCAAGGCCAGTTATAATAAGATTTTGAATGTGAATCAGGGCAAAAACTTGGTGGATAACTTCAATAATCTGATGCAGAACCAGTTGAATGCAGTAGTTTATAATTTTGTGGACATGGTGTCGCACGCCCGCACCGACATGGCCATGATTAAAGAACTTGCACCCGACGAAGCAGCTTACCGTAGCATTACACGCTCGTGGTTTGAGCACTCAACTATCATGGATTTTGTGCGAAAAATTGCCGATAAAAAAGCCCGTTTGATTATTACGACTGATCATGGAACGATACGAGTTCAGAAACCTGTGAAGATTGTGGGAGACCGTAGTGTAAATACCAATTTGCGTTACAAACAAGGCCGTAACCTCAACTGGGACGACAACAACCACACCCTAACCACTCGCAAACCCGAAACCTTTGGCTTGCCCAAACTGAATGTTTCGACAGCGTATGTATTTGCTACTGAAGATTACTTCTTTGCTTATCCCAACAATTACAACTACTACGTGAACCACTACCGAGATACTTTTCAGCACGGAGGGGTTTCGTTAGAAGAAATTATCATTCCGTTTGTTTCTTTAAAAGCAAAGTAATTATTTCATTTCCAGTACTTTACCGTCTCCACACTTGAGGGTTCGGGCAGTGTGCAAGCGCAGCAAGTCATAGTCGTGAGTTGCCATTAGTATGGCAGTGCCAGCTTTGTTGATAGTTAAGAAGGTTTTCAGAATCTGCTCTGATACATCAGGGTCGAGGTTGCCTGTAGGTTCGTCGGCAAGAATGATGGCTGGCTCGTTGAGCAAGGCTCGGGCTATCACAACCCGCTGTTGCTCGCCACCCGACAATTGATGTGGCAATTTGTTTATAATAGAGGTAAGCCCTACCTGCATGAGTACCTCGTGAATACGGCTGGTCATTTTGGCTGAGTCTGTCCAGCCAGTTGCTCTTAACACAAACCGTAGGTTTTCATCTACATTTCGGTCAAAAAACAGTTGAAAATCTTGAAAAACAATACCAATTCGCCGCCGTAAAAATGGAATATCACGGCGGCGAATGTTGTGTATTTCGTATCCTGCTACCATTGCCGAGCCTGATTCGAGCCATAAGTCGGCGTAAAGTGTTTTGAGTAGTGACGACTTGCCACTACCCGTACGCCCAATCAAGAACACAAACTCACCTTTATCAATTTCAAAATTGACATCTTCGAGTACTTTTCGCTCTCCTTGATAAATGTCAGCGTTTCGGAGCGCAACAACAGGAACGGTAGAAAACATAAAAATTACGAGTTTGCCTTCTTGTAATCAGCCAAGAATTTTTCTAAACCAATGTCTGTCAGAGGGTGTTTGAGTAAGGCCATAATAGCACCCAATGGACAGGTAACTACATCGGCGCCTACTTCGGCACAATGGATAATGTGCATAGGATGCCGCACCGATGCCGCCAAAATCTCGGTTTGGTAATGATAATTGTCATAGATAGTACGGATTTGCTCAATAAGCTGAATACCGTCCACCGATATGTCGTCTAATCGCCCAACGAACGGAGAAACATACGTTGCACCTGCTTTAGCTGCTAACAAAGCTTGCCCAGCCGAAAACACAAGCGTACAATTGGTTTTGATTTCTTTCTCCGAAAAATAACGAATCGCCTTGATACCGTCTTTTATCATGGGTACTTTCACCACAATTTTCTCGTCGAGGTCGGCCAGTTCTTCGCCTTCACGTATCATGCCAGCAAAATCGGTTGAAATAACCTCGGCACTTACGTCACCTTCTACAATATCACAAATTGCTTTGTAGTGTTTCAAGATGTTATTTTTGCCACTGATGCCTTCTTTGGCCATGAGTGAAGGGTTGGTTGTTACACCGTCGAGCACACCAAAATCGTGGGCTTCTTTGATTTCGGCAAGATTAGCCGTGTCAATAAAAAATTTCATTTTTGTAGGTTGAGTTAAAATAGGTTACAAAAGTAAAGATTGCAGCGTAGAATTCGTTAATCTTTTTGAAAGACATTTGAAAACAGGTAGTTTTATACTAACATTGTAGCTTAATTCTGTATCATTTAATAGAAACCATACAGGGCGGTGAACAAAAAGACTCGATGTATAAATGATTGATTTAAAATAAATTAACGCCCAAAAGCTGGATAGTAGTCTTAATAGTCTCCTAAAAAATGTCTTCACTCCCTATTTAATAACGATGCAAACGTATAAAGTAGGCGTAGGCTTAAACATAAAGTTGGTCCAATGCCCTACATTGTCTGAAAAAATATATTTTGCTTCTACCACTGAGAATTTTTTTAACCTAAAACCACTGATAAACACCATTATTAATTAAATCTATGCCAAATAAAAAAAATGCCTTGCTAACCCGCATAGGTGTATTCTACGACGGGAATTATTTTTTGCATGTAAGCAACTACTACAATTACAATCACCCTCGCCGCAGCCGAATTAGTATTTCGGGACTTCATCATTTTATTAGGAGCCAAGTTTCTGAAAATGAAGATACGGATATGCAGAAGTGTCAAATTGTAGATGCTCATTACTTTAGAGGGCGTTTGAACGCCCAAGAAGCCAGCCAAAAAGGAAATCAATTGTATTTTGAGCGTGTGTTTGACGATATCCTTATGTCTGAGGGGGTTACTACCCATTATTTGCCAGTTCGTTCGTATTTCAACAGCAAACAAGAGAAAGGAATTGACGTATTGCTTGCCTTAGAGTGTTTTGAGTTAGCCTCGTACCAAAAATTCGACGTGGTGGTACTCATTACCGCAGATGGTGATTATGTGCCATTGGTGCGTAAACTCAACACCCTGGGCGTGCGAGTAATGGTACTAAGCTGGGACTTTGAATACACTAACGACGAAGGTGTGCGTGTAACTACTCGTACTTCGCAAGATTTGCTTGAAGAGGTTACTTATCCGCTGGCTATGCACGAGTTGATTGAGAATAGGTTGAAGAAAAACGACCCACTCACCAACAACATTTTTGTACAGCAGCAAGCTCGTGATTATGCTCGACCCGTTGCTGCCATCAATGGAACTGATACCGAAGCACAAGTAAGTACCATTTATAGTATCAAAAACGGCTACGGTTTCATTAGGTTTGCGCCAAACAACCTGTTTTTTCACTATACCAGCTTACTCGAAACAGATTTTAATGAGCTGCAAGTAGGCGACCAAGTGTCATTTACACTTGATGCTAACGACAGAGGCGAGCCTATTGCAAAAAATGTGCAGTTGCTGTAAGACAAGCATGGGTTGACCAAGCAAGTCAAGCCTATTACACCCAAGCAAAAAGCCGACTTGCGTCGGCTTTTTGCTTGGGTGTACTTATCAAAATAGATTTTATGATACCCACTTGTTATCAAGGGTAGCACCGCCTACGGTAATCTTATTGGCCGAAATTGTGAGCGACAGTGTCATGGAGGCATCTTTGGCACCACCTCGGGCATCAAAATCTTCGGTGTATTCTACACAATATGCTTCTTCAAACTGCACGTCTTTCATCATGGAGTCTTGATCTATGCGTTTGTAAGTAATACTTCCCGATTCCTTTTTGTATGGGTCAAGCATCCAGCTTACCAACGAGGTGTTTTCGTCGGCTACAATGGTAACACGGATGACCCCGCCGTGTACTTTTGACGATGGACGACCTTTGTCGTCAATGGATTGGCTAAAAGAGAAGCTGGTTGTTACCACTTCGCAGTCGCCGCTACCTGCGGCACTAAATACGGCACTGAATGACATGGTTATGAGAATTTAAGGGTTAAACGGTTGATTTTGAGGTAAAAAAATATTGCTAAGTGGTTGATGTTTCTTAGTGTTCATGGTTTAATACGTGGTGACAGTCGCTATTATGTGTAGCCATGTCTGATTCTATTTTCAAATTCACTCATTAGCCTCTACTCGCTCTACTACTCCTGTAAACTGTACGGCTTTTCCTACTTCTGTTTTGAGTTTGCCTTGCTCCAGCGTAAACCTGATAGGTATTCAGTTCATCAGTTAGAAAGGTACGAATTCTACTATATAGGCTTTTTAAGCAATATCGCAAAATTTGTTCCTTAATATGCTATAACTCTATATTCTTCGATTAGGTCTAAGAAGGAATGTTCCAACTGAGTAATAGCTTATGTTTTTTTATAGCTAATTATAATTGAATTACACATTTCATCTGTTGGATCAAAACCAAAACTAACCTTCGCATTAGCTTGGTATAACACATAATATATAGTTTGCTTTACGCTTCTAGGCCTTGGAGGAACTATATTTACATTATTACCAAAATGATGAATTATCGCTTTCTTATTGTATGAACTAAAGCCATGTAAATCAAATATTATTAAAACTTCTGTGGAATCTTGAAATGAAACAGGAAGTCTGACTTCTAACGAGTGAAATGAATTTTGAGTTATGGTGTTTTTTGCATTGTAAACAACATAAAAAGGTGTAGATAATTGCTCATTCCTTACTAAGGGAACTCCTATCATTTTCTCAACCTCTGTGATTTCAGATGGCATCTCCTTTACTATTTGCTTTATTATATTTTCCATAACATTACCCTTTTGAAGTTTTACTGGTTGAGAATAGCCACAATTATGATAACTATGGCATATTACTATCATAATAATCGAGGTAATTTTTCTCATAGTATTGCCTATATGTTTTACCAGGATCAGTACTGGGATTTTCCCCATCTGCAAAAGCATCTCCTATCCTTTGTCTTGCACTTTCTCTATCTCCATCTTTTTGATAGTCTTCATAAATACTCTCATACTGAGACTGTTGAGTACCTGCTATTCCTATATCCTCACCTCCGTTATCTAATATTTCATCTCTAATTTGGGCATTCATCAATGTAGCTTCTCCTTCATCTTTTAAATCACTATTGGCATTTGCTGCTGCATATTGTTCCCTTGTAAGGCCTTGCGGTGGGACATAGGGATCTGCTGTGTATAGTGCATGCCCAGTTTCATGCGCTAATGTTTGTGTAATTTGGACTCCATCGGTTTCATTAGGGTCAATGACAATTTCTTTACGTTCTTTATCGCAAAATGATCCCTTTCCTGCTTCACCAAATTTTATTACCCATCCATCCTTAGTCAATTGAGTAATATTATTCGTTAAAGTTGGGGATTTCACCATTAACTCTTTAACCTTAGGATTAGAAAGAGGGCTATGAACAATAATATCCATTACCCAATTTACCACCTTAAGAATGAGGTTTCCTATAGGTGATGCTAGCACCATTCCACCTATTCCTCCTGCCATACCACCTGCTCCTCCTCCCACACTTCCCATGCCAATATCCCCAATGAGTACCATCGGAAAACCCATCACAATCGTTCCTCCGTGAGCGGTGTTGTCACCCATGCGAGCGGCGGGTCTGCCACCAATCATTACGCCCAAAGAACCCTTGATGATGACATCGGGCGGCCCTACACAAGTGCACATACACCCTATGGTAGCAGCGGGCTGTCCGCCAATGAGTACATTGGGGGCACCGGGTGTAATAATAGGACCACCTACGTGTGGAATAGGCGGCACGCCTGGTGTTACCATCGGGCATACGTGCATATCTCCAAATCGTGCGGCGGGTTGTCCCATTTTTTTACAATGAGTGATTGATAGAATGAGGTAATGTGTGAATTGTTCTTCTTGCGTTTATCGCACTTATAGTTATTGACACTCTTGTACTTGCTGATATGATAACCAGCCCTGTTTAATTTATTTTCACCAATGGTGCTTGTATGCCTACCATGCCCATTCCTTCTACATCTACCTTAGCACCGCTCAATTTTGCCATTCCAGTACCTTTTACTTCGGTTTTCACCGCACTCAACTCAGCACTTCCTGTGGCAGTGAGTTTCATGCTGGCAGTGGCTTTGGCTTCTACATTTTGTGTGGCCGAAATCTTCACATTCTTCGTTTTAGCAGCAATGGTAATATCTCCCATAGTGGACTCAATGCTGAAATCTTTTCCGGCCTTCATTTTTATGTTTTGACCCGCCTCTATTTCAATATCACCTTGCGTATGAAGTTTAATAGCCCCATTGCTCTCAAAGGAAATAAGTAGCGAAGTTCCAGTTTTGGCACTTCTGCCGTATTTAGAATGGGTAATGTATATCTCCTCTTTACCTTGATCATCCTTAAAAATAATCTTGTTGCCACCCTTAGTTCGGATTATTTTCTTGAGGTTGTCGTTGTTGGTGTATTTTGCCCCGGCTCTGTCTTTGGGGTACACACTACCCATCACAAAGGGCAAGTCGGGGTTATTAAACTCGTAGCCTACTATCACTTGGTCGTCCAGTTCGGGTATCCAAAGCATTCCTTTGGGGCCGCCTGTGTAGGCTTGTGTTATCCGCATCCACTGCGACTCACACTCTTGTTGGTTGCCCCAATAAAACTTCACTTTAATTCTCCCAAGCGAGTCGGGGTCATTATTCTTGAATACTTTGGCGAGTTCGGGTTGGGCTATGGGGGCTCGCACATTAAAGTTATGAGGCGGATGCGACGACGAGTCGGGTACGGCTTTAAAAAAGTTTTCATAGTTGCCCTCTGAGTCCACCGTGTGGGTGATTTCAGTTAGGCAGTATTTGCCAAAATCTTCGGTAGTGCGTTGGTATTCTCGGTCTAATTTTTGGCCTTTTACGTTAATTAAGTCACCGAGGTTAATGGTGGGGTTTTCGCCAGTACCTCTAAACGTAACCATATCGCTGGCATTTACCGACTTGATGCTCTTGATGGTATCGTTGAGTTCGCTATTGTCTCGAATATCTCGAAATGTACCAAGATACGATTCTTGGCGAAATAGTTTTTCGGACTCGCCATGGGCAAAGCGCACAAAGGGACTCATTTGGATACCGACAGACGAATCTCCCTTATACTCTATGTTATTGTAGTAGTTGTGATGATACATTTTGAATTTGGCTGGCTTCAAACCGATAGCCATGCTAAAATTCTGAATGCCGTCCACCCAAAACTCTACCGTATTCCCCGACGGAGGGCCTAATATCAATTTCTGCCCGTCATAAAAAAGCCACTCACCATACTCGGCAGCCAAACGGCTAAGAAACTCAAAATTGCTTTCGTCGTACTGGGCTTTGTAGTCGAGCTTAATTTTGTGGCGGGGGGCTAATTTTCGACTAAGCAAATTGCCAGAATATTGCCCCAGCACTTTGTCAAAAATCCCTTTTAAGGTCTCTTTGATAAATCCACGCCGCTGCACGCCGTCTTCAAGCAAGTAAGTGGGGCTATATCCTCTGATAACGAATGAATTAACTAACTCGGAGCTACTTTGTAAGGTAACTTCGGTAACAATGCCCATAAACTGAAACTGCGAACCCGATCCTTTTGAGAACTTAGTAAAGAGGGGCTCAAACTTCATGGTGATTTTTTTGCCACAAAGTTTTTGGTGTGCTTGTTGAAAAAAAATAGCTCCTTCGCTTTCAAATTCCTCATAAGGAACTACTACCTCAAAATGATGGTGCGTGTTGAGGTACTGATCTACACGCACGCTCAGGAAGTTACGAATGGTATGTCCTTCAATATTGATCGTTGATTTTACTAACTGAGCCATGTAGGAGCGTGATTATGAATGATAAAAAACGATACAATTACCACAAGGATTGATGGTTGGCACCACCCACACTAATTTGGTTGGCCGTAATACCCAAATCTACCCGAAAAGATGACGATACGCCGCCATGCGGGGTAAAAACCTCTCGGTACGACACACAATGTGCCTCTGAAAAACTGAGTACTTTAAAAGTAGAACCTTGGTCAATATTCAAAAATGTAATGCTTCCACTTTGCTCATTATTGGTTTGAGCAGCCCAGTTGGTCAAAAAATCGTGGTTGTCTTGCACCTCTACTGAAACCCTAATCAGCCCACTACGAACACTCGCCACCACTCTACCCCTTGAATTGGTCGGCTGGTGAAAGCTATAATCGCACGTAAGTACCGGAAAGTTGTTTCCTCCTACACTAAGTTCTGCTGAAAACGGCATATACTTGTTAGTTTACAGTTCAATTTATAGCACACAACAAGCTAATTTGCAGCTATTTATACTTATACTAAAAAACAAATCATGCTTACATCTCATCCCAATGATTATCAACTGCTTCGCCACCTACATCTACTTGTGGCGCCGTAATGGTGAGTACGGTCGTCATAGTTCCTGACGACATGGTTCCATCAAATCGCTCGTGAAATTCGACACAAAGCCCGTCAGTAAATGTAACGGTTTTGAGTGCCGCCTCTTGATCCGTTTGCATAAACACCACGCTTCCGCTTTCTTTTTTGACGGGGTCTGTCATCCAGTCGGTGATGTCGTCAGTGCTATAAATGGTGTCATACTCCACGGTGATTGTACCTCCTCGGGCAATGGAACTGGGCCGCCCCCTGGAGTCGGTATCTTGCCGTATTTCCAACGAATAGTAATTCAACTGGATGTTGGCCCCACAAACACGCAAACGAGCAGCGAATGACATGGTATTGTTGTATCTTGAAAATTAGAATGTTTTGCTTAACAGATAATCTCCTTTAAAAACCCAATGCCCTTGTGAAATAACGCTCTGATTTACACGGCTGCATGGGTAGTCTAAGCTGACTTTCCGAAAATACTTTTGGCTTTATCTGCTAATAATCCCATTTTATTGGTCAATTAAGTTGGAGAAACTTTACCCTTCAAAAATAGGTTTTGGGAAGAATACAACATACGGGAAAAACACCCTTTTTATACCGTGTTTTCCCCGTAAGTTTCTTGCTTTTACTTTTGCTCGTACGAAGAGTTCCAATCACGGTCGTTAGAATCAGGATCGTCGCCTTTGGTACCATCCAATGAAATCAAGAAAGTCTTGGCTGGGAAGTACGGTATCATGTGAATATCCAACAGAATTCGGTCTTTTTGCTTTGGATCTCTTGCAAAGTTCTTGATAGTGAACTTCTCAATGAGTTTGCCTGGGCCAGTAATGTTATCCAAGAACCGCACAATTTGGCTTTGAATATCCATCCGTAGGTTATGATCCCAGTTCTCAAACGCACGACGGTTCAAGAAATCAATGAGTACTTTGGTCACCCAGTCAAACACCCTTACAACCGAGTAGGTTTGCAAGCCGATGTTATCGCCATTGAACAGGGTTTTGGCCGAAAACGCCATTACTCGTCCGTACTCGTTCACCATTGGCACGAGGCCAATTTTTTCCATTTGCGAGATTTCGCTCTTTTTTAACTCAAAGCGCACGCCATCTACTTCGTTGAGCGTACCGTGCTTGCGACCCGCTGTTACTTGCGAAGCAAGCGTTGAGTAAATACGACCTGCCAATGCTGCGGCTGGTGGCACATACATATCTTCGTCTTGTTCGCCCAGTTCTTCGTACTTGCCACGGCCTACGAGCCAGTTGCTGGTCATAATCACATTGGCCAAGTGAGCATCGGCCCCTGTGTGCTTGGCCGACTCAAACATATCCACTACGTCTTCGGGGGTGTCTAAGTGCGCAAAGTCGGTGACCATCATCACTTTGTTTTTATGCGCCATTTTTGCCCACTTAGAAATCACAGGGTTTGAACCCAAATAGCCCGGCATGACCAACATTGAGTAGTTTTCTTTGAGGTCGAGTTTGTCATATTTGCTGCTAATCTCTTGCTCAACCACTTGATAGGCTCTGTCCAAGTCCAAGTCCTGAATCTGCTCCATCTCGGCATTCATAATGCTGAGGTTCTTTATTTTTTCTTCATCAGTATTTTTATAGAAAAGGGCTACAGAACGGTACGATGTTTCTAAGGTACGGCTGGCATTTACAGCTTTGCCGAGGTTTTCAACAAGTTGTTTTTGAGCAGACTCTACCCTGCCTTGCGAGTTTTGCACCATATCGGCAATGGTTTCATTGCTCGACAACACCTGTTTCCAAAGCTTGAGGCGTTTTTTAAGTTCCTTGCGTTCTGATTTTTTGGTGGCTTCTGCCAAGAAAATATTTTTACGAGCCTTACGTGCTGGGTTCATGTTAGACACCCCGTCTATGGTTGTTTCGAGCAAGTCGAAACCGCCATACTTAGCTAACTTATTGGTACTTTGATCGAGGGTGAGGGTTGCTTCTTTCTCTTTGAGAACTGGAGCATTTTGTTGTGTATCTTTTTCGGTTGCCATGGTTAAGTGGTCAATGCAGGTTTTGTATCCAGTAAAGTACAGAATGATTATGGTGTTACGCTCAAAATGAAGCGTAACAATAAACAAAAACAGACGCTTAGTCTTTCAACTCATCAATAAGGGCATCGAGCGCTGCCAGAAAAGCACCTTTGGCTTCGGGGTTTTCGAGGGCTGCTTTGAGTACCTTGTTTGATTTGAGCTGACGCATGAGTTTCTGTAAGTCATCGGCTTGGGCGTTGAGATCTTGTAAAAAATCACTTTGGTTGATGATACCTTTTCGTGAGAAATCGCCGAGGTTCTTAAATTTAAGTTTCTCAGGTACAATAACGCCCTCTTCATCCTGAAAATCTACTTCTACTGATGGTTTGAAGTGTTCAAACACGTCGTCAATAGTTTGTAACCCATGCACAATCTCGAACTTGGTAGGAGGATCATCCGTTAGTTTTTCGAGCATCAGGGTTCGGTTGAGGGGGATGTCGGCAATAGCTTCTTGGGCGTTGTCTAACTTGCGTTCTTGACCGCCAATACCATAGTTATACATAGTGAAATGAGATTAGGATGAAAAAGCGTGATGATTGTGATTGAGTTAATCAATTCTGATAGGGCGAATATATAATTTTGTTTGATAGAAAGAAATTATAGGACTTAAAATTTTCGGGAAATTTATTTAACGGTGTTCGAAAACGACAAATTTTTTGGTTCTGAGCCAATAATCACCTTGTGCTTACGAGTTGTGTGCTTTATGAAACATCAAAAGTGAAATCGTTATTTTATTTAAAAATTACGGGTGAATTTCTTTACTATCTTTTCATTTAGTTGTTCTTTTTGCGGGTTGCTCAACCCCAGGTTCTCAATATCCAAATTTTTAAAGAAATCTTGTACGTTTGTTGCTCGAATAAAATTGAAGTTTTCGCTCATTAATAGAAAGACAATAATGGCATTTCGAGTTGGTTGTTCTAATTTTTTCTCAATAAAAATATCATTCTTATAGTGCAGTAATGAGTGTTTTCCATAATGATCCATGTTTTCTCCGTGATGAATAGTTGCATCCTGTATAGCATGAATGCCAACCCCCAACAAAGCCAATCCTGAATTACCTCCCCAGTCATCAGGATCTACTTCCCAAGAAAGAAACGCCCCTTTCGTTGCCTTTTCAGCCGCTTTAAATATTTTTTGCCAGCCAAAATGAATGCCCCTTTTCATGGCAATTTCTTCCATTTTTACAACGTAACTATTTATTTCTGTACGATATCGACTATAGTTTGGGGCATCATACTCGGACTGTACTCGACCACCTCTCCCCATATAAGACGCATTCACAATGCGAAAATCTACGAGTTCTAATACTCGATTCTTATAAGATCTAATAAAGAAACGCTTTGCATATTTTTCATTGATGCTATTGATTCCTTCTACATGTTCCTCTTTTACACCATACATTTTACCTCCTTTGATTCCTTCACCTAATTCAGTTTTAGCCAGCATGGCATGCCGAACGGTTTCTTTCGGATCATTTTCATCTTGTGAATTTTTTGTTGCCCAATAATTAACATTTATAGTATTACCTTTCCCACAAATAAACAATACAGGCTTCTCACAAAAGTATTGCATACTACTTGTTGATGTAAGGTTGTTTGCAGTTATTTTCAATCCCAATGAGGGTTCTCTAATAAAATCTCTTATTGTCGTTAATCCTTCAGGATTATCAGCATATACGCTGGCAAAACTGCTAATTCTATTAGCCATTTTTTCTGGGATTCCAAATTCTAAAAGGGCATCATGAGTTGCGCTATAATGATTCGAAATGGTTGCCATGTTTTTTTTTCGCCCTACTGGCGTAAGGTTGAAACTTGTGCTATTAGTCCGATGTAAAACTACATCAAAATTTAGTAGTTAGTCTTGAGCAAGATAAGACTTAGGTACTTCCAACGAGCTTCCAAGATTTGCAAAAGAAAGTTTAAAACCACTAAATATATCCCCATTGTTCATAAAACCGCTTCCAGAAACCATAGGTCTTCTTAATTGAAAAACCCTCAAACTCATAAAGCTTGGAGGATTGGGAGAACAATACGGATTATAATATTTTGATAAACTTCCAAATTCAGGTAAATCCAGTTTTGGAAAATCATTAATTAAATGATGTTTATATGTTGCAGGTTCTCCAAAAGGTCTTTGTATTGTTTGGAGGTTAGGAAAATTCGAACCCAAATAAAATTTTTCTCCCGCATTAAAATTGCTAATAGTTTGGGGTGGTAAATAAGTTGTCGGTGGGTGAATCTTAAATGTAGGAGGTAGGAGTCTAAGCCTTGAATTCAAAAAGGGAGGTCTATGTCCATGTTTCACAGAGGATAGCTGGTCTTTTTCGAAGAGCTGAACATGAAGTGGATCCCATGGCTTTTTCCACGAATTTCCAGATCTCAAACCATGTCTCTCACTAATGATTTCTAAATCTATCAAGAATGGATGGTTTTTCGGAAGTTTATTTCCGAGCATCCGATCCATTAAGTGAACCGCCATAGCTTGCGGGTTACCATGAGCATCCGTTACATTATGAAAGCTAAAATCGACTTTTGATCTTTCTGGATGCTTAACACGCAATTCCATTTGATCGGCTATAGATCTATAGCCTGTTCCCTCCGCTCCAAATACCTCTGGTATGCAAGGATTCCATCCTCTATCAAATAAATCCTTCATTACCAATTTTACTCTTTTAGCAAGTTCAGGATGAAGTTTTTTTTCAAATTCTTCAGACATAATTTTGAAATTTAAGTGTCCAAAAAATATATTATGCCGCTTGTATAAGCAAATTGTTTAAATCCCTCCTTGCAGCTTATACATCAAAACCAGTTTAATGCCCAATACATGGTACATTCTTGAACAAGCACTCCATAAACTATCTGTAATACTATAAACCCTCCTGCAAAAAAACAAGCCCAAACCCCAAAACTTAGCAAGCGGTAATTGGATAAAAAAACCGTATCAGATGCGCTCCGATACGGTTTTTGTTGTGGTTAGTTCATCTTCATTTCTATCTCTTTAATAGCACTTTGGGCTTTTTCTTTCATCATACTTTTTTGGTACTCTGTTATGCCAGGGCTATCTACGAGCTTCATGAGCTTGTAGTATTTGTCGAGGGCTTCTTTGTATTTCTTCTGAATTTCAATGTCTTTCAGGGTAACTCTACCCAAATCGGCTCGATCTTTAAGGTTAGCCGCCGTTTGTAATAGGATTCTCGCCTCACAGAAAGCATCTACTTTGCCACCGCCGGCTTTTAGTTCTTTTAATTCGGCTTTCAACTCGTCATTCTCTTTTTTGAGTTTGTCGTCACCGCCACCACCACCTCCTCCTCCGCCGCCGCCACCGCCACCTTTGGCTGCCATCATCATCATCAAGTCTAACTTGGTTTGCAATGCGTCATTTTTGGCTTCAGCTTGTTGCAGTTTAGCGTTGGCATCTTGCAAAGCGGCGGCTTCGTTACCAGCCGATTTGCTTGTTTCACGCAGACCCTTAATGGTACTCCAGTTATCCAAGAAAACCCCCAAGTTTTGGATGACTCCAGCGGCATTATCTTTATTAACAGCGCCAACTTCGCTTACTATTTTGGCAGAGTCCATCTTGATAGCCGTGATTGTTCTTGAGATAGAGTCTTTGGCAGCATTAACTGCTGTAAGGTCATTGGCCGACATCTCTTTGTCTGTACTTTGGCTGAATCGTTTGTCTATATCTTTGAGTTTTTGAGCCTCGCCCTCGATGGCATTTACGCCAACAAGGAGCCGTATTAGGCTCTTTAATTGCGTGTTTTCAGATTCGAGGCGATTGTCTGATGATTTTGCCAAAAAGTAAACTGCAATACAAGGAATTAAAATAGAGAGCAGGTAAACACCCATGAACTTACGCTGGGCAGCGGCTCTTTCTTTCTGGTTGAGAGGATCCATTGACATAATACAAGTAAGGGTTTTTAGGGTTAATCTAAGGGATTAAACTTAGACTTGATGGGTTCAATTGGTTTTTTCTCTTGATGCACAGGGTTTTCAATCACAAATACTTGCTTGCCTCGGCGCTCACCAATGTACTCGAGTTGGGTGAGTTTATTGAGTAGGGTGTACATCAACTGCCAAATAAACTGCGCCCTACCAAGCGACTCACCTATTTCGTTGTGGTTGTATTTTACAAAAATGAGGCCGTCCATGCCTTCTTCTATCACCAAAGGTTGTACTTCGGCCCACATGGCAAAGTAGGTCAAGAGTTCTTCTTTGTCGTAACTGGTGAGGCTATTGACGTAGGCCCGAAAAACTTTGGCTAATTTGGCAAAAAAGTTAATCATTTTCAAGGGTGGCTCGTCGGCCAACATGAGGCGGTAACCTGTTACCTCATTGGCAATGGTAAAGAGCAGCCTGTCCATCAAGTCCCGAATATTTTCGCTAAGATGGCTTTTCTTTTCGGGTTTTAGCTTGATTTTCTGGATGATTTTCATGCAACAATTTTCCAGATTGGTTGCCAAACTCTCAAAGTAATTGTACTGTTCGTAGAGCGTAGGCAAGGCCCTTACGGTAGCGCAGGGAGGTATGTAGTTTTCGATGGGGCGAAGGTCGTTGTTTTTGTACAACAATTTGCCCACAATCAAGTGCGCCGAACTGTACTCAGACGTATGCAGCAATTCTCTCGGAATCACACTTAGACGATACTGCGGCTTGGTGTACGGATAGCGAGGTGGTACTTCCTCTACTAACGCTTCCCCAAAAGGTACTTTAATGAGCGGGTTGAGCGAGAGTGTTACGTATAACTCATACTCTTTTGAGTTTTGGAGGCCATACACCTCGGCTATTTGCCCAAAGGCTATGCGAGTTGCTAAAGGTGTGTCGCCAATGATTTCGATGCGATGCCCGCCTTCGGTGATGGCTCGACAGTGTGTGAGTTTTACGCTGATAACCAACTGAGAATCAACATGAATAAAGACTTCATGTGCTTTTATTTCCTTAGCACTCGGGAGTACCCCAAAGTTGTATTCGTTGGTGCGTTGGGCAATGGAGTCTCTGAGAAAATCATTGACGAAATTCTCTAATTCAATGAAGTTTTTCTTCGAGATTTTCATCCCGTCCACCCAATTGACGGGATAGTGTTTTATTTCTGAGAGCATAACAATGAAATTCAAAGTGTATGTTTAAAACTACGCCACGGTCCAAGTAAGTTCTTGGTTTTCGCCAAGGCCAATGGTTAGGGTACTACCTTTTACGAGTTCGCCACCGATAATCATGCGAGAAATAGGCCGACGAAGTTGGTTACGAATTACTCCTTTGATGGGCCGTGCGCCGTATTTAGGCGTAAATCCTGTCAAAGCTAATTGTTTTTTGGCTTCGGGGCTGATGTCGAGCGTAATGCCTTGCTTACCAAGCGCATCCAAGAGGCTTTTGAGGTGAATTTCGAAAATTTTCACCACATTTTGTTCCGAAATAGGGGCAAAAGGTACAATTTCGGTCAAACGAGCCAAAAACTCAGGGCGGAAATGCTTCGACATGATTTCCATTAGCTCATTAGGGGTGGGTCTTTCGCCTTTTTGAAATTTCTGCGAAATGAACTCGCTACCAATGTTGGAGGTAAACAAAATAACGGCATTGGAGAAATCGCCTTCTTTACCGAGTCTGTCGTGCATTTTGCCTTCATCCAATATCTGCAAGAAGATGTCAAATACCGATGGGTGCGCTTTTTCAATTTCATCAAACAAGACTACCGAATACGGTTTTTGGCGAATTTTATTCACCAAAACCCCGCCTTCTCCGTAACCTACATAACCCGGAGGCGCACCATAGAGCAAGGCAGCTGAGTGTTCTTCTTTGAACTCAGACATGTCAAAACGAATAAGGAAGGATTCGTCGTTGAACAAGAAATCGGCCAATGATTTAGCCAATTCGGTTTTACCAGTTCCGGTTGGCCCTAACAAGAAAAACGAGCCAATAGGTTGCCCTGCCTTAATTAGCCCCGAGCGAGACTCTAAGATGGCTTCGCAAAGTGCTTTTACGCCGTATTCTTGCCCTACTACTCGTTTTTGTAGAATTTCGTCCATTTTGAGTAGCTTATCTTTCTCGCTACTTTGGAGTTTGCCCAACGGAATGCCTGTTTTGCCTGAAACAATGGCGGCAATGTCTGCTTTTTCGACTACATCTCGCTTGGTTTCAGCCAAGATCAACAATCCGTTGATAGTGGACAGGATGTATTCTTGCAAAGGTTCGGCTGTTTCGAGCGTTTCTGGTTGTGTTTCAGAGTCTAACTGGTTGAGCAAGATATGACTCACTTTACTCTTGACCATGTACCAAAACCAACGCAGTT
>JBGAVQ010000083.1:0-20247 GCA_044228045.1 Spirosomataceae bacterium
AAAATAAAACATTACCTACAAACGGCAAGTAGCATTAGTTACTTGCCGTTTTTTTAGTTAAACAACTCAACATCACAACGTTTTCCTTAAATCTTTCTACTTTTGACTAATCAAATCATTTATGTTATGATGAAAAAACTGCCATTTCTCTATCTTATCTTGTTGCTTGTATCTTTTGTCTTTTCAGCAAATGCCCAAGACGACTGGAAAATCCAAGCTAAAAACTTTGACCCTAACAACTACTTTGGCGTAACCGTTGCCAATGGCATGATTGGGCTGGTGTCGTC
This sequence comes from Spirosomataceae bacterium, assembly GCA_044228045.1. Classification (GTDB taxonomy): domain Bacteria; phylum Bacteroidota; class Bacteroidia; order Cytophagales; family Spirosomataceae; genus JAXLVB01. The sequence continues at coordinate 288 of JBGAVQ010000083.1, forward strand.
GCCGGAGCCTTTAAAAGTAAAGGACGTGGTACTCAATGGTGCGTTTGATACCTACGGGCGAGGGCGTGTTTCTAACATCATGAAAGTGTTTGAATTTGCCAACATGGACTTAGACGTAGATGGCCGCCGCCTCGACCGCAAGAATATTCAGAACTACGCCCAAACACTCGATATGAAAGGGGCTTCTCTGACCACTACGTTTGATTTTGACAACAAACTCTCTGTAAAAACCACGATGTTGGCCCTACGGCATTTGCCTCACACCGCCTTGATAGAGGTAGAATTGAAGGCAAAAAAAGATATGGTTGTTACGCCGCACAGCATTATGCAAGCACCTGATATGCTGCGAGATGTAACTAACCATTACCACCTTATTGACCGCCCTCATGCCTTGATTCCGCTGATGACTTCGGTGGCAAAATCTCCTACGGGCAAGCATACGGTAGCAGCCTCCAACTCATTTATTTTTGATGAAGCTCGTGGCAAAGAACCTGCCCTGATTCACGAAGAATGGGATTATGGAATGCATCGCCTCAAATTTAACAAGACCTTGAAGGCTGGCGAAACCTACCATTTTTGTGTAGTAGGCTCGGTTACTTCTACCGAACACGTGGCGGACCCACATAATGAAGCCGAGCGTTTGACGATTTTTGCAGCCTTGGAGCGCAAAGAGCGCCTAATAAAACGCCATAACGACGAGTGGGCAAAGCTGTGGGAAGCAGATATTTTAGTTGAAGGTGATGCCGACGCACAACGAGCAGCCCATTTTGCATTGTATCATCTCTACTCGTTTTGTCGAGAGGGACAAGCTTACAGCCTTTCGCCGATGGGTTTGTCTGGATTGGGCTACAATGGACACGTGTTTTGGGATACCGAGATGTGGATGTTCCCTCCCCTACTCGCTTTACAGCCTGGCATGGCAAAGTCGCTGTTAGAATACCGCTTTAACCGCCTCGAAGCCGCTAAAGACAACGCCAAATCGCATGGTTATCAGGGGGCTATGTTTCCGTGGGAGTCTGACGACCACGGGCAAGAAGCCACGCCAGTTTGGGCCTTAACGGGGCCGTTTCAGCACCACATCACCGCCGATGTAGGCTGGGCTTTTTGGAAGTATTTTCAAGTAACCGAAGACCGCCAATGGCTGCGTGAACGGGGTTATCCGATGCTCAAAGAAGTAGCCGATTTTTGGGTAAGTCGTGTTGAAAAAGGCACCGATGGTAAGTATCACATTATAAATGTAGTGTGTGCCGACGAATGGGCCGAAAATGTGGACGACAACGCTTATACCAACGGCATTACCAAAGAAGTACTGGAATACGCCATAGAAGCTGCCGAAGAATTAAAGCTAAAACCCAACCCCAAATGGGAGGAAGTAGCTGATAATCTGATGATTCATAAATTTGCAGACGGAGTTACTCGTGAGCATGCTACCTACAATGGCGAACCCATCAAACAGGCAGATGTGAACTTGCTTTCGTTTCCGTTGAAGCAAATCACTGACCCTATTCAGGTAAAAAAAGACTTAGATTATTACGAAAAAGTATTGGCTGACAATTTACCAGGCCGGCAAGGTCAAAGCCCTGCTATGGCTCATGCTATTTTCTGCATTTTGCACGCCCGAACAGGCAATATTCCACGAGCTTATGAACTGTTTGTAAAAAGTTTTAAACCCAATGAAGCCCCTCCTTTTGGCGTATTGGCTGAAACCGCCGGTGGTACTAACCCATACTTTGCCACAGGAGCTGGTGGATTTTTGCAAACACTTTTGTTTGGTTTTGGTGGGCTCGACATTGCTGAGGGAGGCTACGAACAATTAAAGAACGTTCAATTACCTGCCAATTGGAAATCACTGACTATCAAAGGAGTAGGCAATGAGAAGAAGACCTTTACTGTGCCTGTTAAATAAAGAGTAGCGTACAGCACATCAAACATTGAGCATTATCTACCATGGGTTTTCCTAAGAGTGGATAATGCTCAATTTTAATATTAACGTTTAGTATCTCCTCATATCCACCAATAAAATAGTATGAATCACGTGTTAATTATCCATGAGGTAGAAGATTACAAGGCTTGGAAAAAAATATTCGATAAGGCATCCCTAATCAGGAAAGAGGCTGGCGAAATTTCTTATCAGGTTTTGAATTTTGAAAACGAGCCTAACAAAATTGTCCACTTTTCTGTGTGGTCGTCTATTACTGATGCCAAAAAATTCTTTGAATCACCCGAGTTGGTCAAAATCAGAAAAGAAGCAGGTGTAAAAGCACCAGATTTTATTTATTTGAATGAACTTGAAAAGGGTGTTTTGTAAAAGGTTATGGCGAGGCAAATGATTATTCACTTACTACGAATCATTCTTGATGATGGAATTCAACTTTAGCAAATCAATAGAAATATTAGAGCGAACCCCTTCGGTACTTCAGCACTTGCTTGATGGTATTTCGGAAGAGTGGACCTCAACTAACGAAGGGGGTGAATCTTGGACTGTATTCGATGTAATTGGACATTTAATACACGGCGATAAAACCGATTGGATTTTGAGAACGGAAATTATTTTATCAAACAAAGAAGACAAATCCTTTGAACCATTTGACAGATTTGCACAGTTTGAGGCAAGTAAGGGGAAAACGTTACGTGAGTTGTTGGGCGAGTTTATCACTATTAGAAAAAGTAACATTGAAAAATTACGCCAATTAAACATCACCAATGATGATTTATACAGAACAGGTATTCATCCGTCTTTTGGGGTAGTTACCTTATCACAACTGCTGGCTACATGGACAGTACATGACTTGGACCATTTATCACAAATATCAAGAATTATGGCAAAACAATACACTCAACAAACTGGCCCATGGATAGCTTACTTGAAAATATTAAATCAATGAAAACCAAAGTTAACAGCAATAGCATCGCCGCCTATTAAATCAAACGTAAGTTGAGCAACGGGACAGCATTTGAGGCTCAACTACTTGATAAGTGCTATTTTCTGCCATATTTTTCGAGACAAACTCACCGACAAGCTTTCTAAATCGTTGACAGTAGTGGTGCAGATGTCGTCATTAAAATTCTGCACATACAAAAAACCAATCTTACTGGTTAAGGACAGCATTTCTGAACAATAGTCCAAATACCTGTTCAATTCAATTAGGGTCATTTCTCGCTTAGGCGAATAATCGGTGTTTTTAAACTCGGCCATGTTTTTGTAAACATACGGGTCTTTGGTAAGCTGGTGTAGGTCTATGAGGTGAATAATACTACGGAGTTCGTTTACACAGGCTATGATTCTGTCTCGTTTCATTCGTTTTTCGTAATTATACAAGAAGAAAACCCCTGCACCAATCAACACTAATTCGTTAGTAGCAGCCTCAATGGTTTGTACTAAATCAACCAACTGCAAGTTGTTCATGTCAATATTCAGTTCATTCAAACTAAAATAAAGAGCCAATATCATAAAGCCGATGAACAGATAAAAAAAGATTCTGATCAAATAATTCGGTTTTTCGACCCAACTAATGGTCTTGCTGGTTTCTTCGGATATGTGTAAAAGTTTTTCACAAACTCGTCCTAAGCCACTTTCTGGAAATCGAGTCTCTATGCGTTTAAATAAAGCGACAATTGTGCTATGAATCCGTCGAGGGTCAATAATGGCTTTATTTTTAAGGCTTTCCATAGGCTTGTAATGTTGTTGTCTTTAATCAAAAATACACATATTTTCTAATAAATACGATAAAAGAGAGCGTGTGCTACTTAAAATCACCTAAATGGGTGAACACAGTTGTGCGGAGACATGCTTGTTTTGCATTATAATCAATAACAGCGCAATGATGAAAAAACAACTTCTCTTAGTGGGATTGTTCATTTGCTTTTGGACAGCTCAAGCATCAGCACAGATCAATCCAAAAAGATGGCAAGGTACGTGGAAAGTACTTCGCTGGAACATGACCGACCAAGATCTACTGGATGTTTTTGGCTCGAAGCCAAGCCCAAATGACGATAAAGGCTTTACAATCGTCATAAACCCCGAGGCTAATCGAGTCAAAGTGAATGGTTTAGCGCAAGGTACATTTTCACCTGACCTTGTGTTGAAAGCATCGGGAAAGAAGCTAATTTCTGAAAAAACAGTGAAAATGTTAGACGAAGACTACAAGCCAATAGTAGAGTTAAAAACCCTAAAAACTGTAGAGGGGCCAGGCTTAAAAGCCATTATTCGAGTTGAAAAGAATGGTAAAATTTTTATCACCCAAGTAGATTTGATTAGAGCTTTGAAAACTAAAAGATAGACATTGCCTAAGTTCGCAGTCAGTTGCACCGCTCATAATCTCCCTTGTTAAAGAAAAACCTCCTCGACATAATGTTGAGGAGGTTTTTCTTTATTGAAACTACTAAAAGGTAAAGTACATTTATCGCTAAATTGACTCCCTCAATTAGATTGATTGAGTTGCTAAAAAGCCTATGCTACTCAATATCCTGGGTTTTGCTTCAAGGTAGCTTGCCCATCTTTTTGACTATTCAAGATTTCTTGGGCTGGAATAGGGAAGTATTCATGCTTACCTTTCACAAACCTTGCTCCTTTCAAATAGGTGCGTTTGTCTTGCTCAACGGTCAGGTAATCGTTAAGGACTTGGTCGGCAATACCCCAGCGTACTAAGTCGAAGAAACGGTGGCCTTCCATGGCAAACTCCAAACGTTCTTCAAAACGGACAGCTTTGCGGGCAACTTCTTTGCTGGTCCAAGCTGTGGTGTAATCATTGATAACATAATTGGCGGCAGGTTTGCCATCGGCCATGGTAACGTATCCACTTGGATTGGCTGCTCTTTTTCGGATGATATTGACATATTCACGGGCTTTTTCAAGGCTTCCTACTTCTACCTCACACTCTGCCAGCCACAAATATATATGCGAAAGACGGATGATACGATAATTATTGGCGTTCTGACGTGGGTTGTTGGCCCAAGTAAGAGAGCCATTTTCAGCCTTGTATGGCGATTGTTTTTTGGGAGAATATGGCCCACCATAAGCTTTATCTCTAATATAAAGTGAATTGTGGATGCCCCAATCTAAATAAGGCACGCCTTCTCGCCCTACTGTCCAATCCAGACGAGGGTCTAAATTCCCTTTATAAGTAACCGAATTGTCGCCGGGCACATCTGCTTTGTTCCAATCGTCGAGTAGTGGTAAGCCTTTATCATCAGTTTTAAAGGCATTTACTAAGTTTTGGGTTGGTTGAAAGAACCCACAACACGTAGTAATAGCACCACCTCCGTAGGGATAGTTGAGGGTGTGTCCACGGTTTCCATTGTTAGAAATAGCCGCTCCGTCATTTACCGAAAACTGGATTTCAAAAATTGACTCAGAATTATTGTTGGTAGCTGCACGGTGATTGTCGTGGTATTTATCAACTAATTTGTAGCCACCATTGGCAACAATGGCCTCCAGTATAGGCTTTGCTTCGGCATACTTACCCTGATACAACATTGCCTTTGCCAACATAGCACCTGCGGCCCATTTGGTAGCTCGTCCAGGGAAACCTGCCCAACGATTAGGTAAATTATCGTAGCCAAATTTTAAATCAGCTTCAATTTTTGGCCAAATTTCGTCTGTATTTGGCATTTTGGTAGAGGCTGCATCGGCTGCATTGTAAGCAACATCGTCAATGTAAGGTACTTTGTTGAACATTTTACGAGCCTCAAAATGGTAATGTCCACGCAAAAATCGGGCTTGGGCTCTTACCAAGTTTTTGTCTGCGTCGGTCATACCTGTTGCCTTTGCTACCAGTTGAATCACATCATTTGAACGAGCTACTCCGTCATACACTGCTCTCCATTTCCCCCTAAAGTGAGTTAAATCTGAGGTATGCGTAAAGGTTTCGATCAACGAGATTTCGGGTTGGTCACCAGCGTTAGTTCCTTTGTAGGCATCATCGGCAGCTACGGAGCCATACACCCAATTGTCAGCAGAGCCTGTCCAGTCTGGAAACGGTGAGCCTACGTTAGTCTGCACGCCATCCAGAAGTGAGTAAGCCCCTGTCAATACCAAATTTACGCCGTCGGCATTGGTAAGGTTAGCTTCGCTTAACACACCAAGTGGGCTTACCTCCAAGAATTCGTCTTTACAAGACATTGTTCCAAACATTAAAAATGCTGAAACGGTAAGGATTATTTTTTTCATTGTAAGATTCAGTTTTGAATGATTAGAAACTAAGACTTATACCAACGTTGGTAGAACGAAAAGCTGGGTAAGTGCCTTCGTCCACACCAATTTGCCGATCTGAACCTGCGCCGTAGTTACGTAGGTTTACTTCTGGGTCTAAGCCTTCATACTTGGTGATGGTGAGCCAGTTTTGCCCTTGTACATACACACTTGCTGCACCCATACCCAGTTTTTTGGTAATAGTAGCAGGGATAGTGTAGGTAATTTGAATGTTTTTTAGGCGAAAGTATGACCCGTCTTCTAAGTAATAAGTAGATGGGTTTGAGCTAATTACGTCGTTTGAACGAGGTATTGGCAATTTAGCGTCTGTCTTGCCTGGTCTCCACGACTCATCGTACATTCGTTGGCTACGGTTACCACCAAATGTAGGAAAATCTGTCCAGTATCTTTGATAATTAAATATCTGATTTCCCTGCACACCTTGACCAAAAAGATCCATCCGAAAATTTTTATACCCTAATGTTAAATTGATGCCATAAGTAAAATCTGGGTGAGGATTACCAATAATAGCACGGTCAGCTGCATTGATGATTTTGTCTCCATTCATATCACGATACTTAAAAGCACCAGCTTTGTTCATGGCACCACCACCAAACTGCACGGCGTGTTCAGAACCTTCTTTGTCAGTCTGGAATATGCCGTCTATGGTATATCCAAAAAACGAAGCTAACGGATAGCCCTGTTGCGTTACGTTTACAGTACCAGTGGGCAATCGTAAGTTAGAAAACCCAAAGTATTGTGTGGCAGGGTCGCCGGTGGTTTTAAGCACTGTGTTTCTATAAGTTGAGAAATTCATCCCAATTCCATAGGTAAAGTCTCCTTTTTTATCGTTGTAATTAAGCGAAAGCTCAACACCTTTGTTCTGCATTTCGCCAATATTCTGGAATGGGTTTGTTGCCACACCTTGTGTAAATTGAACCTCTACTGGGAAAAGCATATCTGAGGTAACCCGAGTGTACCAGTCAAAACTCATGTCTAATTTACCATTCAAGAAACTGGCATCTAAGCCAACATTGGTAGAGGTAGTAGTTTCCCACTTGGCTTTGGCATTACCAAATTGACCTAACTCATACCCAGGTAACGATGATGTTTTTGCGCCAGTCAAATCATAGAACGACGACTCTGGTGAAGTTGAAAAGGTTGAGAATGAGTTATAATTACCAATCTCTTGGTTACCTGTTTGTCCCCATCCAATACGAAGTTTAGCAAACGAAAGCCATCCTAAGTCTTTAACGAAGTCTTCTTTTGTAATAACCCAACCAACACTAACAGCCGGGAAGACTGCAGACCGGAATTCTCGGGCAAAACGAGATGATCGGTCTCGGCGCACGGTCACATCTAATAGGTAGCGATCGTCAAAAGCATAGTTGACTTTGGCAAACTCAGAGGCCAATCGCCACTCAAAAGCTCCGCCACTATTGTTTATACCCGCACGGCCTGCGCTCAAAAAGCGGTTAGTGAGGTCATCTACTGCAAACCCACTACGTTCACCTGTAAACTCTTCATAATACGACCTGATAGACTCTACCCCACCTATTACATTGATTCTGTGTTTTTCGGCAAAGGTTTTATTGTAGGTAAGGGTGTTGTACCATGTCCAGGTGTAGCCATAATTATTTAATGTAGTCAATACATTAGAGCCAACAGGTTCGGGAGACTCTGGGTCATTGGCACGATAGCGGCGTAGATTAAACGAGTTGTAGTCAATTCCAAACTGTGAGCGAGCCGTCAAATTGTTCAATACATCTACCTCGGCATAAGCATTACCAAACAAGCGAACCTCTTTGCTGATGTTGTCTTTGTTGCGCCACAATTCTGCCAGCGGGTTTCGTGAGTTGTCAAGTACAGTTGGTGAGCCTGCAAAATATCCTCTTACATCGTAAACAGGTGTAATTGGTGGTACTCGATAAGCAAATGAAATAGGGTTACTTTCGTTTTGGTTACCGTTAGGTTGGCCAATTTGTTCGCCATAAGCAACCTGAAAGTTTTGACCAATTCTAACTCGTTTGGTTACATTTAGCTCTGTATTTGAGCGCAGCGAATACCTTTTATAACTTGTGTATTTCATGATACCTTGTTGATCAAAGTAGTTCAACGAAATAGCATAACGAGCCTGCTCAGACGCACCAGATACCCCAAGTTGGTGGTTTTGGATTGGGGCCGAGTCAAATATTTCATCAAACCAATCAGTCCCTTGCTTGTTGGCTTTGGTAATCAAGTTTTTGGGTGTAACACTATACTTGGTTTCATCAGTTGTTCCAACTGTTCCTACCGGAAAAATATAATCTGGTATTATTGGGGTTTGAACTTTACCACCAAACATCGGTATGTTAGGATAAACAATTTTTGAGGGGTCAGAGATTTTACCATCCACCAACAAATTAGGGTTTTCGGCATTGATTCGAGACTCCCACAGTAGATTAGCATATTCTTGTGTATTGATCAAATCAATAAACTTATTGGGGCGTTGGTCACCATAATAGGCATCATAAGTAAACTTGGGCTTGCCACCTTTGCCTTTTTTTGTCGTAATAATCACTACGCCATTACCAGCTCTTGATCCATAGATTGATGCAGCAGAAGCATCTTTGAGTACCTGCATTGTTTCTATATCGCCAAGGTTCAGGGTATTGAGGTTACCCTTGGTTGGGGTTCCATCTACAATATAAAGGGGCGAATTGTCATTGATAGTACCAAAGCCTCTGATGCGAACCATTACCCCACCACCGGGTGCGTTTTCGTTACCCACCGTAACACCTGCCACACGTCCTTGCATGGCTGAGGCCAAGTTAGGTGCTGGTACTGATAAGAGCTGCTGAGTACTGATAGTAGCAACTGCACCCGTAATATCTCGCTTCGACTGCGATCCATAACCCGTCACAACTACTTCTGAAAGTGCCTTCACATCTGATACAAGTGCTACATCAATCGTTGTGCGACTACCCACTGCAACTTCTTGAGTAAGATACCCCAAAAAGCTAAATACTAAGGTGCTGTTGTTACCAACTGCCAGTTGGTAATTGCCAGTAGCATCTGTAACTGCACCACGTGTAGTCCCTTTGATAGACACACTCACACCTGGTAAGCCCATGCCGTCATCTTGTGCGCTTACTTTACCTTTTACTGTTCGATCTTGGGCAACTAAGTCTGGTAACGACCAAATCACTGCCAACAACACCATTACGATGTTTAAGTACCTGTGCTTCATAGTAATTTTGTTTTGTGTAAATTTAGATTACAAAGTAGTGTGGTTTAACACTATGCAAATGAAACAAATTAACCACTCTATTTATCTAAAAAAAACTTAAATTTTTCATCTTTTTGTCTAATAATATTGAGTGTAATGTCTATTTGCAAAAAAACTACGAAAATAGTTGCATAACTAAAAATTTAGTTTTTACTTAGCACTATCATTCACCACGTTATATAATACTAAGTACAATGAAAGAACTCACCCGTGCCGAAGAACAAATTATGCAAGTGCTTTGGCTGTTGCATAAAGGTTTTGTTAAGGATGTGATTGACCAGTTGCCTGAGCCCAAGCCAGCCTACAACACCGTTTCAACGATTATCCGAATCTTGGAGCAAAAAGGTTTTGTAGATCATAATGCCTACGGCAAATCACACGAGTATTTTCCAATTATTAGCAAAGAGAAATATAGAGGGTTTGCTACCGAAAAATTGATGGAAGGCTATTTTGGTAATTCGGTGCAAAGTGTGTTTTCCTATTTTGTTGAGAAAAACAAAATTGATCTCGGCGAGGCAGACGAATTGCTGAAGATGATTCAGGAAATGAAAAAATAAGTAACTCCGGCCTCCGGTCGGAGAGTTTCGTATGGAATTTGGCCAATCGTTGCATCTATTCAGTGAATCAAAGATAAAAGCACCATGAACTTTCTCCACTACCTCTTGCAAGTGAACCTCTACCTTGTGGTGTTTTATGGGTTCTATCGTTTGTGGCTTCGTAACGAAACCTTTCATCACCTCAACCGATTGTATTTGGTGGCTTCGGCAACCCTGTCCTTTTTTATTCCGGTACTTCATTCCGACTGGGTGCGTGGCTGGTTTCTGACTCAAGAAGTAAGCGAAACCATTTATACTTACTACAATCCACAAACCATCATTATCAGTGCCGTACAAGCCCAAACGCCTACGTTTACGTGGGGATATATATGTGCGTTGGTGTATATAAGTGGCATTGTGTTTTTTGTAGGCAAGCTAACGTTCAAAATAGCACATTTAGAGCGTTTTTTGCGGCGCAAGAAAAGTAAAAGCAGCAAAATCGCTTTCTCATTCTTCAATTTTGTGTCAGTTTCGCACGATTTAGACAATCGTGCCACTATTCTCGCTCACGAGCGAGTACACGTACGCCAATTGCACTCTGCCGATGTATTACTCTTTGAGCTAATCACTATTTTCAATTGGTTCAACCCTATTGTGTATGCTTACCAACAAAGCATTCGCAACATACACGAGTTCTTGGCCGACGATGTGGCCGCCCGCTACGAAGCCTCCAAAGCCGACTATGCCATGCTGTTGTTGAGCCAACAATTCGGTGTGCAACCACTTATGCTTACCAGCAATTTTTTTGACAAAATATCTATCAAACGACGCATCCAGATGTTAGCCAAACCGCAGTCCAATCAGAAAGCCCTACTCAAATACGGCTTTACAGTACCCATTTTTATTATCATGCTTATTGTATCGTCGGCGGCGGTGAGCGAACATAAATCCATTCAAAAAATTGAAGAAGCTGTCAGCTCTAACCAACCCGTTTTTGCAGGTAATGACCAATGGATAAATCTTTCGGGAGCAACCATTTTGAGTCCTAAGCTAATGGAAACGTTTACCCAAGAAAAAATAACGGTAGTTGGACAAGTATTTGATGACAAAAAACAACCTTTACCCGGTGCTACTATTGTTGTAAAGAATGCCAGTAAAGGTACTATTACCGATATGAATGGCCAGTACAAAATTGCAGACCTCAGTACAGAAACTGAGTTGGTTATCAGCTTTGTAGGCTTTGATACCAAGGTAATTAAGCTCAAAGAATTATTAAAAGATAACAGCGCAGAATTAACCGTGATGGTTGAGCTGCATAAAACAAACAATAGCTTATCTGAAATAGTAGTAGTTGGTTATGCCAAAAGCCAAGTAGCAGTGCAGCCACAACCTGTGCCTGCACCCCAACAAAAAGACGGCGTTTATATGTCGGTTGAGCAAATGCCTGAGTTTCCGGGTGGTATGACCGAGCTTTACAAGTTCTTGAGCCGCAACATCCGCTACCCACGCAAAGCCGTTGAGCGTAATACACAAGGAAAGGTTTTTGCCAGTTTTATCATTAACGAAAAAGGTGAAATTAGTGATATTGAGGTATTAAGAGGCATCGGCAATGGTTGCGACGAAGAAGCCGTGCGAGTGGTGGCGCAAATGCCCCTATGGCTACCAGGCAAACAAAATGGAAAGGCTGTTGCAGTGAATTATACGTTACCTATCTCTTTTGTACTCGAAGGAAAAACCACTTTTACCACACAACTTGACAAAAATCCACTCTATGTGCTTGATGAAAAGATAGTTACCCCCAGCGAAATTAAAGATTTGAATCCTGCTAATATTGAGAAAGTGGAGGTTTTGAAGGGAGAATCCGCTATTTCTGAATATGGCGAAAAGGGGAAAGAGGGGGTAGTAAAAATCACATTAAAAAAAGGAACTGTCAGCGCTTTGAATCAATCACAAGATAAAAAGGTAACTATAACAGGCAGTGATGATGAGATTTTTACGGTTGTTGAAAAACAACCTGAATACCCAGGCGGCATGTCAGCCATGTTTGAGTTCCTCAAAAAGAACATAAAATACCCCGCCGAAGCTGTTAAAAACAAAACGCAGGGTAAAGTTTTTTTGACTTTTGTGGTGGAGAAAAACGGTAGTTTATCAAACATTAGTGTATTAAAAAGCCTTGACAATTCGTGTGATGCGGAGGCTATCAGAGTAATCAGTTTAATGCCTCAATGGGTACCTGGCTCACAAAATGGGCTATTTGTCCGAACAAAATATACATTGCCCATTGACTTTAAATTGAAGTAGCCCGAATAATGGTCTGACGGAACGTCTGACCTGAAAGCAAAACTAACTTTGCTATATTAGCGCCCTTCCATATAATTCCATGAAAAAACAGTTTTTATTACTCGTTATCAGTTTATTGACCATTGGCAATTTAATGGCTCAAGCCCCTAATTACCAGCAAGAAATCAATGAACAAGTGTGGTTACCATTTATAGAAAGTTATGGCAGCAACAATAGCGAGGCATTTATGGCACTGCATTCAAAAGACCTTGTTCGTGTAATTGTTGACAATAAAACAATCCAGCTGTTTGACTCTTACAAATACAGTATTGAACGAGGTAATAGCAACCGAAAAAACCTTAACATTAAGCCCAGTATTGAGTTCCGGTTTGTACAACGGATTGCCAATGACCAAGCTGCTTACGAGGTGGGCTACTATAAAGTAATTTCTAATGAACCAACAGGTGTGAGGTCTTTCTATGGCAAGTTCACGGTGGTGCTTCGCAAAGAAAACGGCAAGTGGAAAATCACCTTAGATAGCGATAGCTCCGAAGGCATTACCGATACGGTTTTTAACAGTGGTCAAAAAATGTAACCACCCACAGAAGAGTTTCTTTAAATATTTAGGTATGGTCTGACGGCACGTCTGACCCGTTGCTTACAATCAAAAGTATGTTTTTTACAAGTCAGACGTGCCGCTTGGGCAATTCTGTCAGTCTAATGTCAAAGCGTGCTACTTGCAAACGTGGATACCTAAATAATTACGAGTTTCTTTAAAATTACGCATTACCGAAAAACAATCGGCACAACAAATCCTGATAAAACAGGATTTTTTTACCAACCAATCAACTAAGTTTTTAGTTTTCATTTAACTCCTTCAAAAACCATGAAAAACACACCAGAAGTATCCGACACGCTCGACGAAATTATTTTTGAGCAACGCAACAAAGCCTACGGTGCGTATGCAATACGCCTGAGTTATCAAAAAATCATCCGTCAGGCTACGTTTGTAGGTACAAGTATTTTTACGTTGGCCTTGCTAACGCCCCTACTCTATGCCAAGTGGATGCCCAGAGATGCAGAACGAAATCTTGTGATTACTACTATGAACTTAAAAACACCCGAACCTCCTCAAAAAGAAGAGATTACACCGCCAGAGCCACCCAAAGTAGAACCACAACCTGTAGAAACACGCCGCTATGTAGAACCCGAAATTGTGCCAGACAACCAAGCCGCCGATGAAGAAGTAATAAAGCAGAGTGACTTACAAGACGTAAAAATTGGCTCAGAGAACATTGATGGTGTAAAACCCGATGAAGCCATAGAAGTAATTGTAGATGAAACCGCCACCAAAATTGCCGAAGTGGTTGAAGTAGAAAAAGAAGAAGTTGGGTTTGTCACAGTAGAACAACAACCCGACTTTCCGGGTGGATTACGTGCCTTGGCCAAATTTTTAAGCGATAATATTAAATATCCTTCGCCCGCTCAAAAAATGAGCATTGAGGGGAGGGTTGCCCTTACATTTATAGTAAGCAAAACAGGCGAAATCTCAAACATAGAAGTGCTAAAAGGCATCGGTTTCGGCTGCGACGAAGAAGCCATTAGGGTAGTTAAACTAATGCCTCGATGGAACCCAGGTAAGCAGTCTGGGCGAGCCGTACCTGTCAAATTTACATTGCCCATTACCTTTGCGCTTCAATAATACAATTGGGTAAATCAGCGTGTTTTAGATTCTAACTACTTCTTTTTCTGATTTATCTGAGACTTTTATTGACATCTACCCACCCCTACCCCTCCAAGGAGGGAATTAGGTCAAAATCCCCTCCTCGGAGGGGTAGGGGTGGGTGAGTACCAAAAATTTCATATAGAGCCTGTTTCAGTGGTCATAATTGAGCAAAATAGACCCGCATTTTTTTTGCATCTATCCAAGACAAAATTGTAAAATATAACTTTTCTTTGTTTAAAAATCGTTAATATTCTGATAATCACTTGTTTAGTAAAATTGTTGTTGTACCTTTGCCCACGAAACAAATTAAAACTGTTGATTTATGGCAATCGCTAAACAATTTTCAAAAAGCAAACCAGTTTGTAAAGTAACGTTCTCCGTTCCGGCTGATTCAGTAGCCGAGGCAAAAGCAGTAGCTGTTTTGGGTGATTTCAATGAGTGGAATGCAACTGCACTCCCCTTGAAAAAACAAAAGGATGGTTCTTTCAAAGGATCAGTTGAGTTAGAAGCTGGCAAAGAATTCCAGTTCCGTTACTTGGTTGATAACAACCTTTGGATCAACGACGAAGCTGCCGACAAATTCGTATCGGCTGGCATCGCCGCCGAAGAAAACGGTGTAGTTGTGTTGTAATTAAGACGACTTTTATATTAAAATCCTCACGACCCGGCGGCTGTGAGGATTTTTTTTGTAATAGCATCAGGACTCAAACGAATATTGAACCCGCTGGTAATAACGGTAAAATAACCAAACGGCCAGCAAAACACATAGCCCTGCTAATAGCCATACTGATAAGCCAAACATGATGCCAAAAAAACCTGCAATTAAGCTCCAAAATACCCATTTTGCAGAATCTTCTAACAACAAGGGCTTGAAATAGACAAAGTTGTGGCACAACAGCACTAATCCCAACCCAAAACTGACAGCCCCAAATGTATATCCATAACTCACCCCATCGGGAAGGTTTCGGAGTAATAGTATGGCCTCGGGTACAAACAAAATGCCGTAAGTGAGGGTATGATTCAGAAAACGAGTGCGGAGTATCAAAGGCAGATTTCGGTAAACAAGCAATTGTTGTTGTTCAAATTGATGAAAATGCAAAGTAAGTACCGAATGTGCTAAGCCCGCAAGCAGCACACCGAGCGAAATCAATCGTTCGTCGTAGTCGTCGGTTGGATAAAGCCACAAAACAAACCAAATGCTCAAACAGGTAAAGAGCTTGGTGGAGAAAAACGACATTTTTTGGTGGGTGAGCAAATGTTGTATAAAAAATAGCGGATATGGCTTTGTGAATCGGAGGTTGAATACATAACTCAATTTACGAAGTTGCTGACTGGCATTGGGGTTTTGCAAGGCTCGCCAATAAACAAACACAGGCACAAGTAACGAAACCACAAAAAACAGCAAAATAAGGCTTACCGAAAACCATGTTTGATATTTAACTCCTTGAAAAAGCACAAATAAACCATAGATTAAAAAGGGCTGATTTAGCAACAATTGTACTGCCAGCAGGTTAGTTATTTGGTTTTTGAAAGGCAGTAAACGAAGCAAATACAAAAACTCATGCTTGGGATTGGTGAATGCTTTGAGTACAAATAGAACAGTTTTGAGTACATATAGAGTCCACAAACTAAAATATAGCATCACCAACAGAGGCAACGAGTGCACCGCATAAGTTGCCAGTGCAATATGCTCTACCGAACGCATAAACGACCCCGCTATGGCAACGACTACAGCAAAAAAACCAACATTTTGCCGATAATACTCTCGAACAATAACTTTATTCAGTAAGCTGTTAATCATACATTTACGAGTGTTATTGCATTTTGATTACCTGCTGATTTTGTACTAAATACCGCTCCGAAACCGTTACGTCGTCCAGCTGAAAATCTTGATGCGACGACATCAAAAACGTAACACCCTGCTGATGATACCGATTCACTAACTCGTACATTCGCTCAACAGCACGCTTATCAATGGTAATGAGGGGTTCGTCCAATAGAATCAACTTTGGATTCCCCAAAAACGCCAACACCAACGAAGTTTTCTTCAGCATCCCACTCGAATACGTGCCAATGGGGTTTCTAAAAAAAGTGCTAATCTCTAAGGTTTCTATTAGTTCTTCGATTTGCGAAGCTGGGGCTTTTTTTGCTTTTCCCACAAACTGAATCAAGTCGTTGGCCGTCAAAAAGTCAGGGTAGGTAGGCTCGGCTTCGCCATAATTGATGCGTAAGCGATATTCTACAGGCTGTTTGGTTATTTCGTAGGAGTTGTCTAATAGTATAGTGCCATCAAAAGGCAACATGCCAGCAATAGAGCGAAACAGGGTTGTTTTGCCAGAACCATTACTGCCCTGAATCCAGTGAATACCTGCCGGAATCACTAATTCAGGAATTTGCAAGACCAAATGCCCGTGATACGCCTTTCGGAAGTTGTTGAGTTGAAGCATTATCTATGATGATTGAATTGGTAAAAATAGCAGTAGCATCGTTAACTCCCTTAACCGTTCATCACATTAGCCCTCAGTTACCTCCAAAGTGAATCAGGCAAATACAAGTATCTTTTGCCAAGCACCTTGCAAAACACGATGGGCTAAAAATAATTTACTGCAAATATGACCACGCTATAAAACTGATTTTGGGTATATTTGACACGATTTATTTTACATCCCACTCAAGCGGACAGAAAATACACGCATTGAGCATGTTAAAGGTCTTGCTGCACAACACTAAATCAGCATTGCTTTATTAGCAAAACCTTTTTCAAGGCAAGGATTAAACAAAACCATTTTAAAGACATAAAAGTGAACTTGGGTTTCAATACAAACAAGGGAATTCTCAAATTGCTCGAATTTTAACTGAAAATTGGGTTAAAGAACATTCTTATTGTCCTTGTTGTGGTAATATTCCCTTGAATGATTTTGAAAATAACAGACCTGTTGCAGACTTTTATTGTAAAAGTTGTTCAGAAGAATTTGAACTCAAAAGTAAAAATGGCAGCCTGACTAATACTATTCCAGATGGAGCATACTCAACAATGATAGATAGGATAACTTCAAGTCAAAATCCGAACTTTTTCCTATTATCTTATACTAAACAGTGGACCGTAAATAATTTCTTAATCATCCCTAAGCAGTTTTTTACTTCAGATATTATCATCAAAAGAAAGCCTCTTGCCCAAACAGCAAAAAGAGCAGGTTGGATAGGTTGCAACATTGATATTTCAAATATTGCCGAAGCAGGAAAAGTTTTTTTAGTAAAAGATTCTAAATTAATTGACCAAAAAATTGTAGAAAACTCTTTTAATAAAACATTGTTTTTAAGAGAAAAATCAATCGATTCCAAAGGTTGGATTTTAGACGTGATGTTGTGTGTAGATGATATCAAAAAAAATGAGTTTACATTAGATGACATTTACAAATATGAACATAAATTGAGATACAAATATCCCAACAACAATTTTATTAAAGACAAAATCAGACAGCAACTTCAAATTTTAAGAGATAAAGGAATCATTGAATTTGTTGGAAGAGGAAGCTATAAAAAAACATAGCATGAAAAAATTTATAATACTTACCGATGAAGGGGAAACTATTCCTCCTAACTCATCTTTTGAAGTAAATAACCTTCAAGTGCTTGGCATCATTGAAAATGTAAATACCAAGAATGAAGCAATAATAAAATTATTGAAAGAAAATGACTGGATAATTGATGCTGAGTATAACGTGTCATCATTCATTTTGTATGAATTACTTTAGAAGTATAAATTTCCCAGCTATTCCTGAATTTTTAAGAACTAATGCATTCTTTTCCCCATAAGCTATAAAAACACTTGGGGCTCCAGGCGTTCCTACTTGTCTTCCTGCTAAGTTAAAGAATTTAATCCTTCCCTTTACAAACAATACTGCATGCGCATCGTCCCATATATGGTTGAAAAAACATTTCGTTTCGGTTCTAGCAAAAATTAATGCTATTCCATTTCCGTGATTTTTAAGTTTTTCCATCCATCTTTCCATTCCTTGTCCATAAGGTGGATTCATATAAACTCTTCCCTCCCAGTCTATTGATAAACCATCATCATTTAGATTATAATTTTTTTTAGCATGAATAAAAGGAGGATTAATTGGTGTGCATGGGTCTAAATCGAATTCACCTAATTTCTTTACTAATTCTGGTGGGGTAAGCCATTCTAGGCTTGTGTTTTTCGATATTTCAAATGTTGTATTCATAAATAAATCTATGTTGCAAATATCAGATCAAATTTTAATAAAACAAAACTAATTAGATCAAAATCAAGTAGTTACACACAATAAGTGTTTTTTATTTCAATATTTTTAACTCTTAAAAGCGGTAAAATTGTTAGTGTCAACAAAGGCAACTGGGACAAATCAGAAGGCTTTGAATATATAAATGACTTCAATAGAAAATGGCTTTCTTTGGTTCGTGACAAGATGAAAGATGATGCCACCATTTGGATAAGTGGCACTATGCACAATATTTTTTCAGTGGGGCAGATACTCACAGAATTAGGGTTCAAAATTTTGAATGTAATTACTTGGGAGAAAACAAACCCACCGCCCAATTTTTCATGTCGTTTTTTTACTTATTCAACCGAGCAAATTATTTGGGCCAGAAAAAGTGAAAAGGTTCCTCATTACTACAATTATGAATTAATGAAGCAATTGAATGGCGACAAACAAATGAAAGATGTTTGGAAACTACCCGCCATTGCACCCTGGGAAAAATCATGTGGCAAACACCCTACTCAAAAACCGCTTTCAGTTTTAACAAGACTCATTTTAGCTTCCACAAAACCCAATGCTTGGATACTTGACCCGTTTACAGGGAGCAGCACAACAGGCATTGCGGCAAATCTTGCAAACAGACGTTTTTTGGGAATTGACCAAGAAGAGGACTTTCTTGAGATTAGTAAGGATAGAAAATCAGAAATTGAGGTCCCAAAAATAGCAGAATTTTACAGAAACAGAATTGCAGGGTTTATAGACCAAAAACAATTTTCGTTATTCCTTAACAACGAACCACCCTCAACAGACATAAAAGTAGCACTTGGTTTTTGTAGAAGTGTAAAATTAAAAACTATAAAAAAGAGTAAGACATTTTACTTTCATGCTGTTGAAACCAACAACCAAGTTAAAGACTTTCCTTCGGGTTTGTTGGATGCAACAAAGCTTCTTATCTATTCGGGCGGGCGAAGCAAGCCATTAAATTTAACAGGACACTTTGCTGAAATCCAATCCATTGAATTAAAACATAAATCAACCATAGTCGGCAAAGAAAACTCAGAGACTGAGTTCTATTATGAAGTTGTACTCCAAGACATCTTCAACGAATCAGACGATTTGAAATTCATCATTAACCCCAAAAATCTATTTGACAAATCGGACAACACAAATAGAAAATTGCTTCAGCAGTATTTACCAGCTTTAACAACTTGGGACAACATCATAAAATCAAAAGCAAAGACTAATGACAAAATATAAGTAGTCTTGGTTCTATATGATTTGTTTGGGACTTTCACTGGCATTTACCCACCCCTACCCCTCCGAGGAGGGGATTTTAACCTAATTCCCCTCCTCGGAGGGGTGCCACGCAGTGGTGGGGTGGGTGAATCCCAGAAATTTCACATAGAGCCGTAGTCTTATGTATTTAGTATTGAGTCTTGGGTAAATTATTGTGGCAAAATCAACAACTTAGCTCTTTTTAAAAAGTTGCCTACTTTTATTCGACTACTTAACAGTCAAATTACACTAAACAAGGTCCCAAATAAAACCTCACAAAACAGTATTTCATATCAACCTTGCCAAAAACAAAAGCCCTCAGTTTTGGTCTGAGGGCTTTGTTTTTATGTTCTCCAAGTCAATGCTTATCAAGCAGCAAGACAATACACACTACTATTGGCAAATGCCTATTTCTTCATTTTTATTTTGGTCAATACCCACTCA
>JBGAVQ010000084.1:0-20076 GCA_044228045.1 Spirosomataceae bacterium
AAGAATAAGGAAAAAGGTTAATCAATTGAAAACCAACACAATTTATTGCCCCCCTTGTTTCGTACTATATTGGTTGGAAAAATGTTTCTCCAAATTAATTTTATGAGAATTTCATCCATACAATGTGATATGTTTTTCACAATAACAGGGAGAGGATTGATAGTCGCAGGAACAATTTTGGATGGCGAATTTGAAATTGGAGATTGGTTTAATCTCAATGAAAATTCAAATCATCCTCAAATTCAAAAAAAATCAAAGCAATAGAAGCAATTAGATTTGATAAAATCGAAAAAGTTGGCTTACTTTTGGAAACAAAAGACAAGTTTGAGATTGAAGAAATAAAATTGTATACTATTAAGGATGAAATTGCTGAAATTATCAAAAAAACATAGGTTTTACTTGCATAATTCTTTGTAAATCAACATTTTTTACAAAAAAATCAGTTCTTTGATTTTACTTTTTGAGTTGATTGGGGACGGCCCCTCCCGTTGTGCAGGGTCTTCCGAAGGGTGACTCCGTACTAAAAATAAACAGCGTGTTTGCAACACGGTGAGTGTCAAAGTAGTTTCTAATTCCTACCTTTCAATTGCTGCTTTTATATAACTTTGTCGTATCTGCATCAGGAAATCAATTCCGTAATAAAATTGGGTTTTTCTTGGATGCGCTCTATCATCCATGCCAAAGCCATGAGCATCATGCCAATAGCCCCTATTTGCCTCAAAACACCATAATAACGAGTTTTAGAAAGTAGAATTAGCACAGGGAAAACCAACAAAATAATGGCTAACTGCATCAGCTCAATACCTACATTGAAGCCCAAGATACTCAACACCATTTGCTTGGTAGAAAGCTCCAAATTAGTCAATGTTTCGGCAAAAGCCAAGCCATGAATCAGCCCAAAACTGCCCGCAATCAACACCTCTCTTTTGGGATAAATGGGACGAAAAGCATGAAACGCCGACACCAAAATCGTAAAGGCAATCAGTACTTCGATGGGCTTAGTCGGAAAACTAAGCCACTGCACCGAACCCAATAATAAGGTAAACGAGTGCCCCACCGTAAATGCGGTAACGATTTTGAGTAAATTGAGAAGACTCGATTTTATTCCAGCAAATGCCCCCCAACGGCTATCATTTGCCAAAAGCATGGCTGGTAATAACAAAGTAAGCAAAAATAGCACATGATCGGTGCCCTCAGCAATGTGCGAAACACCCAACGAAACCATGTTTTGAAAGCCCTTCCAAACACTCCCCTGTTGTAAACTGACTTGAAATGGGTTTAGTTTACCATTCACAATGTCCCATTCAATCACCCCCACTTGCTGGGTAGTAGTATCTTCTTTAACCAAACCCTGTTCCCAATCTTGCTTCACATGAACAAGTGCTTTGTGGCTTGCCACTTGGTGCAAAATCACGTCATAATCAAAGTAGAAATTGCGTAAGTCGTAGTGCAGAGGTGGGGCCATCGAAAACGCTACCACCAATTCTTTATACTGACCCACTAACTGGTCAGTACTTTCAACAACTTTCATTAGACCCAGTTTTACAGTCCATAGCTTCCCTTCAAAACTTTTTGGACGGATGTGCTGTGTCAGGTAAAGTCGAAGCGAATCGCCCAGACGTTCAATCAAACGGTTTGAGTTATCGTTAACGCCCATACCAATAGCCGATTGCAACTCGCCGAGGGGTAACTGGATTTCGCCCGAAATATGCTTTTCGTGAATATTCAATATCACTATTGAGTTGGGCATGGGGTGAGCAAAAACAAAGCTCCCTAAGCCCCAAAGAGGGAATAACAATAATACAGCAACAAGGTTTTTGAAAAATCTTGTTGCTGTAAAAAAGCCTATTTTGGAAGCCAGATGGCTTTGGGCATTAAACTTTTTAGTTTCCGCCATAATCCGCCTTTCTATCTCTCCAAACCGAGTGCGGGTGCACGCCTCCTTTAATAATGATGGCACCTTGCATAGACCACTCAATCCATACACTTGGGCCATCTATCAAAATATAATCTCCTTGTGCTGTCATGGTTGTTCCGCCATAATAAGACACATACGTATCATCAAGTTCAGACTTGTATTTTGCCAAAACTGCGGATGCTGCTTTGTCATCTAAATCATCAACATAGGTTTTGATAGCAGCCAAAAGTAAGTCTTTTTGTGCGGACGAAAGGTTGCCTGCTTTTACACCCGTTCTTGTTGTAGGAAAACTTCCATCTTTTTGTGGGCCTACAATGATATCATTTTGAGCAGCCGAGCGTTTAGCAGTAGCCAATTCAGCGGAACTCAATCCTTGTAAAAATTTAGCAAAGGCTGCGGTTTCTTGCACCAAAGGCTGAACAGTAGCTTTGGTGTTGGTAGATGTCCATGTTGGATATGGCTCAGTCGAACGAAACGAGGGGGTTCCTCCTGTCATTTTACCACCATTGTAGGTGTAAATAATAGTGCCATGATGCCCACCAATTTGTAAACACCATAAGCCAGTAATACTTGGTGTACCCAAAAAACCAACATAGTAATTTCCTGAACCATAATCAGCACTTCCGCCATTGGCACGCAGGTAGTCATCTGCATCTATAATTCCTGCATACTCCTCATTGCCTTCGTTAGCCACAGTTCCTGTTGCGGCTTTCACAAGGTTATAGAAAGCCGTCCATTGTGCCACAGAAAAGGTACTTGATTGTAGCCCTACCCGACCTTTATAAAGCCCTTCTGGTAAATTAGACCATTTTTGAGCTTGTGTTTTGGTGTAAGTATATTGAAGTGCCGTAACCTGACTTGCAGACAGGGTGGCTTTAAATGCCTCTGCCAATTTCACAATGTTAGCAATGTCGGTATCAACCGACCAAGCCGTGCCACCCGAAGAAGTACTGGCAGCATTGACTGTCAATGACAATGTACAAGACTGTCCTCCTACCGAAATAGCAAAAGCTGCCGTACCTGCCGCCGAAGGCGTACCTGTAATGGCAAACGTAACCGAGCCTGCACCCGAAACTAATGTACCCGCTGCTAACGTAGCCGAAAGCCCCGTTACACCAGTAGAAGCAATGGCCGAACCAGCGGTGTAAGCTGCCCCGTTGCCACCTGTGTAAGGCACGGTTGCTGTACCTGTATAAGCTGCACTGGCCGTAGCAGTTGCTGAAAAAGTAGCGGTTGAACAGCTCAGTGCTGTAATTGTAGCGGTGGCAGCAGGCGTTGGAGAGTCACTGGTTTTGCTACAAGCTACAACAAAGAGCATAAGCATTACCCCGACATTAAAGAGTCGAAAGAAAGTAGTTTTCATGTATTAAATAAAATGGTGGAAAATCACTACAAAGGTATTTACTTATGAAATACCTTTATTTGGAGAATTAAGACCTTTTTCGGTACATTTCGACCATTTTTGCCTTAAATTCGGTGGGGGAATATTGGGTTTCTTTCCGAAAGAATCGAGCAAAATAGGCAGAATCTTCAAAGCTTAATTTATTCGAGATTTGATTGACGTTTAAATCGGTGCAGGTCAATAATCTTTTGGCTTCTAAGATTAAGCGATTCTTAATAACGGCACTAACGCTCTGATTAGTAATTGAATGAACCGCTCTATTTAATTGTTTTGACGATAGGCACAGCTTGTCGGCATAATCATTTATTGAGAGGTTTTCGGCTAAATGACCTTCGAGTAATTCGATGAATTGTTTGTAAATGCCCAGTTGTTTGCTCAGTATTTTATCTGGATTTTGCTTAGTTGAAATCCGCTGAATTTCGGTCAAAACCAGAAACAACAACGACTGTATCACATGTGGATTTGCGTCCATTCGTTGGTATTCATTATATAACAAATCGAAGTAGGTATAAATAGGCTCTCGTATGTTTTCGGAGAGATCAACACAAGGATAAAAATAGATGTTGTCTAAGAACACTAACTCAAACAGAAAATTTTTATCAATATGATTCAGCAAAAAGAAGTCTTCTGTAAACATCAACCGATACCCGCTGATGCCTTCTCGGTGGGTTTTGTCCCATAAATGAAGTTGCCCTTGCGAAATAAAAAACAGAGTTGCCGAATTGATTTTATATTCTTGATAATCAACATTTTGTATTGCCAATCCTTCTTTAATCAAAAATATTTCATAAAAATGATGTTTATGTGGGCTTAGAATGGACGATGGCAACGGGGGCATTTCTTCCAATTTGTTGATATGGAAGTTCAATTTAGTATCCGCTAAATTGAAAAAATCAGCTATATGGTATGTGTTGAACAACGGTTTTTATGGGCTATAAGCAAAAACTATAAGATACCTACTAACATGATGCAAAAAGGGATTGTTTTGTTGGGTCATCATCAAAAATCCCCGATGTCTGTAACTTAATTACAAACATCGGGGATTTTCATTACTACAACTTCTTGTTACTTTTAATACACCTTCTCGTAATACTCAGCTGCCATGCGGCCAGCATCAAAAAACGGAATTACGTCTTGCATGCTTCTGTACACCAAGTGATTCCACTGTCCGGGTTCGTTGTAATAAAGTGGCAGAATTTCTTGGTTAAGAATTTCGTAAAAATGTTTGATATCGTGTGCATCACGCTCTTGTGGCGATGCTCTAAACGAAGCCGGCGGCACAATGAATGAATTGTGTCCATGCTTGGCAAACTCACACACCCATCCGTCAAAGGTTGATACATTGATGGACGCATTCATTGCTGCGGTCATGCCGCTTGTGCCCGATGCCTCACGGGTTACAATAGGCGTGTTGAGCCACAAGTCAGAGCCGTTTTTGAGCAGTTTAGAAAGAGCCAATTCGTGCCCAGTTACTACTGCTACTTTGGGGAACAAATGGCTCAAATGCAACAAGCGATTAAAAGTATCTACGGCACCTTGGTCTTTTGGTTTGGGCTTGCCAGCCCAAATAATCTGGATAGGCTGATTTTTGTTTTTTACTAAAGCATCAAACGACTCCATATCCCAGGTCAACAAATCAGGGCGTTTGTAGGTAGCAAAACGCCTTGCCCAAACCAGTGTAAGTACATTAGGGTCAAACAGTTTGCCTGTCTGGTCAGCTACTACTTCAAACAGCCTGCTTTTCAGGGCTTTCTTTCTTGTTCGAATCGCCTCCAAATCCTCTACTTTATGCGCTCGCTCCAGTTCGTCATCCATCCAATACGTTTTGTTTTGAGCGTTTGTTACGTGTGTAATTTCGCAAATGTCTGCATATCCGCCCCACATTTGGCGAGATACCTCTCCATGAAGTTTAGACACCCCGTTGGCTTTTCGGCTCAGGCGCAAGGCAGCCAACGAATGGTTAAACACATTATCTTGCATACCCGTAATTTTCCGGACCTCAGCCAGTGGCACACCTGCAAAAAAACTCATCACATTCAATTGATTGATGTCGTGTTTTTCGTTACCGGCTTCTTCAGGTGTGTGTGTTGTAAATACTAATCGTTTTTTTAATTCTGAGACTTTCCCCAATTTTTTATACAAATGAAATGCTCCCGAAAGAGCATGGGCTTCATTGAAGTGATAAACATCTGGTTCATAACCCATTACATCCAACAACTTAGTGCCACCTACACCCAACACAATACACTGCGCTATTTTGGCAGAAGCATGGGCATCGTACAAGCAATGCGAGATAGACCGAGCCAACCAGTCGTTTCCGTCTGTATCGGTTGTCAAAAAAAACATAGGGACGGTATTAAAAACCGTTGGTGGCAAAAAATACGCTGCTACCCATACAGGTGTGTGGTGAATGTCAATCTGAAAACGGATGCCAGTATCTTGTAAAAAATAATAGAATTTTTCTCGGAATTGTACATCCATTTCATTGGTTTGGGTACGCACTTGGTCATAATAACCAAATTTCCAGAGCATTCCTATACCAATTACGTTTTGGTTAAGCTCATAGGCACTTCTCATGTGCGACCCCGCCAAAAAGCCCAAGCCTCCCGAATAGGTTTTGAGAGCTTGATCAATGGCAAATTCCATCGAAAAATAAGCAACTGATTTCTTGAATTGGGGGTTAAATGCGTAAGGATGTTGAAACTGTTTGGGTAGTTGTTTAGACATGGTGGTTTTGTTGGTTCATCATAGTGAGGCGCAAAAGTAGAAAAAATCACGTTTTTTCTCGAAAAATTTTTATTTCTATCCTAACAAATCACCATATTCCAAAATATACTAATTACTCTTTTGCTTTTATATACAGTTTTTGTACCTTTGCACTCCATTTTTGAATAGGACTGTCTAATCAACTCATTTCCAAGAGAATGCCTACTATACAACAGTTAGTAAGAAAAGGAAGAGAAGCCCTCAGCTGGAAGTCAAAATCACCAGCTCTTGATTCTTGTCCACAACGTCGTGGGGTTTGTACTCGGGTTTATACCACCACGCCTAAAAAACCAAACTCGGCACTTCGCAAAGTAGCCCGTGTGCGTTTGTCACATGGCAAAGAAGTAAACGCCTACATTCCGGGCGAAGGTCACAACCTCCAAGAGCACTCAATTGTATTGGTGCGTGGTGGTCGTGTAAAAGACCTTCCAGGTGTTCGTTACCACATTGTTCGTGGAGCTTTAGACACCGCCGGTGTGAAAGACCGTAAGCAAAGCCGCTCAAAATATGGCGCTAAACGTCCTAAACCAGGTCAAGTTGCAGCAGCCGGAAAAGGAGCACCAGCCAAAGGCGGTAAGAAGAAGTAAGCAGTAGTCACAGTTTCCAGTAATCAAGTAATAAGATAATTCTGTAAACTGTTACCGAAAGCTGTAAACTAATCACGATGCAGTATGCCAGTTAAGGGCAGAAGATGCGTCAAAATCATTTAAAACTTAGCAAAACATGAGAAAATCAAAACCCCCAAAGCGGTACGTACTTCCTGACCCGAAGTTTAAAGATTCGTTGGTAACGAAGTTTGTGAATAATTTGATGTACGATGGTAAAAAGTCCACCTCCTACACAATCTTTTATGGTGCTATCGACAAGATAGAGCAACGCACCAAAGAAAATGGTATTGAAATGTGGCGCAAAGCCCTCAATAACGTAATGCCTTCGGTAGAAGTAAAAAGCCGCCGTGTTGGTGGTGCCAACTTCCAAGTACCTACCGAAGTTCGTCCAGACCGCAAAGTGGCGTTGGGCATGAAGTGGATGATCAAGTATGCACGTCTTCGTGGTGACAAAACCATGATAGACCGCTTGGCAAACGAAATTATTGCCGCTGCCAAAGGCGAAGGTGCTGCTGTAAAGAAGAAAGACGATACGCACCGTATGGCCGAAGCCAACAAGGCATTCTCGCACTTCCGATTCTAATCAAAAAATTATTGATAATTCGTTGTTCGAGTTATTAGTAATTCTTCTGATTAAAAAACATATTCAAAACTGCATCGTTTTAAAAAGCGGTGCAGTTTTTTATTTTTGGAGCATGAACCCGCAGCCTGTTTATTTCTTGAGCGGCCTTGGGGCCGACGAACGAGCCTTTCGCAATCTCAATTTGCCAGAGGTCGAGATGCGGCATGTGCAATGGCTTACACCTACTCGCCACGAAACCATTGAGCAGTATGCCTGTCGTTTATTGCCACAGATTCCGACCCCCAATCCCATTTTAGTAGGTTTGTCGTTTGGTGGAATGCTGGCTCTTGAAATAGCCAAGCAGATTCCAACCCAAAAAGTCATTCAGATTTCGAGTGCACGCACACATGAGGTTATTCCAACTTTTTACAAATTAGGGCGATATTTGCCTGTTTATCAGTGGTTTCCTGTCAAAACTTACCTACGATACAGCCCCTTAGCCTACAAGCGAGTAGGCGCACGCAAGCCTGAAGATATTGCTATATTGAAGCAGATTTTTCAGGATGCCGACGAGCGTTTTTACAAATGGTCTATTCATCAAATTGTACATTGGAGTAATCGGTTTGTGCCACACAACCTTGTGCAGATTCATGGCACCAAAGACCAATTACTACCTGATTACCAGACGGCTCACCACATTATTGACGGCGGAACACATTTTATGGTGCGAGACCGAGCGCAGGAGATTTCAGCAATTTTGAGTCGAGAAATCGGTTTGTTGTGAAATTTCAGTAATTTAGGATTGGATTTTACGCTTATCTACATTCTTTGTTAATCATAGGAAAAATACTATTAGAAGTACAAGATGAGTCCAAAATGGATGCACTTGTGGAATTATTGAAACAATTAGACCTTGTAGTTGCAGCTCAAAAAGTCTTGGACGACGACTATCCAGAAAAAACTAAGGAGGAAATTTTAGAAGGGATTCGGCAAGGATTGCTGGAGGTAAAATTGATTGAACAAGGTAAAATGAAGGGTATTCCAATAAAAGAATTACTCGATGAGTTATAAAAACAGATTCATGAAATATTGGTTAGTATTTTTCCTGCTTGCCTGTTTATTTTCCTGCCAATCCCCCACCCCACCCAAACATACTGCCAACGCTTTTTACTACTGGAAATCAACCGTACAACTTTCTGATAAAGAACGGATTACTATCGATAGTAACCACGTCCGCAAACTTTATGTAAAGTTTTTTGATGTGGACTGGCAACAAACACCTGTACCCAAAGCTATTGTACATTTTCAAGATTCGTTGTTAGTAAAATCTTGCGAAATAGTTCCAGTCATTTACGTTACCAATCGTACTTTACTCAACGCTAATGTGGCTCAAACCGACACCTTAGCCAAGCAGATTCACCAGAAAATCAATCAGTTAGCCCAAAAGTATTTCATTCATTTCGACGAAATCCAGCTTGATTGCGACTGGTCACCCAAAAGCCAAAGGAAGTATTTTAGGTTATTATCAGAGATAAAAAAGCTGTTTCGGGCTGACCTTACCCTTTCGGCTACCATTCGCCTCCATCAAATCAAATATGCTGACCAAACGGGCATCCCGCCCGTAGATAGGGGTATGTTGATGTGCTACAACGTGGCTGATTGGAAGAAAGTTGCTACTAAAAACTCCATTTTTGATACGGAAGTTATTGGCTCATACTTAGGCAATCTGGAGGCATATCCTTTGCCGCTTGATGTAGCATTACCCTTGTTTCGTTGGACGGCTATTTATCGAAACAATCGCTTTGTAGCTTTTGTAAATAACCTTGACAATCAGCGCATTAAACAGTATTCTTTCCTTCAAAAAACAAAAGAGGCTAATCGTTTTGTGGTATTAGCAGACACCTCGGCATTGGGGCTTTCGCTGCGGCGAGGTGATTTGTTTCGTACTGAATCGGCCAACTTCCACGACCTTTTAATAACTATTGAGGTACTTCGCAAACGGATTCAAAATCAAAATCTTACCTTTGCTTTGTATCATCTTGACCAACCGACCCTAACGTATTATTCCGATGACCAAGTTTCGCAACTTTTTCAAGCTTTTAAGTGAGCGTAGTTCCAAAATTATTTCACTCTTAATTTTATTGGCGTGCGCTGGTGGCCCCATAGACCCCAACGAATTCAAGAGTTTTTTTATGCCCGAAAGCTCCAATGCCTCTGCTACCGACCTCCGTTATGCCTTCACTCCACAGTTTTTTTATATTGACGACGAAGGCTACGCCGAACAAGATACAACCGATGCCCAAATTGATGAAAACGTTCTTACATGGATGGCCTATAGCAAAAGCGACGATTCCAAAACCATTGGTGCTGAGCTATTTGGCGAGTCTAAAAACTTTAGCCGCTTTTTGAAACTCAAAGGCAAAAACGAAGCCGTTGAGTACCTTGCTGCCGCAGAAGCCATCGAAAAAGCTTATCAGCCCTCGGAATACAGTTGGGAAGAAGGTACAAAAGACTCGCTTGGGCTTGAAAATTGGTTCGGCAAAATGAAAGCTTTGGCAGGCACAACCAAAGATTCGTTTTTGAAGGAACGCTATGCTTTTCAAGCGGTAAAACTGGCTGGAATCTTGAAAAAGCACCAAGAGTGTGTCACGCTCTATGACCAATGGGTAGCTCCTATCAAACAAAAAACATTTATCAGTGATTGGTCGTTGAGTCGAAAGGCTGGGGCTGATATGCGATTGGGCGATTCGGCTAAGGCTTACTACGAATTTGCCCAGGTGTTTGACCGCTCGCCATCTCGCCGCCGCCAGGCTGATTTAAGTATCCGGATTTATGGTCTGCGAAATTTTGCCGAAAATGCCTTGTCGCTTTGCAAAAACGACCAAGAAAAAGCCGCAGTTTATGCCTTAGCTGCCATTCAGCCTCGCACAGATGCCCTGCCAATGTTAGAAAAATTAGTGGTGTTGAACCCTAAAAACCCACTGATTGAGCTAATTATGACTCGTGAAATCAATCAGAATGAGTTTTATCACTATACCGACACGCAACAGATGATTTATACTTTTTATGATGCTGATTCTACCGAAATGGCGCAAAAAAAGGCTGAGTCGGGGAGTTATGCCGAAAAATTGAAAGACTTTGCCCTGCAATGTGCTGAAAATAAAAACCTGAGTAACCCCGTTTTTTGGCTAACGGCAACGGCTTATATGGAATACATGGGTAAAGATTTTGAGAAATCACAAGAACTGTTAGACAAAGCCAAACTACAAAAAACGACTCACAAATCATTACAAGATCAAATTGCCCTGCAAGAAATGCTATTGACTATTGACCGCCAAACAACAGTAACAACGGATTTAGAAACCGCCGCTATTCCGTATTTAGAGCAATTTTCGGTAGCAAATGATTTTAGACGAAACAATGCCTTTGTTCAGGCTTGCACAGCAATGGCAGCTAAGTATAGAGGTATGCCAACTGAAACAGAAAAAAAATCGGGCGGCTGGTTTTCAAGTTGTTCCAACAAAAAGGCCACTCCTGCTGATGTCCCTTTTGCCAAAGCAAAAGCCTATTTGATGACCGTGTTGCCCTCACGCCAAATGCGGAGTGAAGAAAGTTATGGCTTTGAGGCCAACAACGACATGTATGCCATAGAAGACACTACTTCATCTGCTACGATTCAAGAAGTGATTGCGTATTTTACCCAAACCTCCCCCAATGCGTTTGACAAACGGCTAATGAAAATTGCCAAAATTACACAAGACGACCTTTACGTGTTGTTAGGCAGGCGCTCATTGGCCGAAAATGCCTTTGCACAAGCCGCCGAGGCCTTCGGCAAAGTGCCAACAAGCTATTGGGAACAAGACCCCTTTAGCTCTTATTTCGGTCAGAATCCTTTTTATTTATCACCTGATAAAGAACAAGATGCCGAGCAAATTCACACACCAGCTACGTTTACCAAGCGGATGGCTGAGTTAGAGGCAAAAGTAAAAGCCGACCCTTCAGATGCCGAGTCGTGGTACCTTTTGGGTTGCGGTGCTTTTAATCTAAGTTATTATGGTAATTCGTGGGTTTTAGTAACTCGTGAATGGAGTAATGTTGAGTTAGAGTATTCAAATATTGATCAATCTAACAATAATTATTACACGACCAACTCGGCCCGTAGGTACTTTGAGCAAGCCATGAAAATGACCACTAATACCGAATTGGCCGCCCGAGCGTGTTTTATGGCTGCTCAGTGTGAACAAAATGCGTTTTTTACCTACCAAGGTATGGAACATGCCAAACAATACGCCAAAGGAAATTACGATGATATTTCGGCACAACTTGAGCAAGTACGCCGACAAAAATATTTAACCTTTTTTAAAGTGTTAAAAACCCAATATCGCAATACCAAGTTTCAGCAAGAAGCGATTCGGGAATGTAGCGATTATGCTACTTTTGTTGCTGGCAAATAGCATTATCACACTAAAAATCAATCAATTACTCTTCAACAAAACGAAAATTGGCTCGTTACTCCTGATTTACTACCATGCTCATTTCTTTCATCGGTGCTGGAAACGTAGCTTGGCATTTGTCCCGTGCCCTCGAAGACGTGGGCCACGGTATAGCAGAGGTGTATAGTCGAAACCCTGTGAATGCTCGTACATTGGCTAAACAATGTTATGATGCTACGTGGCAAGACCATCTCAATTTTGCCGATAGCGAAGCTGAATTATTTATACTATGTGTAGCCGACGATGCTATTGCAGAAGTGCTTGAACAATTGGTTTTGCCAGAAAATGCCGTTATTGTTCATACATCTGGCAGCAAACCCTTGTCTGTTTTAGAGAACTGGGCTACCGTATTTAGTGATGTGCCTGTGCATACAGGCGTGTTTTACCCATTACAAACATTCAGCAAACAGACTTATATTGAGTTTGGACAAATTCCGCTGTGCATTGAAGCAACTGAGCCAGATATCGAGACAAAATTGGTAGAATTGGGACAAGAAATTAGCCAAATTGTGTATTTGGTCACCACCGATGAAAGACGAGTACTGCACTTAGCAGCCGTATTTGCTTGTAATTTCACCAATCATTTGTGGGCCCTGACCAAAGATTTACTTGATGACTACAACTTAGAATTTGAATTACTAAAACCACTCATTCAAGAAACCGTTAGTAAAGCCTTAGCTTCCACCCACCCAGCCGATGTACAAACAGGCCCAGCACGACGGGGTGATACGCTCATTATACAGCAACAAGTTGAGTTATTAGAAGATGATTCAAATACCAGTAAAATTTACAAAATACTGACAGACAGTATTTTGCAACGCTACGAATTACTATAATGCTACCTGCCCCCCACTACTACTTCGTGCAACGAATCAAGCGATAGGTAGGTATTGGCCATTTGGAGTATTTCTTCTGAGGTAACTTTCCGAATCGTTGGGATGAATTGTTCGTAAAAATTGGCGGGTAACTTGTCGAGAATTATGATTTTGTACCGATCTGTAATTTCAAAGGCCGTGTTGAGTGACCCTGCAAATTCACCAGAAAGGAAGTTCTTGACCGTTTCTAATTCATCTGCTGGTACCAATTCGGTCTGTAATTGCTTGATTTCCTTCCTAATCTCGTCAATGGTTTGGTTAGTATGCTCTTTCTTTACATCCGTGCCAATCACCCAGTAACCTGCTCGTGAAAGCGGTGCTACTTGCGACGAAATCCCGTAAGTAAAGCCCTTGTCTTCTCTGATATTTCGCATCAGGCGTGAGCCAAAGTAGCCTCCCAGTACTTCGTTGAGCATGACCATTTTGTAAAAATCAGGATGCTGGCGGGTCATCAATTGCTTACCCATACGAATAGACGACTGAACGCTCTCTGGTTTCTCCACCATAATCTGTTCAGGCGCAGAACGGATGTCTGTCTCTTTAGCAACCGGTGTAGCAGACCTTATCGCCAAACAACCTAAGCACTTGTTAATCAAGGATATTTCTTGCTCACCAATCATGCCAGACATAAAGATAGAAAACGGGCGATTCTTGATAAATTGTTCATAAAAAGCCTTCAAATCATCAGAATTGATGGCTTCAATCGCATCAAACGTTAGGTTTTTTCCGTAAGGATGCCCCGAGCCAAACACTTGTTTCCTGAATGTTTGGGTAGCTACGTGAGCCGTTTTTTCAAGATTAACCCGTAGGTTTTGAGCCGTAATCCGTTGTAAATCTGCTAATTCTTTTGTCGGAAAAATAGCTTCTTCCAATAGTTCTCGTACCATTGGGAGTAAGGCTGAAAGATGCTTTGTTAATCCAAAAAGGGTAAAAGCAGCTCGATCCATCCCTTGCCCAAACTCAGTAAAGGCACCAAACTGGTCAAAAAATTCACTAATCTGCGCCGAAGTATAGTGGGTAGTTCCTTCACTGAGCATTTTCATGGTAAAGAACGAAACACCATTAGATGGCTCATACCAAGTACCAGCCTCAAAAATGAGTTCGAGTCGAATAATGGGTTGCTCCCCCACATTAACCACATGAAGTGAAAGACCATTATCAAGTGTATAATGCTGAACTTGCGGAATATTGACAGACTGAATAGCCTGAAAATCAGGTGCTAAGGTACGATCTAAAATCATAAACGAAATGGATATAAAAACAAATGACACTCCGAAGAATGTCATTTGCACTTACAATTATGTGAGTTTGTATTTAGGTACAAGCCAAAACTTAGTTAGAATCATTCTCAAAATCATCGGCCTGACGGTCTTTTTTATCAAGATTGATTAGAAGCGACAAGCGAAGTGTTTGAGCTAATGGGCTGTTTTGCTTCATTGGCACTAAGTACGCAAAGTCAAGCCCGTAGCGTTGCTGAATACGAGCCCCAAAACCCATTGTCAGGTACTGTTGGCCGCCTTTCATTTCGCTTTCGTGACGGTAGCCTGTTCTGATGGCGAATAGGTCATTGTACCAATATTCAATCCCCAACGAAGGTTGCACTTCTTTGAGTTCTTCACTAAAACCATCAGGCGCATCGCCAAACGAGCCAAAAATACCCGCTAAGGTACTTTGGTTGGTTTTTAGCGGGGGTGTTGGCACCATAAGTTTATTCAAATCAACGGCAAACACAAACTTGTTTTGGTCATTGATTTTGTAAGTACCTGCCACACCAAAACGAAGATTAGTCGGAATGAAGTTCTTTTGAACACCTCCGTACGATACTTGTCCGCCTAAGTTTGAGATAGTAGCCCCATAAGCCCAATTCATTTTTTTGTCACGATTGTCGGTTTGGTAATAGAGACCTATATCACCCGCAACGGTAGTGCCTGGTTTAAGGGCAATTCCATTAATAACGGGGGCGCCTGCTGCAGGATTAGAGTTGATGTATCGTAAGCTAATACCCAACGACATGTTACGACTTAGTTTACGAGCATACGAACCCGATATGGCCAAGTCTCTCGAATAAAAGTTACCTGCTACTTGACCGTTCTGAGTAGTGGCTTGAAACTCCCCCATGTCAAAATAGTTGATAGAAAGCCCAAGTACTTGGTCTTTGGCAATTTTGTGATAGCCAGCCAAATAATAAATAGACATGTCATTTACTAATTGACGTAACCATGGCGTATAAGAAACCGCAACACCTGTGGCTTTTTCGGCAAATACTAATTTTGAGGGATTCCAATAAAGCGCATTGGCATCTGCTGAGGTAGCTACACCTACGTCGCCCATGGCAGCTGCACGAGCATCTGGTGCTACTTTTAAGAAAGGAATTGATGGACTTGGGATGCGCCCAGGATTGGTTTGAGCATAAGTCTGAATACTAAGCGCAGTAATACTCATTAGCGCAATCATTCGTACGAAATTACGTGTCATTATCCGTAGGTTTGGTTAATTTCTGGGGCTTGGTTTACAAGTTCACTTAGTGCTATTTGCTATTCTGCTATCTTGCTACTCACTATCTGCTATAAAAAACTTTCCCTGCACCCGTTGCCACAACGTTGGTTTGTAAAGAACGTGCAAAAATACGGTAAAAATATAAACCTTTTGCTATTTTTTGTGCTGAATCGCTCGAACCGTCCCAAGACAATTGCGTAAATGGCGAAACACTCCGATAATCTGTTACTTGAAGTTGCCTAAGTCGCTGGCCTGCTGTATTATAAATGTCAAGTGTTATGCCAAGATCTTCTCCGTCAAAATCGTGTTCAAACTCAAAATTGGTGCGCTCGCTAAACGGATTTGGGTAGCACAGTATGTTGCGAAGGTGAATTTTTGACTCAGGCGCAACCACAAAGTTTAACGAAGCCTCCGCCTGATTGTTGTATGTATCTCTGCCTTTTAACTTGACAGTATGATTGCCTGGTTTAAGATTCCGAAATGGATATTGAATAGTTCCAGCTCTATTATCATCTAAGGTAGGTTCAAAATAAGCATTCAGCGTCAAATTGAGGGTGTCGTCTAAGGTAACAACAATACTGTTTGAAGAAAGGTTAATGCCACTGTCGTCACTCAGCTTTGCAATCAAAAGTGGTTTTTCGTCTGTTATGCCACCATTCTGAAACTGCTCATTATTCATAAATAACTGAATGGCAGGGCCTTGTTTGTCGGCAGTGGGCAAAACAATCTCCCCTCCTACCAATGCGTTAATAAAAGACCCAGCCCCATCAATACCTTCGGCATTTTGGGCATAAAAACTAATTTTACCCTTTCCTATCTGTGGATTGATGTCCTTCGGTACTATAAAAGTACAGGCAAATACGCCATTTTTTACACTTGCTCGTCCCTCAAACAACACACTTTTACGTTCTTGAAACGACATTTTCACACTTTCTGTACCTTGGGTAGTTGTGGTAGTTTCTTTATCAAAAACTACTACTGACAGTGTTCCTGTAAAAGCGGTATTAGGAACATTTGAATTGGGCAACCGTATTTCTCCTTCGAGTGTGATTTTGCTAAGGGCTTTGAGGGTATCTAATTTCTCTGTGACCGATTTGCCATTGAGTTTTGTCAAAATCACTTGTTGTTGCGGATATGCCAAGCGCATAGACGGGTCGCCAAGCAAGGCAAAGTTACGGTTGATTCGGCCACTGAGGCTATTGTTTTTGGTTTGCTTCATTACATCGCCTATGCGTGGCATTTGGCCATTAATGGGTTCAAAAACAGCTCGATAGAAGGCATCATTTACCAAGAAATTAGTATTGGCAAACACAGGGCGAGTAGTGGTAATTAAGCCAATAGCTCCTCCTTTGGGGCTTAATAGCGACAGTTCCGCACCCGATACTACATTGGGGTCGTCGTAGCGGCCAAACTCGCAGGTGGCCGTTACAAAAAAAGGAAGTTTGTCGTAGTTATTCCAGCCCAACACATCGGCACGGGTTAATATTTGCTCTTGCGCCCATACGGCCTCGCCCCCGTGTCCTGTGTAATTAACAATAAGCGAATTACCAACTGCTTGATTAATTACCCCGTTTACTTGCGGAGCCAACGAGCCCGTTGAGCCTGCATTTTGTGGATAAGCGTCCAAAAACACCTTGTCTGTTAGGTAGTTAGGATATTTGTTTGTTGTCAATTGAGCCAGCGCATCGGCATCTAATTGGTGCAAATTACCATCGCCATCGTCAGCTACAAGTGTAACATGATTGCGCCATTTGCCAATAGATTTAGGGTTTTGATACCGAACGAGTTTATCTACTGCATTCTTGGCCTCTTGCTCCGTTTTAACGGGCAAACGGCCTATTCCTATTTCAAGTGTGTGGTCACCGGCATAGGTTTCGGCCCAGTCACCTTCTTTTGTTTCTAAAAAACCAAAATAATCGTCTGACGAAAAACTGTACAAAGGACTCAGCGATTCTCTACTTTCATAAACAGGCACGTAATCATTTAAGTACTTGGCTTCTACCGAATTAGTGCGGTTTTTGGGGTCAAATTTGGCATCTCCAAACAAAAGCAAATAACGGAGTGTAGTTGGTTGTTGATGATAGAAATACCGCACAGCATCACGCAAGGCGGTGGGGTCGGGCTGCCCAGACGAAAATTCATTAAATACTTGCTCAGTCGTTGCTACCAACACACTTAGCTTATCATTTGTCCGCCTAAAATCGGCCAACCGCTCGACTTCTTGCCGAAACTTAGGAGCAGTAATTATCAGCAAATTAGGCGTAGTAGTTCCGTGCAAATCTTGATTACTAATTGCTCGAACAACAGCAGGTTTCAGAAAATCTTTATCTGTAAAAGCCACAAATTCACGAAGTCTTTCGGCAGGTGCACCAAAGCTGAGTTGTGTATTGTTTTTCTGGGTTTGTTGACGAACGGGCCTCAACGGGTCAGTAATATCCCAAACCGTCAGCAAATCAGACACTTGGCTTAGCTGATAGATAACCGCAGGCGAGCCAACACTTTCGATGGTTCTGAAACTAAACGCCTTACCTGTCCATGTGAGTGCTCGTTTTGCTTGTACACCCACATAGTTTAGATACCCCAACGCACTGGCGATGTTGTTACGATTGTAAGCGTGCGTAACACTCAACTGATTACCTGACGAGTTTGTGGCAAGCATAGAAAATGTAGTTGTATTTTCGCTGCCTTTGTAGTCGTAACGGTCTGAGGTTACACCGCTAATGACCTGTTTACCAATGATTTGTCCATTTAATTTTACTTGAAATTCGGTAGCACCTTGTGCTGCAGCCATCACAGCCGATGTCACTAATACAGTTGAATTGGGTACAATATTGGGCAAATCAAAAACCGTATTTCGTTCGCTAATTAGCAGCCCAAAATCTTCGCCATACCATTCTCGCCCCGACTGCACCATGTTTTTGAGGTCTTGTTCTTGAAAAACATAATCGTCAAAAGTCGTTACTGTCTTAGTAGCTGTTATGGCGTTTCTATCAACAATACGCAGGCTAGGAGTTGCCGAAATCGTCAGAAAATAAAAGGTAGTATCGGAGTATAAATTGTATTCATGCCTAAACCGTTGCGTTGTTGAATCATACAAAATAGCATGAGGGCTTTGCCCATAAAACAGTATAAAATCTTGATTATCAAACTTCCCGTCGGCTTCGCCTTCTACAAAAATTGCATTTTCTGTTAAATCATTAGGGCGGGGGGTAGCATTAGCTTGGGGCAACATCCCTCCACCGTTTCCATAAAGTTTCAGGTTTTTCGGATTCAGTGTACTTGGTTCAATGCCTGCTTTTCTTAAAAAATCAGCATCAAGTTGATAGATTCCAGCTTGGGTAACGCCTATTTTGAGCCACGTCCCATTTGTAAGCACCGAATGCTGTGCCATAACTTGGGTAAGCCCAACAAAGAATAGAAGATATGGTAAGTAAAATCGCTTCAATTGGATAGAAAAACGGTTCTGTAAAGCTAACGAACAAAGTCCCTCTAACATTTTTTGACGAGGGCTTTTATCGAAACGGTGTATTGTCGCCCTGTGGATGTTTCTATACAAAGTACACGTGTGCGCCGTAGTGTTCCTCTCACAAATATTCTTTTACCCAATACAAATTTTTCGCCCAAAGCTATTTGGTCAAGCGTTAAGTGGGCAGGGTCAACGGGGTCATATAGGTGCAGTGCTTCTTTTAAAGGCACAAAACTACTCGTAGAAGCCAATGGATTTTTACTGTATGCTCGTAAAGTCTCCAATACAGCCGATGGAAAAACAGCTTCGTTCATCACGGGTAAAAGTAAGTCTCTAAAATTCTTTTTCCACTCTTTCCCGTGTGGTATTTTACGGTTTTTGTACTGATTAAACGTGAGTAAATGAGCTACTTCATGTAAATATGTGATTAAAAACGAATACGGATTCAGATTTTGATTGACCGTGATGTGATGTCCCTGCCCTGGGCGATGGCAATAATCGCCAAGCTTGCTTCGGCGAGGCTTGGTAATTTTGAACGTAAAATGATGAGCCTGCCACAAGTCATAACAATAACTTACGGCAGGCTCAGGCAAATATTTCTGAAAAAGAGCTATGGAGTTGTTCACGCCACAAAAATAAAAAAAGCCTTAATTACTTAAGGCTTTTTTATTATAACTTACTGTACTAATTACTTAGCAGCAGCAGTGTCAGCAACTGCAGTTGTGTCAGTTGCAGCAGAATCAACAGCAGGAGCCATAGCAGCAGAATCAACTTTAGTTGAGTCTGTAGATTCGTCAGTTGCTGGTTTTTGTGAGCATGCAGCAAGAGCCAACATACCACCTACAAGTGCAAAGGCAAGTACTTTTTTCATTTCTTTTGCGGTGTTTAAGGTTTGAGCTACAAATTTAATACTTTTCTAATAATTGCAAGCCTAAACCCTAATTATTTTTTAATAAATACCCTACTTTTTAGAAATTCCTTAGAAATATACAGTTTTTTTCTAAGAAAATACAGTTATCCCTTCCCACAAAATCTCTTGTTTGGCGCAATTGTCTTTGTTTCTGAAAATTAGCGATGTTTCTTTTTTAGTTTTTTCTGCCGCTCCCAGTCAAAGTTTAGTAAAAAGTCTTTGGCCCCCTCTACACCCACACAAAACAAGTCCATCTTTTCTTCGTCGGCCACCTCAAAGTTTATCCAGCTATGCTGCTTGGTATCAATGTAGCCAACTGTACCTTGATACTCTGGATGATCCCTCAAAAATTCAAAATCTCGCAGGTTGATGGAGGCATCTAAACTACAATTAAGAATATCCAAAATGTTGTTTACCTCTAAGTATTCATTGCGGTCAAAGCCTAATTTTACACCAAAAGACGGGCAGTAGTCACTACAAGGGTCGTTATGAAAAGCATCTATCGGAAAATTTGACATCAAAGCACCATCCAAAAAAACCGCTTCCTTGGGTAAGCGATGCCCATTGAATAGTGCCATAG